>NZ_AEPF01000107.1 GCF_000193735.1 Neisseria sicca 4320
AAAGATGCCCGTTGGACAAAGAAAAACGGCCTCTACAAACTCGGTTACAAACAACATACCCGTACCGATGAGGAAGGCTATATCGAGAAACTGCACATCACCCCCGCCAATACCCATGAGTGCAACCACCTGTTGCCTTTGTTGGAGGGCATTGCCGAAGGTACGACCGTCTATGCCGATAAAGGCTACGACAGTGCGGAAAACCGGCAACATCTGAAAGAGCATCAGTTGCTGGACGGCATTATGCGCAAAGCCCACCGCAACCGTCCGCTGACGGAAGTGCAAACCAAACGCAACCGATATTTGTCGAAGACCCGTTATGTGGTCGAACAAAGCTTTGGGACGCTGCACCGCAAGTTCCGCTACGCCCGGGCAGCCTATTTTGGTCTGCTCAAAGTGAGTGCGCAAAGCCATCTGAAGGCGATGTGTTTGAACCTGTTGAAAGCGGCTAACAGGCTAAGTGTGTCTGTTGCCGCCTAAAAGGCGGTCCGGATGCCTGATTATCGAGTATCCGGGGAGGATTAAGGGGGTATTTGGGTAAAATCAGGAGGTATTTGGGGAGGGAAATAGCCGAAAACCTGTGTTTGGGTTCCGGCTGTCGAAGGAAGGGCTTTTTTGCAAAGGTCTCAGGCTGTTGGGCAAGGACATCAGCGGCGCGCTGCAAGGCGTGAGGCTGGATCCGCAGGTGGGCTTTCTGCACGCCGACCGACCGGGGCGCGACAGTTTGGCGCAGGATATTTTAGAAGAATTCCGCGCGTGGTGGGCAGACAGGCTGGTGTTGTCGCTGATTAACCGCGGGCAAATCAAACCGCAGGATTTTGTTACCGAGGCAAGCGGCGCGGTGAGCTTGAAAGCCGATGCGCGTAAGCTCTTGTTCCAAGCCTTGCAGGCGAAAAAACAGGAGAAAATCGTGCATCCGTTTTTGGGCGAAGAAGTGGAAATCGGGCTGCTGCCGTATATTCAGGCGATGCTGTTGGCGCGGCACTTACGCGGGGATTTGGCGGAATATCCGCCGTTTTTGATGAGATAGATTTGCAGGTCGTTTGAAAACGGGTTGGACATTTTCAGACGACCTCTAAAGCAGCCTGCACATGGGAATACAAAATGCTGATGCTGATTACTTACGATATTTCGCTGGAAGACGCGGAAGGACAAGCAAGGCTGCGGCGCGTGGCGAAATTGTGTTTGGACTACGGCGTGCGCGTGCAGTATTCGGTGTTCGAATGCGACATCGCGCCCGACCAGTGGGTTGTTTTAAAAGACAAACTTTTGAAAACCTACAACCCCGAAACCGACAGCCTGCGCTTTTACCATTTGGGCAGCAAATGGCGGCGCAAAGTGGAACACCACGGCGCAAAACCGTCAGTGGATGTGTTTAAGGATACGCTGATTGTGTGAATTGCCAACCTTCGGTTCTCATGAAAATGCGGCAGGGCTGGCGAATCGGGATTGTTCTTTAACAATCAGGATATTGCGAATGAGGGTGTAACGGAAAAGGCTGTGTTATACTCGCTTTCGCGCTTTTCTTGGGAGCTTAGCGAAATCGGGGCTGCGAAACCTGATGGAGCAAGGCTTTTAAGAGAGGCTCCAGCCGCCTTCAGGCGGCTGTGTGTTGAAACCATTTCCACGATACGCGACACAAGGCATTGACGCGCCAGCCGCCTTCAGGCGACTGCGTGTTGAAACCTGTAGCCGAGGGAGCAGATGTAGAGGCGCAGGCCCAGCCATCTTCAGCTAACCATATGTCGAAACCAGACGGTGCTTTCCTGATTTAAACCGCCTGTAACCATCTGCTTTTTGATGGTTATGTCTGAAAAATCATCTGTGGAATAGGAAATCGTTAATCCATCAAATCTCTGTCTTTCAGATGATTGAAATCGGATTTGTTCTGTTCTGATCAAATCAGATTTTCCAGCTTCGGGCTGCCGGATAAATTTGATGCAATGCAGGGTTTGATTGGGAAGGGGCTGGATAAAAATGGCAGCTTTGTTATAATAAAACTACTGGCAGTTACATACTTTTCTTGGCATTGCGCCGTTTTATTCATATTAACGAAAGAGGAAAACAAAATGTTTCCAGAATATCGCGATTTAATTTCCAAATTAAAACAAGAAGACGCCCACTTCGCCCGTCTGTTTGACGAGCATAATGAGTTGGACGATAAGATTACAGGTTTGGTTAATAATCCTGTTACCAGCGGTGCTGATGAGATTGAAGAGCTGAAAAAAGCGAAATTGAAACTGAAAGACGAGTTGTACGAGATTTTGCTTAAAGCAGCAGAAGCAGACAAGTAATCGGGATTTGAATAAGGTCGTCTGAAACCGGATTTCGGTTTCAGACGACCTTTTGTTTATTTAAACAATTTGAACCAACGCTTCAGGCGGCTTGTTCGTGCATCGTGTGAAGGCGGCTTTGCGCGGGATTTTCTTGAAACCATTTCAATTCGTTGCGCAGGGAAACGACTTCGCCGATAACGATCAGCGCGGGGCGCGGGGCGTTTTCTGCCAGCTCGGACAGGTTTTTCAGACGACCGGTAACGACGCTTTGATGCGGGAGCGTGCCGTTGGAGACGATGGCGACGGGCGTGTCGCCGCTGCGTCCGTGTGCCATCAGCTTTTCGGCAGTTTCGGCGGCTTTGAGCGTGCCCATATAAATGACTAGGGTTTGGTTGCTCAGGGCGAGCGTGCGCCAGTCGGGTTGGTGGCCGTCGTGTTTGCTGTGTCCGGTAATGAAGAGCGCGCTTTGGGCGCAGTCGCGGTGCGTCAGGGGGATGCCTGCGTAGGCGGTCGCGCCCAGTGCGGCGGTGATGCCGGGGATGATGCGGTACGGGATGTGTGCCTCTCGCAAAACTTGGGCTTCTTCGCCGCCGCGCCCGAAAACGAAGGGGTCGCCGCCTTTGAGCCGGACGACGCGCAAACCTTGGCGGGCGTATTCGACCAGGAGGCGGTTGGTTTCTTCTTGTTGGACGTGGTGCGAGCCTGCGCGTTTGCCGACGCTGATTTTGTCCGCGTCTTTGCGCACCATGCTTAAGACGTCGTCTGAAACCAAGGCATCGTGGAACACGACATCCGCCGCCTGTATCGCCTGCAAAGCGTGCAAGGTGAGCAGCCCGGCGTCGCCGGGACCTGCGCCGACAAGGACGACTTCGCCTTTTGCCGCGCCGAAACCGTCAAGCTGCGCGGCAAGCTCTGCTTCGGCGGCATCAAGGTTGCCTTGGGCGGCGAGCGCGTTAAAACGGCTGTCGAACAGGTTTTCCCAAAAACGGCGGCGGTTTGCCGTGCCTTTGATTTTGGCTTTGACCGCGTTGCGCCATTTGCCGGCGAGTGCCGCCATTTGACCTGTGTGCAGAGGAATGAGTGTTTCGATGATTTGCCGCCACTTGCGCGCCAAAACGGGGGTGGTCGCGCCGCTGGAAACGGCGATTTTGAGTGGGCTGCGGTCGATGACGGCGGGGACGGTGAAGGAACACAAATCCGCGGTATCGACAGTGTTGCAGAGCTTAGCCCGCTGCTCCGCCGCTTGGAAAATGCGGCGGTTGAAGGCGTAATCGTCGGTGGCGGCGACGGCGAAAAATACGTCGTCCAAATCGTCGTCGTGAAATTTGCTGCCCAGCCATTCGATTTTGCCTTCGTCCGCCCACTTTTGAAAAACGGGATTGAGTGCGCGGGCGACAACCCTGACCGCAGCCCCTGCCTGCAACAGACTTTCGGCTTTGCGTTCCGCCACTTTGCCCGCACCCGCCAGCAGGACAGGACGGTCGTTCAAATCGGCAAATAGGGGATAATGGTTCATGGCGTGTTCTCTGATTAAGCTATCGTGCCGCCCATCTTAAAAGCTCCCGCGTTTCGGCGGAAAGAATGGTTTTTGCTTATCTTATCGAGTTTGGTTATATGCGCCGTCTTAAGCTGCGGCGACAACAAAGGGTCGTCTGAAAACGTCAATCCCTTTTCAGACGACCCCACCAATATAACGAAATCATCTTTGCTTCAAACAAACCATTCTTTCCGTTTTTCAGACGACCTCTTTAGAGTACCGCCTATCCGAGTTTTGCTAAAGAGAACAATATGTCTATTCAAAACCACCACTTAGACTGGCTCGAAGCCGAATCCGTCTACATCATCCGCGAAGTCGTCGCCGAAGCGAAAAATCCCGCGCTGCTGTTTTCCGGCGGCAAGGATTCCGTCGTTTTGCTGGCGCTGGCGGTCAAGGCGTTCAAACTCGAAGGCCGCCCGCTCAAGCTGCCGTTCAAGCTGCTGCACGTCGATACGGGACACAATTACCCCGAAGTGATTCAGTTCCGCGATGAAACCGTGGCGCGCTCGGGCGTGCAACTGGTGGTCGGCAGCGTCGAAGATTCCATCAAAAAAGGCACGGTCGTCCTACGCCGCGAAACCGATTCGCGCAACGCCGCGCAGGCGGTTACGCTGGTGGAAACGATTGAAGAACAAGGCTTTGACGCACTGATGGGCGGCGCGCGGCGTGATGAGGAAAAAGCGCGGGCGAAGGAGCGGATATTTTCGTTCCGCGACGAATTCGGACAATGGGACCCGAAAAGCCAACGTCCCGAACTCTGGTCGCTCTACAATACGCGGCTCTTTAGCGGCGAGAACATGCGCGTCTTCCCCATTTCAAACTGGACGGAACTTGACATCTGGCAATACATCGCCCGCGAAAACCTCGCGCTGCCGCCGATTTATTACAGTCACAAACGCGAAGTCGTCGAACGCGGCGGACTGCTCGTCCCCGTTACCCCGCTGACGCCGAAACGCGAAGGCGAAGTTTCCCAAATCCGCGACGTGCGCTTCCGCACCGTCGGCGACATTTCCTGCACCTGCCCCGTAGCCAGCACCGCCGCCACGCCCGAAGACATCATCGCCGAAACCGCAGCGGCCACCATTTCCGAACGCAGCGCCACGCGCATGGACGACCGCGTGTCGGAAGCAGCGATGGAAGAACGCAAAAAGGCGGGGTATTTTTGAACCAATCATCCGAAGGACACGCAGCAACATTTATATCTGAATGTTTCCATATAAAAGGTCGTCTGAAACCGATTTCAGACGACCTTTTATGAATACAAATCTAAAAAAACTATTTTTATAGTGGATTAACTTTAAACCAGTACGGCGTTGCCTTGCCTTAGCTCAAAGAGAACGATTCTCTAAGGTGCTGAAGCACCAAGTGAATCGGTTCCGTACTATTTGTACTGTCTGCGGCTTCGTCGTCTTGTCCTGATTTTTGTTAATCCACTATATTGTGATGAAGAGCGAACAAAAGAGTCGTCTGAAAAACCAAATTTAGGTTTTCAGACGACCTTTTCGTTTACGGCTTTACCGTTTATTCGATGACAACGCGTGCATTAAGCGGCTGGACGGGGCGGTTGTTATGCGAACCGACGGCGCGGGTGAATTTCTCTGCTTGCGCTTGATCGATGTGGTCATAGCTTTTCAGCACCAGCCATGATACGGCTTCGCTGCACGGCGGCGTGGTCAGCGAACCGGCAAAGCGGTAGTATTTCAACCGTTTCGGCAGCAGGGTGCCGGCGTTGAAAGCTTTGTCGAGGTTTACCTTTCCTTCCTTCATCGGCATCACGTTCCATATAGGCGCGAGGCGGTCGTTGGTTTTGCCGGGTTCGTACAATACTGCTAATACCAAAGGCTGGCGGTTTTCGTCCAAGTGGACGAAGTGGGCTTCCATCGGGAAGGTGCGGCCTTTGATTTGGTTTTCACTGGGCACGTGGAAATGGAATTGTTTCAGGGTGTAGGTGCGACCGTTTATGCTGAGGGTATTGCCGCCTTCGGGGTAGTTGACTTGAATGGTGTGGCCGTTGTTTTCCACGTTAACCGCGCTCGGTTTGTAATTGACTTTGATGGCGGGCAGTCTGCCTGAGACGGTTTCGGTGATGTTGACGGGGGATTGGTTTTTGCCTGTGGAGCACAAATGGAACTCTTCAGAAAGCTCGCCCCAGCTTTCAGGGGAGTCGTGTCCGGTGTAACCCCAATGGGTGTGGCTGCCGTGTGCTGCGGCGGAGAATGCTGTGAAGGTGGACAGCAGGAAGACAGTCAGACGAGGCAACGTGAGGTTCAAGCAGGGCATTGCAATATCCTTTCTGTATGGAGGAGGGGAAAAACATTGCGGTGCGTATGTCGATTATTGTTATTTTTTATTAAACCATAGCCATATTAAATCATTGGGTCAAGCCTTCTTTTAAAAATTAACTTAACTATCTGAATTTAAAATTAATTAATTTTTAAAGAATGACAATGTCGCTTTAGGAATTGATAATGATTTGAAATAGAAAACTTCCGTTTTCCACGATTTAAAAATTTAAGTAAAGCCGACCATAAAAAAGGTCGTCTGAAAACCGGTTTCAGACGACCTTTGCTTTAAAATGCTTTAAAAAATCACGCTGGACCGACGGCTTTGAGCAGCTCTTGTGCCGCCATAATGCCCAGCTTGTTGCTTGCCAGCGGGCTGTCGCCGGTCAGGAGTTTGCGGTCTTGGTGGACTTGGCCGCTGATGCCTTGGTTTATCACTTTCACGCCCAATTGTTCCAAGCGCGTTGCCAGGAGCCAGGGCAATCTGCCCGGTATATAGCCGATGTCGATGTTTGCACCTTCGTCCAGCGCGTCAGGGAATGCGCAGAGTTCGTAGCCTTTGAACGGGAAGTCTGTGTCGGGGCGGTCAATCGCGGCGGCAGCAAGCGCGGCAGGACCATGGCAAAGGGTGATGACGAATTTGTCGTTTGCCAACGCCCAATCCAATAAGCGTTGGATTTCTCGGCTTTCTGGAATTTTGTTGAACGCGCCGTGTCCGCCGGGAATCAGTACGGCGATGTAGGGCGAGTCGGTGGCGGTAACTTCGTCGAGAATATCGGCGAGTTTGGCGGGTTTGTCCAATTTAGGCAGGTATTCGTTGTAGATTTCGACAACGGCTTGGTCTTCCTGCGGCATCGCCCACATTTCGAATTTGGCGTGGTTGCCCGACAGCGTTGCTACGTCGATTTCAAAACCGGCTTTGTGGATGTGAAGCATGGGCAGCAGGGTCTCGACGGGGTGGTTGCCGGTGGAGAACCATTTTCCGTTTTGCATTTGCAGGTAGCGTTCGTCGGTGGCGACCATCAGGACTTTGTGTTTGCCGCCGGTGTAGGGTTTATCGAATTTCACGCCGTCGTAGTCGGTTTTCGGGGCGGTGTATTGCGACAGGGAATATTCAGACGGAAAGAACGCGTTGTGTTCCGCGCTGTCCGGGACGGGTTTTTTGGATAGTTCAGCCATGTAAAGCTCCTGATTGTATGTCAACAGATGCGGGCGGTGCCGCTGGTAACGGGAATACGGTCAATTATTTGACAGACGCATTATACTGATTCCTGCGGCAAAACTTTGCCTAAAGCGATTTCTCTTTTGCCTTTTCCGACAAATCTGACGGCGGCAGGCTATGGATTTTTCCGGATTCGGATACAATCAGGCAAGAATGAAACAAGGAAAAAAAGAGATGGACAACCGTATTCTGGCGCTCGATGAAGAATTTCGGCGACTTGCCCGAATTGTCGGCAGTGTTGCACGCAATGACGGGAAAACGGCTTCGCCGGTCGAAGGCGTAAGTTTCTACCGCCACACAAGCCGCTTCGATTCGCAGCCTTGCGTGCAGCCTTTCGGCATGGTGTTGGCGGTGCAGGGAAGCAAGGAAATCACGTTTTCGGGAGCGTCCGTCCGCTGCGGCGTCGGCGATGTCTTTTTTGTCGGGGCGGATTTGTCGGGGTTTACATCGGTTGCCGATTGCAGCCCGCAAGAGCCTTTCTTGGGGATAAACGTCGAATTTGATTTGGAAATGCTGCTGCGGGCGGCTCAAGAGGGCGGTATAAGCGCCGCATCTGCGCCGCAAGGGCAGATTTACCGCATTTTTCGTGCCGATGCGCCGTTTCTGGACTGTATCCGCCGCCTGCTGCTGTCGGCGGACGAAGCCGCGCTGTCGCGCCCGCTGGCAAACCTTATCCGCCAAGAAGCCGCCTTGCGCCTGCTTCACGCCGACCCCGCATTGGCAGGGTTGCTCAAAGACAATACGGCACTCGGAAAAATCGTCAGGGTGATGGCATGGATGAAGCGGCATTTTGCCGAAAACATTTCCATGGAAGACTTGGCCGGGCGGGCGCACATGAGTCCGTCGTCGTTCCGCAGCCGCTTTCGTGAAACGGCGGGAGTCAGTCCGCTACAATATCAAAAACAGTTACGCCTCCAGCAGGCGCGGTTCCTGATCGCAAACGAACAACTGCCGGCATCGCAGGCGGCCGCGCAGGTCGGCTACGAAAGCGTTTCGCAATTTTCGCGCGAATACAAAAGGTATTTCGGGAATACGGCTTTGGCGGACAAAGCAGCGTGGCATGGAAGGAAATAGGAAACGGCGTTAATTTGAAAATTTGCCGTACGAAAAGGTCGTCTGAAACCTTTATTCGGTTTTTCAGACGACCTGTTTGCCTTGCTGCCAAGATTTATTTGTGCAGCCCGCATTCTTTGCTGTCTTTGCTTTCCCACCACCAGCGTCCGGCGCGAATGTCTTCGTCTGCTTTGACGGGGCGGGTGCAGGGTTCGCAGCCTATGCTCGGGTAGCCTTGGAAATACAGGGCATTGAGCGGGACGTCGTAGGCTTGCGCGTATGCCCAGACGTCGCTTTCTTCCCAGTCGAAAATGGGATTGAACTTGGCGATGTTGCGGCTGCGGTCGGTTTCTTCGAAATCCAGTTCGCTACGGGTTGCCGATTGGCTGCGGCGTTGTCCGGTCAGCCAGGCAGGGGCGTTTTTCAGGGCGCGGTTGAGCGGCTCGATTTTGCGGATGTGGCAGCACCGGCGGCGCAGCTCGACGCTGTCGTACATGGCGGTTACGCCGAATTTCTGCTCAAACTGCCGCGCGCTTTCGGGATTGGGGTGGAAGACTTCCAGTTCGGTTTGGTAGCGGACGTTGACAGCGGTAATTAAGGCGACGGTTTCGGGATTGAGCTTGCCGGTGTTGAGGGTGATGATGCGCAGGGGAAGTTTCAGGCGGCAGATGGCGTCGGTAACGATCATGTCTTCGACGGCGAGGCTGGAGGCGAAAACGGCTTGCGGATAGCGGCGGGCGATGTGTTTGAGACGGCTCTCGAGCGTGGCGGTCAACTCGGGCAGCCGGCGCCGTTCGGCTTCTCCTGTTGTCGGGATGCGCCAAAGCTGGGGACGGAAGAGGGACATGGTTTGCTGTTCCTTGATTTTTGTTTTCAGACGACCTCTCTTGCGGCAAAGGAGTCGTCTGAAAGTTTGTACGGAACATTATTGTCGGGCGGTCTCGCGCGAAGGGGAAAGAATGCTTTTCTATTTCTTTATAACCAAAGCGATTGCTGCTGGTCTTTCGGCACGAGGTGGTTCACGCCTATGCCGATGAGGCGGAAGGCGTCTTCGCGCTGGGGTGGAACGCGCTGCATCAGGGTTTGCGCGGCGCAAAGCAGGGCGTCGATGTCGGGCAGGACGGAAGAGTAGGTCAGGGAGCGGGTGATGATGCGGAAATCATGGGTTTTCAGCTTGAGGGTTACGCCTTTGGCTTCGACGTTTTTTCGCTCGATTTGTTGCCACAGGTCTTCGGCAAGGTGGGGCAGGTGTCCGGCTGCCTGTTCGAGCGACAGGTCTTCGGGCAGGGTGATTTCGGTGGAGATTTGGAGGCGTTCGCGTTCGGCTTTGACGGGGCGCTCGTCCGTACCGCGTGCCAAATCGTAAAGGCGGTAACCGTATCGTCCGAAATGGTTTAAAAGTTCGCCACGCTCGAAACGGCGCAAATCGCCTGCCGTCTGCATACCCAGCGACTGCATTTTTTTCAGCGTAACCTTGCCCACGCCGGGGATTTTGCCCAAGGGCAGGGTTTCCAAAAAAGCCATGACTTTGTGCGGCGGCAGGACGAATTGCCCGTTCGGCTTGCGCCAGTCCGAAGCGATTTTCGCCAGAAATTTATTCGGCGCGATGCCTGCGGAGGCAGTCAAACCGGTTTCTGCAAAAATGGCGGCGCGGATTTCTTTGGCTACTTCGCTGGCGTAGGGGATATTTTTGAAATTGTGGGTCACATCAAGATAGGCTTCGTCCAGCGACAGGGGTTCGATTAAATCAGTATAGCGCCTGAATACGGCGTGAATCTGCGCGGAAACCTGACGGTACAAATCGAAATGCGGCGGCACATACACCGCTTGCGGACACAATCTTTTCGCCGTCGCCACCGACATCGCGGAATGCAGCCCGAACTGCCGCGCTTCATATGATGCAGCGCAAATCACCGAACGCGCGCCTTCCCACGCGATAACCACGGGCAGCCCTTTCAAATGCGGCTGCTCGCGCAGTTCTACCGATGCGTAGAACGCGTCCATGTCGATATGGATGATTTTGCGCTGGGACATTGAAGACGGTCGGGAAGGAAAAAGAGACGGGTATTTTAGCGGAAAACGATAGGGGAAGGTCGTCTGAAACCGGTTTCAGACGACCTTTGTCGGTTTATTTGATTTGATAGTCTAAAACGAAACGCGCAGCATCATCTTGAGCCAGAATTTCCGTCAGCTTGGGCAGCGTATCCGCCAATTTTTTTGCCAGCAAATAGGGCGGATTGACGACGAACATCCCGCTGCCGTGCATACCGAAACCGTCTTCGCGAGGTTTGTGGACATAAAGCTCGGCTTGAAGGTAATTTTCGGGCATGAGTTTTTTCAACTGTTCCGGCAGCTTGCGGCTCTCTTCGCGGCTCAAGCAGGGATACCAAACCAGATAACAGCCCGACTCGAAACGTTTGAGCGCGTCTTGCAGGGTTTGGACAACGCGGAGGTAATCCTGTTTTTCTTCATAGGGCGGGTCGATCAGTACCACGGCGCGGCGCGGCGGCGGGGGAAGCAGCGAAATCAGTCCGCGATAGCCGTCAGCCTGCGTGATTTGCCCGCGTTTGCCCAGACGGGCTTCTTTCATGTTGTTTTGCAAATGCGCAAAATCGGCAGGATGAAGCTCGAACAGGCGAAGTTTGTCGCATTCTCTGGTGAGAAAGCGGGCAAGCCAGGGCGAGCCGCAGTAGAGGTTTTCATCGGGCAGGATTTCTTTCAGACGACCGGTAAAGTCGGACAAATCCGAGGGCAGCGCATCTGCTTGAAGCAGCCGTGCAATCCCCTGCCGGTATTCGCCGACCTTCTGCGCCTGCTCGCCGCGCAAATCGTATAAACCCGCGCCGCTGTGGGTGTCGATATACCAATATGGTTTGTCTTTGAGATTGAAATATTCCAGCGTAAGGAACAGGGTGAAATGTTTGAGCATATCGGCGTGGTTGCCGGCATGGAAGGCGTGGCGGTAGCTGAGCATGGCAGGGGTCGTCTGAAAACAGGGAAGGGCGATTATATCCGCAAATGCGGCTGGGCTGTTGCCAGGCTTTCAGACGACTTGGGGTTGCGCTGGAAGTAAACCGTCCCGACAGACTGCCGTCGCGGAAATTTTTGTTTTGTCCGATATAATACAAGTCGTCTGAAAACCGGATTTCAGTTTTCAGACGACCTTTTTTCAATACGGGAAACGATGATGGCTGAGAATACCGCCGATGATTTGAACCTTGCCGCCGCTCAAGCAGCGGGGCGTTTACTGGAGCGTTGCGTACCGGAGCATGTTGCGGTGCTGGCGCCGTATGTGCTGCGGCTATTTACGGCTTTGCAGAACGGGCATTCGTTTGTTTGGCTGGATGAGGGCGAGGCGGAGGAATTGGCGGAATTGGCGCCGACGGTCGGGCAGGGCGCGTCGCCATTGGTATTGCAGGGCAGAAAGTTGTTTTTGGGGCGGATGTGGCAGCTCGAGCATGATTTGGCGGCTGAAATCGAGCGTTTGGCAGAAGCGGAAGTCGAGCCTGTGGATTGGATGAGCGCATCGCAAAACTTGTCTTGCTGGTTTGCCGATAAAGGAAGCGAAGGCCAGCGGGATGCGGCGGGGCTTGCTTTGCTTCAGACGTTTATGCTGATTACGGGCGGGCCGGGTACGGGCAAGACGACGACGGTGGCAAAACTTTTGGGGCTGATTTGCACCAACTCTGCCACGCGCCTGCCGCGTATCGCGCTGGCGGCTCCGACAGGCAAGGCGGCGGCGCATATGGCGCGCGCGCTGCATCGGGCGGTGGACGGTTTCGAGATGCCGGATGCGGTACGCAATCATTTGTCTGCGCTGGAAGGGCAGACGGTTCACCGCCTTTTGAAACTGCGTCCGCCGCAAATGCTGCCTGCGTTTGACGGCAACCGTCCGCTGCCTTTGGATGTGTTGGTGGTGGATGAGGCTTCGATGTTGGATGTTTCCTTGCTGCTTCACTTGCTGCGTGCGATTCCGTCAGGCTGCCGTGTGATTTTTTTGGGTGACGAGTTCCAACTGCCTTCCGTCGGCGTCGGCGCGGTATTGGCGTCGTTGTCGAGACGGACGGTTTTGGATAAGGATACGGCGGAGCAGCTGAGTATTTATCTGCCGGAACATGGTTTCCCCGTGGAGGAAAATCCGCCGGCTTTGTCGCAAAATGTCGCGCAACTGACGGTCAGCCACCGTTTCGGCGCAGACAGCGGCATCGGTTGCTTGGCAAGGGCGGTCGTATCGGGCAAGAGCGGGGAAGGTTGGGCGCAGTTTGCCTTGTTCCCCGACGAGCTAGAAATCCGCGAGGGTCGTCTGAAACAGCAGGCGGAGCTGCTTTACCGCAAACACGAAAAATACTGGCAGGCAGTCGATAAAAACGACGTGGCGCTGGCGTTCGGACACGCGGCGGATGTGGTCGTTTTGGCAGCATGGCGGCAGGACGCGGAAGCGTTCAACGAAGAGTATTGCCGCTATCTGCAACGCAAACATCGGGCGGGCGCGGATACGCCGTGGTTCGCGGGGCAAATCATCATGATTGCGCGCAACGACTATACGCTGGAAGTGTTCAATGGCGACATCGGGCTGATTATGCCCGACGCGGAATCGGCAAACGGCTTGGCTGCGTATTTCCCGAATGCGGACGGTTTCAAAAAAATCGCCATCAGCCGCCTACCGCAGTTTGACTCCGCGTTCGCCATGACCGTGCATAAAAGTCAGGGTTCGGAATATCGGGAAGTCTGGCTGCTGCCGCCGTCGGGGAAAATAGAGCAGGGTGGAGATGACGCGCTGTCAGGCTTGAATAACGCGCTGCTCTACACCGCCATTACCCGCGCACGCGAACGCTTCGTTTTTTGGGGAAATGAAGAACAATGGCAGATGGCGGTGGAAACCCGTAAAACCCGCCGCACGGCATTGGGCGAAATCTTGGATACCATGTTCGGATCGAAAGCTTGAATAAAACCCTAAAGGTCGTCTGAAAACGGAACGGATGCTGCCGGAAGTTTTCAGACGACCTTTTTCTATTGATATGCGTCAAAATCAGCGTTTGGAATTAAGCATAATACTCTAAATCTTCTTGACGGGTTGTGCCGTCTTTCATAGGATTGGAGCCGTTCGATTACAAAAATCAGT
>NZ_AEPF01000106.1 GCF_000193735.1 Neisseria sicca 4320
GATGTCGGATTCGAGAATCCGACCTACATGGATTGTTCGGTTTCGACATACGGATATTGGTGTTCGAAAAATATTCCTTGAAAACAGAAATATAATTTAAATAAGGGCATTTATGCGATACCGACGCTTTTATCAAACGGGCGGTACTTACTTTTTTACAGTGGTTGCTGACAAACGACAAAAAATCCTGACTGATGAAACGGTGCGTTCAGCCTTGCGGCAGGCGGTAATGACGGTTCGGGAGCGATATCCGTTTGAAATTGAGGCATGGGTGCTGATGCCCGACCATTTACATACGATTTGGCGTCTTCCTGAAAATGATGCCGATTATTCAGAACGTTGGAGGCAAATTAAACGGTACAGCCAATATTTGATCGGTAAGGGATGCCGGCTTTGGCAAAAAAGGTTTTGGGAACATACCATTCGTGATGAAACAGACTTTATCCATCATTTCAATTATCTACATTTTAATCCTGTAAAACATGGCTATGTAGGTCAGGTTTCCGATTGGCCGTTTTCTACTTTTCACCGTTATGTCAAACAGGGGATTTACCCAAAGCACTGGGGTGGAAGCAATGTCGATTTCAGCATTAAATATGATGAGTAGGTCGGATACTCGTATCCGACAAACGTTTTATGTTTTACCGCTTTGATTATGACGAGAATGTTTGAAAATGTCGGATTCGAGAATCCGACTACAAAATTACTTTTATTTTTAAGGTCGTCGAAAAATATCAACTACATACGTTAGGAACGAAATGAAAACGTCTTCAACCCGAGGTTTCACACTAATCGAACTTATGGTCGTTGTCGCCATTATCGGCATTATCGCCGCTGTCGCCCTACCGTCTTATCATGCTTATACCATTCGAGCCAAAGTCAGTGAAGGCTTGTTGATGATGACGCAATGCCGCGAAGCCGTTACCGAAGCCTCTATGTCGGGGTTTATCGATGCGCCTGCTGCCAACAACGGTTTTAGTTGTGGAAATACGGGTGCAACCCATCTGACCTTTAATGTTGATACCGACGAAAACGGTAAGATCACCGCCATCATGCACAATATCCCCGAACTGGGGAAGCATAATAAGGTTGAACTGATTCCCTATACCGACGCGGAATTGACTACTCCGGCAACCAGTAAAGATTTTATGCGTGCGACAGCAAAAGAAGTGCGAGGTTGGAAATGTTCCGCTCCGGCTGTCAACGGTATTTCTGCTATTTATCTACCGTCAAGCTGCCGTTAAAAGTGTAGTGTGTAGATTATAGTGTGGGCTTTGTCTATAAAGAAAAGATATTTTTAGTGAAGAGGTCGTCTGAAACGAGTTTTCAGACGACCTTTGTCATTTATTAAGGTTTATTTCCAAACCAAGAGCGCGTGGTTGCGTTTGCCGCGTCGTACGATGGTGTATTTGCCGAAGCGTTTGTGCGCGTCGGTCAGCAGATAGGCATCGTCGGGGCGTTCGGCGGCGTGGTTCGGGTTGTTCAATTCGGCGGCCTGGCCGTTGAGCAATACCGCTTTGCTGTTCACAAAACCGCGCGCTTCTTTGTTGGAAGATGCCAAGTCGGTTTTGACTAAGGCTTCAACGACGTTGAGGCCGTCTGAAACTTCAAATGCGGGCAGGCCGTCGAGGGCGAGCTGTTCGAAGTCGCCCTCGGTCAGGCTGCTTTGGTCTTCGGCAAACAGGCTTTCGGAAATGCGCTGCGCGGCTTGCAGGGCGGCTTCGCCGTGAATCAGGCGGGTCATTTCTTCGGCAAGGATGCGTTGCGCTTTGGGCTTGGTGCCGCTGGCTTTGTCTTTCGCTTCGATGGCGTCGATTTCCTCGATAGACAGGAAGGTGAAGTATTTCAGGAATTTATACACATCGGCATCGGCAACTTTCAGCCAGAATTGGTAGAACTGATACGGCGAGGTTTTTTTCGCGTTCAGCCATACCGCGCCGCCTTCGGTTTTGCCGAATTTGGTGCCGTCGGATTTGGTAACGAGCGGCAGGGTCAGACCGAATACTTGTTTTTGGTTCAGACGGCGGGTCAGGTCGATACCGGCGGTGATGTTGCCCCATTGGTCGGAACCGCCGATTTCCAAAACCGCGCTATGGCGTTTGTTCAATTCGGCAAAGTCGTAGCCTTGCAGCAGGGAGTAGGCGAACTCGGTGAAGGAAATGCCCACATCGTCGCGCTCGATACGCTGTTTGACGGATTCCTTGTTCAGCATGGCATTGACGGAAAAATGCTTGCCGATGTCGCGCAGGAAATCGAGGCAGTTCATGCTGCCGAACCAGTCGGCGTTGTTCGCCATAATGGCGGCGTTTTCACCTTCAAAGCTCAAAAACGGTTTCAGTTGGTTGCGGATGCTTTCTACCCAGCCGGCAACGGTTTCGGCGGAATTCAAGCTGCGCTCCACCGCTTTGAAGCTGGGGTCGCCGATCATGCCGGTCGCGCCGCCCACCAAAGCAATCGGCGTATGCCCCGCTTGTTGGAAACGGCGCAATGCCAATACAGGCAGCAAGTGTCCGATATGCAGGCTGTCGGCGGTCGGGTCGAAACCGCAGTAGAGGGCGATTTTTTGTTCGTTTAACAAAGCGTCTAAGGCTTCGATGTCGGTAGTTTGCGCGATAAGGTCGCGCGATTGTAGGTCTTGAATGACGCTCATTGAGAATCTTTGTCCTTTCTCTTTTTTGCTTGATTCAGTAAATATTTTCCTTTTGGAGAGATGGAAGATGTTTTACTAAATTCATAGATCACTAAAGCGGGTAGTAATAAATAAACGGCATTGATTGCTATTTGTACAATAAACATTACTTCTTTAAAGGATGAGGCAATGCTCATGCAGATAGTAACTTGCATAATGCCTAATATAAGTATGGATTCATTTAATGAAACATACTTTGCATTATTTTGATACTTGCCGAAGGAATATAGCAATAAGGCGCAATTTATTAATAAGCACAATAAAATACCAAATTGCGCTTGAATAGATGGTGTGGGGATAAGTGCTAAGGAATCATTATCCACACTTAACATGATTTCGGTGGTTAATAATAAAAATGAGACAATCAACATCCATAAGGATGTTGATTTTATTTCTCTAAATGATTTATGGCTTGAGATTGCTAAGAAAGCCAAAGAAATCAATATGAATGCTAATGATACACCAATGAATATTAGCAAAGAGTATGCTATGTAACTACTGGGCATGGTTTATACGTTAAACAAGAAGTGCATCACATCGCCGTCTTGCACGACATATTCCTTGCCTTCCACGCGCATTTTGCCAGCTTCTTTGGCTTTGGCTTCGCCGCCGAGCGAGACAAAGTCGTCGTATGAAATGACTTGGGCGCGGATGAAGCCGCGTTCGAAGTCGGTGTGAATCACGCCGGCGGCTTGCGGGGCGGTGTCGCCTTTGTGGATGGTCCAGGCGCGGACTTCTTTGACGCCGGCGGTGAAGTAAGTTTGCAGGCCCAAGAGGTCGTAGCCCGCGCGGATCAGACGGTTCAGGCCGGGTTCTTCCAAGCCCATTTCGGCGAGGAACTCGGCTTTTTCGTCGTCTTCCAACTCGGCGATTTCGCTCTCCATCGCGGCGCAAACGGCGACGACGGGGGCGTTTTCTTTTTCAGCCAATTCTTTCAGGCGGTCGAGGTGCGGATTGTTTTCAAAACCGTCTTCAGCAACGTTGCCGACATACATGGCGGGTTTGGCAGTCAGCAGGAACAGCGGTTTGAGCATGGCGAGTTCTTCTGCGTCCAAACCGAAGGAGCGGACGGGTTTGCCTTCGTCCAGATGCGGCAGCAGTTTTTTGCACAGCTCGACCAGCTTTTGCGCGTCTTTGTCGCCTGAGCGGGCGCGTTTTTCTTCGCGGACAATGGCTTTTTCGACGCTGGCGAGGTCGGCAAGCGCCAGTTCGGTGCCGATGGTTTCGATGTCGGCGATCGGATCGACTTTGCCTGCGACGTGGACGATGTTGTCGTCGTCAAAGCAGCGCACGACGTTCACGATGGCGTCGGTTTCGCGGATGTTGGCGAGGAACTGGTTGCCCAAGCCTTCGCCTTTGCTCGCGCCTGCGACCAAACCGGCAATGTCGACGAACTCGACAATGGCGGGCTGCATTTTTTGCGGATTGACGATTTTCGCCAGCTCCGCCATGCGCGGGTCGGGCACTTCAACGATGCCGACGTTGGGTTCGATGGTGCAGAAGGGATAGTTCGCCGCTTCGATGCCCGATTGGGTCAGCGCGTTAAAGAGGGTGGATTTGCCGACGTTGGGCAGGCCGACGATGCCGCATTTCAAGCTCATGGTTTTTCCTGAAAAGATAAAAGTTTAACGGCGGATTATAGCATATCGGGAATGACTCAAAAACTGTAAAGGTCGTCTGAAAAGCGCGGTTTCCACACGTCCCGCCCCCTTTCAGACGACCTCCGTCCCTGTTAAGCCTTGCGCCGAACGTGTACAATCCGCCCCATCATACCTAATCCGTACAAACCGCATCATGACTACCAGCAAACAACGCCCCATCGGCGTTTTCGATTCCGGCGTCGGCGGCCTGACCAACGTCCGCGCCCTGATGGAACGCCTGCCGATGGAAAACATCATCTACTTCGGCGACACCGCCCGCGTTCCCTACGGCACCAAATCCCGCGCCACCATCGAAACCTTCGCCATGCAGATTGTCGATTTCCTGCTGGAAAACGATGTTAAGGCACTGGTCATCGCGTGCAACACCATCGCCGCCGTTGCCGGACAAAAAATCCGCCAAAAAGCAGGCAATATGCCCGTATTGGACGTGATTTCCGCCGGCGCGCAGGCAGCTTTGAACACCACGCGCAACAACAAAATCGGCATCATCGCCACCAACACCACCGTCAACAGTAACGCCTACGCCCGCGCCATCCACGCCCAAAACCCCGACACGCTCGTGCGCACGCAGGCGACGCCGCTGCTCGTGCCGCTGGTGGAAGAAGGCTGGCTCGACCACGAAGTAACCCGTCTGACCGTGCGCGAATACCTCAAACCGCTCTTGGTAGACGACATCGACACACTCGTCCTCGGTTGTACCCACTTCCCGCTGCTCAAGCCCCTGATCGGCAAAGAAGCTCAAAACGTCGCCCTGGTCGATTCCGCCATCACCACCGCCGAAGCGACCGCCCAAGCACTCGCCCAAGCAGGGTTGCTCAACACTGAAAACGACAGTCCCGACTACCGCTTCTACGTCAGCGACATCCCCCTGCGCTTCCGCACCATAGGCGAACGCTTCCTCGGACGCAGCATGGAACAAATCGAAATGGTTTCGCTGGGATAAGGCGTATCCCGCATGCCAAAACGAGAGGTCGTCTGAAAACCCGTGTTTTGAGTTTTCAGACGACCTTTTTGAATGAGGCGAATCAAAGCTATTGCCAATCCTGATCCGCTTGTTTCATCGTTCAAGCATTTCTCGGGTAACTAAGGGAATAAAATCCAAATTGCCGTTCACAGAGGCGGATAGCTTTTCGGGCAAGCTGGGAGCTGCATCGCGGTGAAAACAGGCAAGATTGAGAGCTACGCCCGATAGGCTTTCGGGGCGGCGGAAGAAGTTGTCTTCCTGATAGCGGTGGGAAGCAAACCAATAGCAACGATAATCCATGCGTTCAAAATGGGGGATTAAATCGAGGCAGTTGTCAGGCTGAGCCTCTGCAAAAATGATTGGTTTATGCTGTTCAATCAGGCGTTTTGCGCCGTTGAGTACATGGCTTTCAAAGCCTTCCGCATCGATTTTCAGCAAATCCAGCGCATTGAGTTTTTGAAGCTCGGGATGTCGGTCTAATGCAGTAAGGCGTATGGTTTCGTTGTAGCGGATACCGTCAAAGCCGGATTCGGTGTCAAAACCTTTGTCCAAAGAAAAACTACCGTAATTCTACT
This sequence comes from Neisseria sicca 4320, assembly GCF_000193735.1. Taxonomy (GTDB): domain Bacteria; phylum Pseudomonadota; class Gammaproteobacteria; order Burkholderiales; family Neisseriaceae; genus Neisseria; species Neisseria sicca_E. The sequence goes on from NZ_AEPF01000106.1 coordinate 5,890, forward strand.
CTGTTTCATAATCTGAAGAGGGAATCTCCAGCCAAGCGTTTTCATCGCCCACGCCTTCTTGATAGGCGTAAACATTGGTCAGGCTGTTGAGTGATATATTGGCACACAGAGTTTGGAAAATCACCCGCTGCGGCTCGAAACAGAATAGTTTGCCGCGCTCGATATGTCGGGCGATGGGAATTGCGTGCATACCGATATTTGAGCCGACTTCGACGACATTGCTGTCGGCACGAAGATTGTTCAGAAGAAAACGGACTTCCAAATCCGACCATTCTCCATAAGCCCGCGCGTATCGGCTGATGAAGTCGCCTTCGATTAAGTTAAACATGCCTCTTTTGAGCATATGTAAAGACGTCCGCATGATGATGCCCTTTAAAAAATAATGGATTGATTTGATTCGATGCTTTGAAAATTATAGTGGATTAAAATAAAAATGAGACAAGGCGGCAACGCCCGCCGTGTACGGGTAGTACATAAGAGCGTTGGCAACGCCGTATCATTGCAATTTTAATCCACTATATTTTCTTAATGCGTGTATCAGGCTGCTCTGCCGGGGCTTAAATTTTGCCTATCGAATCAAGCCCGACAGTGTAGTCGAGTTAAGTCGAAGCCGACAAACCATTGGTATTCTAATAGAAAAAGTCGTCTGAAATTAAGTTTTCAGACGACCTTTTTAGTGTGTCAAACCGCTGTTAGGAAACCACTTCGCCTTGGGCGCGTTGTTTGTCGATGCTGCGGTTGATGTGCCATTGTTGGGCGATGGTCAGGAGGTTGTTGACTACCCAGTACAATACCAGACCGGCAGGGAAGAAGAAGAACATGGCTGAGAAAACCAGCGGCATGACTTTCATCATTTTTGCCTGCATGGGGTCAGTTGGCGGCGGGTTGAGGAATGTTTGGGCAAACATGGTTACCGCCATAATCAGGGGCAGGATGTAGTAGGGGTCGGAGCGGCTAAGGTCGGTAATCCAGCCCAGCCAAGGTGCCTGACGCAATTCTACGGAGGCGAACAATGCCCAGTACAAGCCAATGAAGACGGGGATTTGCAACAGCATAGGCAGACAGCCGCCCAGCGGGTTGATTTTTTCGTCTTTGTAAAGCTGCATCATGGCTTGCTGTTGCGCCATACGGTCGTCGCCGTATTTCTCTTTGATGGCTTGCAGTTTAGGCGCGGCGGCGCGCATTTTTGCCATCGAGCGGTAGGACGCGTTGGTCAGCGGGTAGAGTACGGCTTTGACGATGATAGTCAAAACGACGATTGCCCAGCCCCAGTTGCCGATGATGTTGTGCAGTTGGTTCAGAAGCCAGAAGAGCGGAGAGGCGAACCAGTGTACTTTGCCGTAGTCTTTTGCCAGTTGCAGGTTGTCAGCGATATTGGCGATGACGGATGTGGTCTGCGGGCCGGCGTAGAGGTTGATGGAGGCTTCGGCTTTCGCGCCATTTTGGATGGCGGCAAGAGGAACGCTGACGCTGGTGCTGTACAGGTTGTCGTTTCGGCGTTTGATGTCGATACGGCAGTCGCCAGCGGCGCAAACGCTTTGTCCGCCTTTAGGCTGGAGGATCCAGGTGGACATGAAGTGGTGTTCAATCATGCCGAGCCAGCCGGTTTGGGTTTTGCGGGCGTATTCGGCTTCGTTTTTACCTGATTTGGCATCGTCGTCCAAGTCGGAGAAGCTGACTTTTTGGAATTTGTCTTCAGGAGTGTAAACGACGGGGCCGACGAAAGAGCGGGTAAAGTAGCCTTGACCTTCAGGTTCGCTGTGGTCGCGTACGATGCGGTAGTCCGCGCTCAGGTTGGCGGGCTTGCCGCTGGTGTTGGTGATGTCGAAACGGACGTTGACGAGGTAGCTGTCTTTAGTAAAGGTATAGACTTTGTCGATTTTCAGTCCGTTTGTTTCAGGCGCGCTCAGGCGGACTTCGACTTTGTCGCCGTTGAGGCTGTATTCTTTTTGTGCTGCGGTAAAGTTGACACCTTTCAGGATGTTGTTGCCTTGTGCATCCAAAAGCTCAGATTGTGCGACGTAGGTGTATTCTTTGCTGTCGTTAAACAGGGTAAATGCTTTGTTTTCGTCACCATTTGCTTTGTATTTGAGCAGGGTCATTTGACGCAGGTCGCCGCTTTTTTCGTCGATGACTGCTTTGACCGTGTCGGTCGTTACGGTAATCGGCGTTGCGGGAGCAAGTGCGGCTTCAGCGGCAGCGGTTGCGGCGGTTTGCTGCTGTTGCTGCGCGGCTTGTTGTGCCGGATTGGGTTTGGGGCTGGGGAAGAAATGTTCCCAGCCGGCAAAGATTGCCAGCGAGATGGCAAAAAATGCCACAAGTCTTTTAAAATCCATAAGAGATTCCTGGAATTGACGGGTATGTAATGGAGATGAAAACTGCTTCAGACGGCATTATATAGAAACCGACGGGAAATTAAAGGAAATCAAGTTATCCGAATGATTTGGATTACGGGACGGGGTCGTGTCCGTGTCCGCCGAAAGGGTGGCAGCGGGCGATGCGTTTGAGTGCGAGCCAGCCGCCTTTGAATGCGCCGTATTTTTTGACTGCTTCGACCGCATATTGCGAACAGGTCGGGGTATAGCGGCAGCGCGGCGGTATCAGTGGGCTGATGGCGTATTGGTAAAAACGGATCAGCGCGAGGATGAATTTGGACAACAGGGTGTTCATCAGCGTTTGCGCATGAGTTGCGTCAATTGGTTTCGGGCTTCGGCAGCGTTTTGCCGATTGAATGCCAGACGGACGCGTACGACGAAATCATGTGGCGGCAGGCTGTTTTTGTTCAGTCTGAACCAGTCGCGGATGACGCGCTTCATATAGTTGCGCTCATGTGCGCGTTTCGCTGTTTTTTTGCTGACGACCAAGCCGAGCCGCGGATGGTTCAATCCGTTGTCGGCAGATTGGGAGACTTGCAGCAAATCGCGGCTGCGCCGGTTTTTGAACGCAAAAACGGATGAAAAATCATCCGTTTTTAATAAGCGGTACTGCTTTCCGAAGCGGTAGTCCAAAATTACACTGCCAAGCGTTTGCGGCCTTTGGCGCGACGGGCTGCCAATACTGCGCGACCACCGCGGGTTTTGGAGCGAACCAGGAAGCCGTGGGTGCGTTTGCGTTTGGTAACGGAAGGTTGATAAGTGCGTTTCATGATGTTTCCTAAAAAATCGGTAGATAAATAAACTGTGAATTACACTCTAATTTTCATCTTTTGTCAATCTCGGTTGAGTAAATGGATATGGCGCGCGGGATGATTCGGTTTGCGGATTTGCGCGGCGCTTTGTGGATAAAATTTCCGGCGGGTTGTGGATAAAGTTGGTCGGAGTGGGTATAATCGGCAATTCCTGTCCCTTTGCCGGGCGATAGGTCGTCTGAAAATGTTGATACGGATTTATCGTGATGATTTTCCGAAAATAATTTAATTGTATTTTCAGACGGCGTTCGGTTTGGCGGATAGGGTTTGTGCGGTATTTGCGACACTTTTCCCCGTCGGGCTGAAACCGCATTTTCAAGTGCTGCAATTTCCGACGGTTTCTCTCCATTTCTTTCCAACGATTTCCACGACTCGAGCTTATTCATGACGCTAGCAGAATTTTGGCCGCAGTGCCTCCGCCGACTTCACGATATTTTGCCTGCCGGGCAGTTCGCGCAATGGATTGCGCCCTTGACTGTGGGCGAGGAAAACGGCGTGTGGGTGGTTTACGGTAAAAACCAGTTTGCCTGCAATATGCTCAAAAGCCAGTTTGCTGCCAAAATCGAAGTGGTGCGTGCGGAATTGGCTCCGCTGCAAGCGGCTTTTGCGTTTAAGGCGGGTGCTGGGCAGCATTATGAAATGGCGGAAAATGCGGGGGCGGTTGCGCCTGAACAAGCTGCGTTGACGGAAGAAATGCCGAAAACTGACGCGCAAGAATCTTTTTCGGACGATACGTCGTCTGAAAACTCAGACAAACCCTCCGTTGCGAAAACAGCGGCAGACATTTTGGCGCAGCGCATGAAAAACCTGCCGCACGAAAGCAAGCAGCCTGCCGCCGCGCCTACAGAATCCAAAGTCGTTGCCAAAGCCAAAACGGAAGCGCAGCGCGATGCGGAAGAAGCGCGTTACGAGCAGACCAATCTGTCGCGCGACTACACATTCGATACCTTGGTCGAAGGTAAGGGCAACCGCCTTGCCGCTGCCGCCGCCCAAGCGATTGCGGAGAATCCGGGGCAGGGTTACAACCCGTTTTTCCTGTACGGCAGCACCGGTTTGGGTAAAACCCACTTGGTGCAGGCCATCGGCAACGAACTGCTGAAAAACCGTCCTGACGCCAAAGTGCGCTATATGCATTCAGACGACTATATCCGCAGCTTTATGAAAGCAGTGCGCAACAATACTTACGATGTGTTCAAGCAGCAATACAAACAATACGACCTGCTGATTATCGATGACATCCAGTTCATCAAAGGTAAAGACCGTACGATGGAAGAGTTTTTCTATCTGTACAACCATTTCCATAACGAGAAAAAACAGCTCATCCTCACTTGCGACGTGTTGCCTGCCAAAATCGAAGGCATGGACGACCGTCTCAAATCGCGTTTCTCATGGGGTTTGACTTTAGAACTCGAGCCGCCCGAGCTGGAAATGCGTGTGGCGATTTTGCAGAAAAAGGCAGAAGCGGCAGGCATCAGCATTGAAGACGAGGCCGCATTGTTTGTTGCCAACCTGATTCGTTCCAACGTGCGCGAACTGGAAGGCGCGTTCAACCGCGTCAGCGCCAGCAGCCGCTTTATGAACCGCCCCGTCATCGACATGGATTTGGCGCGCACGGCTTTGCAAGACATCATTGCCGAAAAACACAAAATCATTACCGCCGACACCATTATCGACGCGACTGCCAAATACTACCGTATTAAAATCAGCGATATACTCGGCAAGAAGCGCACGCGCAACATTGCCCGTCCGCGTCAAGTCGCCATGAGCCTGACCAAAGAGCTGACCACCCTCAGCCTGCCGTCCATCGGTGATGCGTTCGGCGGACGCGACCACACGACCGTCATGCACGGCGTGAAAGCCGTAGCAAAACTGCGCGAAGAAGATCCCGAGTTGGCGCAAGATTACGAAAAACTCCTGATTCTGATTCAAAACTGAGTCAGAACCGGCTTTCAGACGACCTCTCTCTTAAAAAGGTCGTCTGAAAACGCAAATACACTTTGATTTTAATGGCGGCGCATTATTCATCCCGCACGCCGAACCCGATTCAAAAACACCCGAAATAACCGATTCAAAAGGAATTGACCATGCTGATTTTACAAGCCGACCGCGACAGTCTGCTCAAGCCGCTGCAAGCCGTTACCGGTATCGTCGAACGCCGCCATACCCTGCCCATCCTTTCTAACGTCTTGCTCGAAAGCAAAGACGGTCAAACCAAACTCCTGGCGACCGACTTGGAAATCCAAATCAACACAGCCGGCCCCGAAAGTCAGGCAGGCGACTTCCGCATCACCACCAACGCCAAAAAATTCCAAGACATCCTGCGCGCCTTGCCCGACAGCGCCATCGTTTCGCTTGACTGGGCGGACAACCGCCTGACCCTGCGTGCAGGCAAATCACGCTTCGCCCTGCAAACCCTGCCTGCCGAAGACTTCCCGCTGATGAGCGTCGGCGAAGACATCAGCGCCGCGTTTTCCCTGTCGCAAGAAACCTTCAAAACCATGCTTTCGCAAGTCCAATACAGCATGGCAGTACAAGACATCCGCTACTACCTCAACGGCTTGCTGATGCAGGTTGAAGGCAACCAACTGCGCCTCGTCGCCACCGACGGCCACCGCCTTGCCTACGCCGCCAGCCAAATCGAAGCCGAATTGCCCAAAACCGAAGTCATCCTGCCGCGTAAAACCGTTTTGGAACTCTTCAAGCTGCTGAACAATCCGTCCGAACCCATCAGCGTCGAGTTGCTCAACAACCAAGTACGCTTCCAATGCAACGGCACAACCATCGTCAGCAAAGTCATCGACGGCAAATTCCCCGACTTCAACCGCGTCATCCCGTTGGACAACGACAAAATCTTCCTCGTTTCCCGTACCCAACTTTTGGGCGCGCTGGAACGTGCCGCCATCCTTGCCAACGAAAAATTCCGCGGCGCGCGCCTGTTCCTGCAACCCGGCCTCTTGAGTGTCGTGTGCAGCAACAACGAGCAAGAAGAAGCCCGCGAAGAACTCGAAATCGCCTACCAAGGCGGCGAACTCGAAGTCGGTTTCAACATCGGCTATCTGATGGACGTATTGCGCAACATCCATTCCGACGATATGCAGCTTGCCTTCGGCGATGCCAACCGCTCGACCTTGTTTACCGTACCGAATAATCCGAACTTCAAATACATCGTCATGCCGATGCGCATCTAATGTAACGGTTGTTTTCAAATAAATAAAAAGGTCGTCTGAAACTTGGTTTTCAGACGACCTCTATATTTATTTTTTATTCTTCCCAATCCTGCGTTTCTTCCGAATCGTCAGGCTGACCGCCTTCCATGATGGATTTGATTTCTTGGAAGAGGGCGCGGAAGTTTTTCGGCGGTTTGTTTTGTTCCTGCTCTTTTTTCGTGTTGCGGATTAAGGTGCGCAATTTGCCTGCGTCGGCATGGGGGAAGTCTGCCATGAATTGGGTGATTGCGTTGTCGTCCGCCAAGAGGCGCGTGCGGGCTTGTTCGACGCGTTGCAAGAAGGCGTTGTGGGCGGTATTTTCGCCGCGCAGTTTGGCGAGGAAGGCTTCGATGGGCGCGGGGTCGGTGTCGCGCATCAGCCTGCCGATGAATTGGCTTTGGCGTTTGAGCGCACCGTTGGACGTGATTTTTTTGTAGGTAACGACGGCTTCGTACAAGTCTTCGTCCAAGCCGATTTTTTTCAGCGTATCGGTCGAGAGTTTGGTCAACTCCATACCCAAAGCCTGCAAATCGTTCATCTGCTTTTTCATTTGGGTTTTGCTGACCCATTCGTCTTCGTTTTCAAACATTTTGATAAACCTTTAATTTTGTTTCGGGTATTTTAGCACGTTCGGGCAGGTTTCACGTCAACGCCCTGTTGAAACGGCGTTTTCAGACGACCTTTTATAGTGGATTAAATTTAAACCAGTACGGCGTTGCCTCGCCTTGCCGTACTATTTGTACTGTCTGCGGCTTCGTCGCCTTGTCCTGATTTTTGTTAATCCACTATATCTTCTGTGGCGGTATTTTTGCCGAGGTCGTCTGAAAACGGTTAAAATGCCGCAAACCTCTGTCAGGAAACCTTTTATGCTGTTTAACCACACCGCCTCCGAGCTGACCGGCTTATGCGGGCACGCCTTGGATTTGGCAAAAAACATGGGCGCGGCGGCTGCCGAAGCCGACTTTAGCGAATCCATCGGACAAAGCGTCAGCGTACGGCTGGGCGAAATCGAACAAATCGAGTTCCAGCAAGACAAATCGCTGGATATTACCGTTTACGTCGGCAAACGCAAAGGTCGCGCCAGCACCGCCGACTTCTCCGAAAAAGCCCTGCAAGACACCGTCAAAGCTGCTATCGACATCGCCCGCTACACCGCCGAAGACGATTGCGCAGGTCTGGCAGATGCTTCACTGATGGCGCAACACGTCGGCGACCTCGACCGCTACCACGAATGGGATTTAAGCACGGAAGCCGCCATCGAGTTGGCAAAACAATGCGAACAAGCTGCCCTGAGCGCGGATGAGCGCATCGAAAACTCAGAAGGCGCAGGCGTTCAGACCGGACATTACCAATACGTTTACGGCAACACCCACGGCTTCACCGCCCACCAACGAGGCACGCGCCACAGCATTTCGTGCAGCATCGTCGCCGCTGACGAAAACGGTATGCAGCGCGACTACTGGTACGACGCAGCCTGTCGCCATCAAGACATGGACAGCCCCGAGCAAATCGGCAAAACCGCCGCCGAGCGCACCTTACGTCGTCTGAACAGCCGCAGCATCCCGACGGGCAGCTATCCAGTTCTCTTTGATACCACCGTCGCAGGCGGCCTTATCGGACACCTCGTCGGCGCGCTCAGCGGCGGCGCGCTCTACCGCCAAAGCAGCTTCCTGATTGACAGCATAGGCAGAAAAGTCCTGCCCGATTTCCTCAGCCTGCGCGAAGAACCACACATTCCCCGCGCCTTCGGCAGCACCTATTTCGACTCCGAAGGCGTCGCCACGCAACCGCGTTTCGTCATCCGCGACGGCATTGTCGAAGGCTATTTCCTCAGCAGTTACAGCGCGAGAAAGCTCGGTATGCAGACCACGGGCAACGCCGGCGGCGCACACAACCTTTATTTGAACCATACGCACGAAACGCAGTCCGACCTGCTGAAAGAAATGGGTACAGGATTGTTGGTTACCGAACTGATGGGGCAGGGTGTGAACACCATCACGGGCGACTACTCGCGCGGCGCGGCGGGTTTTTGGGTGGAAAACGGCATCATCAGCCACCCCGTCCAAGAAATCACCATCGCCGGCCGCTTGCAGGATATGTATCTCGGCATCGTCGGCACTGCCAACGACGCGCTGCGCCGCTCTTCCAACAAAATCGGTTCGGTGCTGATTGAGAGCATGACCGTGGCGGGGGAGTAGGTTTTACCCGGTTATTAAAAAGGTCGTCTGAAAACGGCGAATGGTTTTTCAGACGACCTCAGATTGATTATTACGAAAGTTTTTTCATGCACGTTGCCGTTATTCCTTCGTGGTATCCCAAAACCGAGACCGATGTGGACGGAATCTTTTTCCGTCTTCAAGCCCAAGCCTTGCAGCGCAAAGGTCTGAAAGTCGGGGTGATTGCGCCGATGTTCCGCTATCTGCGCGTCCATACCAAATCCATTTTTACCGGTCCGTACGGCATTCGGAAACACAATCAGGGCGGGTTGAATACCTACGCTTACGACAGTATGTATTTTTTCCCCCGTTTCCCTGTCGTCGATTTGGACCGCATCCGCTGGGTGCGCGCGGGTATGAAGGCATTTGCGCGGTATGTGCGTGAAAACGGACGCCCCGATATTGTTCATGCACATTCCATGAACTACGCGGGTATCCTTGCCTACGAAATCTATAAGACTTACGGTATTCCCTACGTCATTACCGAACACAGCAGCACCATTACCCGCAACCTCATACGGTCTCACCAATGGCCGATCATGCGCCTCGCTGCCGAACATAGCGCCGCGCGTTTTGCCGTCAGCCGCGACTTCAGCCGCCTGCTGAAGGAAAAATACGGTTTGGAATGGGAATACCTGCCCAACGTACTGGGCGACAATTTCGCAAGGGATTTCACGTTTCCCGATAAAGGAAACCAAGACTACACCTTCTGTACCGTTTCGCATCTGCGCCATCTCAAAGGGCATGACCTCCTGCTGCCGGCCTTTGCGAAAGCGTTGGAAAAATATCCTTTCCTCAAATTGAAAATCGGCGGGGACGGCGTGGAAGCTGCCAATTTGCGCCGTTTGGCACAAGAGTTGGGCATTACGAATGCCGTCAGCTTCCTCGGCGCGCTCACCACGGACGAAGTATTGGATTTGATGCGCGAAAGCGACGCTTTCGTCCTTGCCAGCCGCACGGAAACCTTCGGGGTCGTGTTTATTGAAGCGTTGTCTCAGGGATTGCCCGTCATCGCCACCATGTGCGGCGGTCCGCAATCCATCGTTACGCCCGAGAACGGTATTTTGGTGCCGACCGAAAATATCCCCGCGCTTACCGATGCATTGATTGAAATGTATGAAAATCGCGAACGTTTCGATCATGAAAAACTGCGTCAAGATTGTTTGGCGGAGTTTAGCGAGGAGGTTATCGCTTCAAGCTTAATCCGAACATTTGAAAAAATCGTCGGAGAAAAGCAAAAGCAACCTTAAGCTTTGCTATAAAGCCAATCTGACGCATCGGTTTTCCGCCGTCCCGCCATCCGTTTAATCCGTTTCCTTTTCAGACGACCTTCAAGAATAAAGGTCGTCTGAAACACTGTTTACACACTACATATGCCGCAAACCAACCTCCCGCCCCGCCGCCTTTCCGTCGCCCCCATGCTCGACTGGACAGACCGCCACTACCGCTACCTCGCCCGCCAGATTACCCGCAACACATGGCTTTACAGCGAAATGGTCAATTCCGGCGCCATCGTCTATGGTGACAAAGACCGCTTTTTGATGTTTAACGAAGGCGAGCAGCCCGTCGCCCTGCAACTGGGCGGCAGCGACCCGTCCGATTTGGCGAAAGCAGCCAAAGCCGCCGAAGAATACGGCTACAACGAGGTTAACCTCAACTGCGGCTGCCCCAGCCCGCGTGTACAGAAAGGCTCGTTCGGCGCGTGTCTGATGAACGAAGTCATGCTGGTTGCCGACTGCCTCAATGCCATGCAGGACGCGGTCAAGATCCCCGTTACCGTCAAACACCGCATCGGCGTCGATAGACAAACCGAATATCAAACCGTCGCCGATTTCGTCGGCACGCTGCGCGACAAAACCGCCTGCAAAACCTTCATCGTCCACGCCCGCAACGCATGGCTGGACGGGCTTTCGCCGAAAGAAAACCGCGACGTTCCGCCGTTGAAATACGATTACGTTTACCGCCTGAAGCAAGAGTTTCCCGAGCTGGAAATCATCATCAACGGCGGCATCACCACCAACGAAGCAATCGCCGGACACCTGCAACACGTTGACGGCGTAATGGTCGGACGCGAGGCGTACCATAACCCGATAGTCATGCACGAATGGGACAGGCTGTTTTACGGCGACACCCGCAGCCCCATTGAATACGCCGATTTGGTGCAGCGCCTCTACACATACAGCCAAGCCCAAATCCAAGCCGGACGCGGCACAATCTTGCGCCACATCGTCCGCCACAGCCTCGGGCTGATGCACGGTCTGAAAAACGCCCGCACTTGGCGGCGTATGCTTTCCGACGCGATGCTCTTGAAAGACAACGACGGCAGCCTGATTCTCGAAGCATGGAAAGAAGTCGAGCGGGCGAACGTGTGGGAATAAAAGCGCGGTTTTCTTAAACATCAAACACGTCGTCTGAAAACAGATTCCTTTTTCAGACGACCTTTTCACCTTTTAAATCTATCCTTATGATGAAACGAACCATACCGATTATCTTCTCAGCCTTCCTGCTTGCCGCCTGCCAAGCCTCGACCACTCAAGAAGCACGAACCATGAATACCCGACTTTGGGCAGTATCTGTCAAGCAAGATGCCAACCTTTACCGTATCGACGACAAACTCTACCGCAGCGAACAGCCTGTTCCCGAGGACGGCGAAACCATTTCACAGCAGGGTATCAAAAGCGTCGTCAATCTGCGCTTTTTCGACCGCAATGACGACGACTATCTCAAGCAATACGGCATCAACATCATCAACCGCCCGCTGCTGTCGTGGAATGTCAAACCTAAAGACATCGCCGAAATCCTGTACCTGATTGAAAAACAAAAACAAAACGGCGCAGTCCTCATCCATTGCTACCACGGTGCGGACAGGACGGGGCTGATTGCCGGAATGTACCGCATCCTTTACCAAGGCTGGCAGATTGAAGAGGCAAAAGCCGAAATGCAGCACGGCCCCTACGGTTATCACAGCATTTGGAAAAATATCGCCAACCTGTTTACCGAAGCAAAAGTACAGGAAGTCAAAAACCATTTGGAACGCCTGCGCAGCAACGAACGGAATGCAGTATCGGGGCAATAACGCTGACTT
>NZ_AEPF01000105.1 GCF_000193735.1 Neisseria sicca 4320
AAAAGTCTCGACGTTTTTATTGTGGGGGACTGTTAGTTTTTGCACAAATGATAAGTGATAATAAAAAAACGCCGAAATCTTGGAAAGACGTGGATTTCGGCGTTTTTGTGTTTGAAAAAAAGTTGCATCAGCTTTTCACAAAACCGCGCGGGAATGCGCGGTTTTTTGTTGAAAACTGTCGGGTTTTGATAGGTTTTAAACGGGTTTTAAGAGGTTTTTATAG
>NZ_AEPF01000104.1 GCF_000193735.1 Neisseria sicca 4320
GTACAATACTCAACTTTGAAGGTCTGACCATGGCATGCTCTGCGGACTTAAGACACGAAGCTTTAAACTATTACGAACAATGCAAAAACATCAGCCAAACCGCAGCAACGTTTAACTTGTCAAGAAACACGCTTTACCTGTGGATTCGCCTTAAAAAACAAACAGGCAGCCTAAAACATCAAGTTACCGGTCTAAATGCCGTCAAATTGGATAGGCAAAAACCGGCTCAATATCTTGGGCAGCACCAGGATGCCTATCTGCATGAAATCGCT
>NZ_AEPF01000103.1 GCF_000193735.1 Neisseria sicca 4320
AGAAATTAACAAAGCGGCACAACTCCTTTCGCCGGTGTTCCGGACTGTCAAACAACTGTTTCTCATGCCACATCTCCATCAGGGTGCGGATAACCCGTTCCGCCTTACCGTTGGTCTGCGGACGGGCAACCCGGGTAAACTTTTGACCAATCCCGTTCTCATAACAGGCTACACCGAAAGCATGGTTGGCCGAGCCTTTATATTCCGTACCGTTGTCGGAGTAAACGCACTCAATCAGGTATGGGCAGGGATCAATCAGGTGTTCGGTCAGAAACTTGGCGGCACTGTCTGCGGTTTTGTCCGG
>NZ_AEPF01000102.1 GCF_000193735.1 Neisseria sicca 4320
GAGCAACACCACTCTGGGCGGTGCGGACTTTGCAACCAAAGGTCAGGCCGCCAGCGAAGAGCAGTTGAACGCAACCCAAGCCAACCTGGCGAACCTGCTCGGCGGTAACGCAGCCAACGACAAAGGCAACGTCACCACTGCCGACATTGGCGGCACAGGCAAAGACAACGTCCACGACGCGATTGCCGCGGTGAAAGAAACTGCCGACAAAGGCTGGAACCTGAACGCCAACGACGAAACCTCGTCTGAAAAAATCGGCGCAGGCGACACCGTAACCTTCAAAGAAGGCAAAAACGTCAAAGTCAGCCGCAACGGTAAGAACATCACCGTAGCGACTTCAGACGACGTCTCCTTCGACAAGGTTACCGTAGGCGGCAGCGTTCTGACCGACAACGGACTGACTGTGGGCAACGGCAAGGCAGGCAAACCTGTCAGCCTGACCAAAGACGGTCTGAACAACGGCGGCAACAAAGTGACCGACATCGCCGCAGGCGAAGCCGACACCGACGCAGTGAACGTTGCACAGCTCAAAGCAGCTGCAGCGAAAGCCACGTCTAAAGTAGACAGCGGCAACGACAACATCGTCGTTACACCAGAGCAAAATGCCGACGGCAGCACCACTTACAAAGTGGCGACCGCACCTGACCTCAAAGCCGACAGCTTCACCGCAGGCGATACCGTTGTGAACAACGACGGCGTTAAAGTCGGCGACAAAGTGGCACTGGGCAAAGACGGTTTGAAAGCAGGCGATGTGAACATCACTGCTGACGGTATCAACGCAGGCAACAAAGCCATCAGCAACGTTGCTGCCGGTGTGAAAGACACCGATGCTGCCAACGTCGGACAGTTGAACCGTTTGGCTGCCGCCGCTAAGACCGAAGTCGAAGCCGGCACCAACATCGCCAGCGTGACCAGCAAACAAGGTGCGAACGGTCAAACCGTTTACACCGTTAACGCAGACGGTGCGAGCGTTTCCGCAGGTTCCGACAACATCGTCGTGACCAAAGGCAACAAAGACGCCGACAACGTGACCGACTACGCGGTTGACCTGTCTAAAGCCGTCAAAGCCGACATCGCCAAAGGCGTAGCGGCGAAAGACGCGGTAGACAACAAAGGCATCAGCTTCGCAGGCGACAGCGGTACGACCGCTGCCAACAAACTAGGCGATACCGTCGCCGTTAAAGGCGATGCCAACATCACCACCAGCGCAGGCGCGAACGGCATTCAGGTCGGCCTCAACAAAGACCTGAAAGTCGACAGCGTCAAAGCAGGCGATACCGTTGTGAACAACAACGGCGTCAAAGTCGGCGACAAAGTGGCTCTGAGCAAAGACGGTCTGAAAGCAGGCGATGTCAACATCACTGCCGAAGGCATCAACGCAGGCGGTAAGAAAGTGACCGGCGTCGCCGCAGGCACCGTCGCCGCAGGCAGCACCGATGCCGTCAACGGCGGACAACTGCACCAAGTTTACGAACTGATCGGCAGCAACGGCGGCAACGTCAACACCGCACCGCCGGTAGTCGAAGCAGACGGCAAAGCAGGCTTGGGCAATATCAAAAACATTACCCTGGTGGACAACAGCAACAACCCGAACGTGACCAACGTGACGAACGAGACCAAGATTGCCCAGTCCAACGGTTACAGCCTCGTGACCTACAACGTCGAAGACCAAGGCATGTACGTGACCAACAACGTCATCGAAGCCGTAGGCCGTATGAACGAACAAGGCATCAAGTTCTTCCATACCAACGACGGCGAAGTGAACCCCGACGTACAGGCACACAACGGCGAAGACTCCAGCGCGAGCGGCGCATACGCCACGGCAGTCGGCTACCAGGCTGCTTCCAAAGGCACCAACGCCATCGCCATCGGTAAAGGCGCCAAAGCCAACGCCGAGAACACCATCGCCATCGGTACCGGCAACATCGTCAGCGGCAAAAACTCCGGCGCCATCGGTGACCCGACCGTAGTAAGCGGCAACAGCGCTTACTCCATCGGTAACAACAACAACGTATCCGCCGACAACGCCTACGCATTGGGCAGCAACATCAAAGCCACGGTTAAAGACTCCGTCTACCTCGGCGACCGCGCCCAAACCCAAGGCATCCGCACGGCTGATGCAGCCAAAGGCGAAGCCTACACCTACGGCGGTCTGAACGACAAAGCCGTGGCAGGCAAAGCAGGTTCGACTGCCGCTGCGAACAAAGTCGC
>NZ_AEPF01000101.1 GCF_000193735.1 Neisseria sicca 4320
TGAGTTTGTTTCTCCAAAACTCAAATCTCAAAGTTTTCAGACGACCTCGTTTTTATCTGCAACCTGCCCCCTCTCCCGTCTGGCGGGAGAGGGGGGTTCTGCGGATTTGCACGAATTTGATTTTACCTAAACCTCGGAAGCCACCCCCATCCTAACCTTCCCCCGCCAGACGGGGGAAGGGACAGGTTGCTGTTGCTGCAACGAGTAGCGTGGGCTTTGCCCGCGAAATGAAAGCCCAAATGTATGCCCATTCGGCTGTTGTCTGATTTTGATTATTGGATGATAGATTCGTGGGAAAAGCCCACGCTACGGGCTGGGTTTATTTCGAGCCTGTAGAGTTAAATGAAAGGTCGTCTGAAAACTTGTTGTTTTAAGTTTTCAGACGACCTTTTTGGTTGATACGAATCTAGGAGGAAGGCGGTTTGCTACTCTATTTCTTATCGCCTTTTTCCGGACGCACCCAGCCTTCGATCACGGTTTGGCGGGCGCGGGCGAGGGTGAGTTTGTTGTCTTCGACGTTGCGGGTAATCGTGCTGCCTGCGCCGGTTGTCACTTTGTTGCCGAGGGTGACGGGCGCGACCAGGACGCAGTTGGAGCCGATGCGGACTTCGTCGCCGATGACGGTTTTGTATTTGTTCACGCCGTCGTAGTTGGCAATGATTGTGCCTGCGCCGAAGTTGGTTTTGCTGCCGACTTCGGCGTCGCCGATGTAGGTGAGGTGGTTGGCTTTGGTGCCTTTGCCGATGGCGGCGTTTTTGATTTCGACGAAGTTGCCGACGTGTACGTCGTCTGAAAGGCGGGCTTGCGGACGCAGGCGGGCGTAGGGGCCGATTTGGTTGTTTTGTCCGACTTCGCAGTCTTCGAGGTGAGAGAAGGGGGCGATTTTGCTGTTTGCGCCGATTTTGGCGTTTTTGATGACGCAGTTTGCGCCGATTTCGACGTTGTCACCGATTTCGATGTCGCCTTCGAGGACGACGTTGACGTCAATCACGACGTCTTGTCCGTGTTTCAGACGACCCCTTAAGTCGAAGCGGGCGGGGTCGCGCAGGGTAACGCCTGCTTTGAGCAAGGCTTGCGCCTGTTCGGTTTGGAAGATACGTTCGAGTTCGGCGAGCTGGAGTTTGTTGTTCACGCCGGCGGCGAGATGGGAGGCGCGCACTTGGACGGGATGGACTTTGATGCCGTCGGCAACGGCTTTGGCGATGAGGTCGGTCAGGTAGTATTCGCCTTGGGCGTTGTTGCTGGAGAGGCTGTTCAGCCAGTTTTCGAGTTTGGCGTTGGGCAGGACGAGGATGCCTGTGTTGATTTCGCGGACGGCTTTTTGAGCGGCGTCGGCGTCTTTTTCTTCGACGATGGCGGTTACGCTGCCTTGGCTGTCGCGGATGATGCGGCCCAAGCCTGTCGGGTCGGCGGGAACGTCGGTCAACAGTCCGACTTCGCTGCCGGCGGCTTCGAGCAGGGTTTCGAGGGTGGCGGTGTCAATCAGGGGAACGTCGCCGTACAGTACCAGTGTGCGGCCTTCGGCGGCAAGGTGGGGCAGGGCGGTTTTGACGGCGTGGCCGGTGCCGAGTTGTTCGGTTTGTTCGACCCAAACGACGTCGCGTTTGACGGTGTCTAAGACTTGGTCTTTGCCGTGTCCGATGACGACGCAGATGTTTTGGGGATTCAGGGCGGCGGCGGTGTCGATAACGCGCTCGACCATGGGCTTGCCGCCGATTCGGTGCAGCACTTTGGGCATTTTGGAATACATGCGCGTGCCTTTGCCGGCGGCGAGGATGACGATGTTGAGGGGTGTGGCGGACATGATGGACTTTCTCGAATGCAATGTTGATGAAGGGGGTATT
The DNA here is from genome assembly GCF_000193735.1 of Neisseria sicca 4320. GTDB lineage: Bacteria > Pseudomonadota > Gammaproteobacteria > Burkholderiales > Neisseriaceae > Neisseria > Neisseria sicca_E. Next base: position 1,845 of record NZ_AEPF01000101.1, read on the forward strand.
TAGGGGTCGTCTGAACGGGGTTTAGGGTTTCAGACGACCTTTTTATTTGGGTTTGGCGTGCGGACGTTTGGGGGTTATGGTTTATTGGGTTTGGGGGTGAACCGGTAAGAGTCGGCATGGCTGCCGCGTTCCAAGCGGTCGAGTGTGGTCGGTTTCAGGGGCGTACGCGCGGATGTGTCGGCGGGACGGCTGTCGAAGTCGTAGCGGTCTGTGGTGCAGCCGCTCAGGATGGCGGCGGTAACGAAAATCAGGGCGAGGGAACGCATGGTTTTCTCCTTGTGATGGACGGCAGATATGGGACGAACGGGATGGCGGTTATGTTTGAGGTCGTCTGAAACGGAAAAAACGGTTTCAGACGACCTCTACGGGCGGATTATTCCTCAGTTTGCGTTTCGGGCGCGGTGTGTCCGGCGCCTTGAGGTTTGTTCCATGTCGTGCCGCGTACGTTTTCTTGGTCGCCGTGCAGCGGTTTGAGGGTGCGGCGTTCGGGGCGGTATTGGTTGTAACGCATATCGCGGGAGTAGGTGCCGTCTTCGTAATAGATGCGCGTGCCTTTTTCGTATTTGGGGCGCAGGGAGGTGTGGCCGGATTCGTTTTGGTAGGTTTCCCAGGTACAGCCGGTCAGGGCGGCTGCGGCGGCGAGGATGAGGGCGGTGTATCGCATGATGGTTGTCCTTGTGGTCGGGCGGCTTGGTGCCGTTGTTCAAACCCGATATTGTAAAGGTTTCAGACGAGTGCCGACAGTTTTTCGGCACATTCGGCGAGCGCCTGCATATCTTTTGCAACGGCGTCGGTAAAGGGCAGGAGATGGGCTTTGCTGCCGAACCATATGGTTTTCATGCCCAGCTTTTTGGCTTGGTGCAGGTTGTCCGCGCTGTCGTCGATCATGATGCACTGTTCGGGCGCAACGTCGAGCAGGCGGCAGACGGTCAGGTAGGCTTGCGGGTCGGGCTTGTAGCGCAGCCCGAAGTCGTCCGTGCCGAAGAGTGCGTCAAAACGGTTTTCCAAACCCAATGCCCCGATGATGGCGCGGACGTAAAACGAAGGACCGTTGGAAAAAACGGCTTTGCGTCCTTTCAGACGACCTAAAACGCTTTCGGTTCCCTCCATGCCCTCCAATTTTGCCAAGATTTGCGCGATGGGATGGCTTTCGCGCAGAAACTCGCGGATGTCGATTTCGGGATGGTGGATTTGCAGGCCGGCAAGCGTCGCGCCGTATCGGTGCCAATAGTCCTGACGCAGGTCGGATGCCGCTTCTTCGGAGAGCTTGAGGCGTTGCGCCATGTAGTCGGTCATGGCGCGGTTGATGATGTAGAAAATGCCGGCATCGGCGTTGTGCAGCGTATTGTCGAGGTCAAAGAGCCAAACGGGGGAAAGGTTCATGTCGTGTGTTGGTGCGGATTTTGTTATGATGTTTCGTATTTTACCCGTACAAAGGTTAGAGAATGAAACTGAAATTATCCGCCCTCGCCCTCTTGCTGGCTTCGGCAAACTTATCCGCCCAGACTGAAGTGCGCCTTGCCGTACACAAATCCTTCAGCCTGCCCCAATCCGCCATCGCGCAGTTTGAAAAAGCCAACGATGCCAAAGTCTCCGTCATCAAAGCGGGCAGCGGCAACGAAATGCTCAACAAACTGATTCTCAGCAAGGCAAACCCGATTGCCGACGCGGTTTACGGTTTGGACAACGCCAACATCGGCAAAGCGCGCGAAGCAGGCATATTGGCGGCGGCGCAGCCCAAATCCGCACCCGTTTCAGCGGGGATGCCCGTCATCGCGGCGGTCAATTACGGCTACGTTACCCTCAACTACGACAAAAAATGGTTTGAACAGAAAAAACTGCCGCTGCCCAAAACCTTGCAGGACCTGACCCGCCCCGAATATAAAAACCTGCTGGTGACGCCCTCGCCCGCCACCTCCTCGCCCGGACTTGCCTTCCTGATGGCGAACATCGGCGGCATGGGCGAAGAGGGCGCGTTCAAATGGTGGGCGCAGATGCGTCAAAACGGCGTGAAAGTTGCCAAAGGCTGGAGTGAAGCCTATTACACCGACTTCACCCAAAACGGCGGCGCCTACCCGCTCGTCGTCAGCTACGCTGCCAGCCCCGCCGCCGAAGTCCACTACTCCAAAGGCAAATATAGCGTGCCGCCGACCGGCAACCTCTTCCTCAAAGGCGGCGTGTTCCGCCAAGTCGAAGGCGCGGCAGTCTTGAAAGGCGCAAAACAGCCCGAGTTGGCGGCAAAACTCGTACAGTGGCTGCAAAGCGGCGAAGTGCAAAAAGCCCTGCCGACCGAAATGTGGGTCTATCCCGCCGTGAAAAACACGCCGCTGCCCAAAGTCTTCGAGTTCGCCCAAGCCCCGAAACACACCGACTCGCCCAGCCGCAACGACATCGACACCAAACAGAAACAATGGGTCGGCCGCTGGACGAAGACCGTGTTAAGGTAAGCGGGAAGGTCGTCTGAAAAACCGCCGCCCCATCCCGTCGGCCGGATATAGTCAAATGACTTTATTTTCGATGCGCAACTTATCGGTTGCCGTCATTCCCGCCCCCGCCTGCGCGAGGACAGGCTACGGTGGGAATCCATTTTTGAAATTTGGAAACTGTTTTTCAAATCAAGGTTTCTCAAGTTTTACGATGGATTCCCACCGTAGCCTGTCCTCGCGCAGGCGGGGGCGGGAATGACGGAATTTGACGATATGCCGTATTTAAAGTTAAGGATGTTGGCGATAAAAAGGGTCGTCTGAAACCTATAGTGGATTAACTTTAAATCAGGACAAGGCGACGAAGCCGCAGACAGTACAGATAGTACGGCAAGGCAAGGCAACGCCGTACTGGTTTAAATTTAATCCACTATAAAAACGGTTTCAAACTTATCGAAACCACGTTTCAGACGACCCCTTACCGTTTCGTTTTGAATGAAGGAATCCCATGAAGAAGCCCCTGCTCTACGCCTTCACGCTGACCGCACTTGGCGGCTGTTTCTACACCGAAACCCCTTACGGGCGCACCGCCGTCCTCGACCTGCCCGTCCATTCCCAAACCACCATCAACAAAACCGTTACCGTCAACGCCCCGCCGGGGACGACCGTCATCTATCAGGACAGCGAGCCGGTACACCGCTACGGCTATCCCTACCCGCCTTACCCGCGCCCGTATCCCGCGCGTCGGGTTTATTAAGATCAAAAGGTCGTCTGAAAAATTAATTTCTACTTTCAGACGACCTTATCCGTTTGTCCTTCAAATATACAAATATAACGTTTATGTTGTTCTTTACATTTTTTGTTTAAATTTAAATTAAACTAAGGAAGGTTAACCAACCTCCGTTTTTTTAATACGCAAAATCTAAGGAACAACATGAAAATTCTTCTCTCTACACTTACCCTATCCACCCTCCTGCTCACCGGCTGCGGTACACTGACCGGCATTCCTTCACACGGCGGCGGCAAACGCTTTGCCGTCGAACAAGAACTCGTCGCCGCCTCGTCCCGTGCCGCCGTCAAAGAAATGGATCTGTCTGCCCTGAAAGGCCGAAAAGTCGCCCTTTACGTTTCTACCATGGGCGATCAAGGATCGGGCAACATTACCGGCGGACGCTACTCCATCGACGCATTGATTCGCGGCGGCTACCAAAACAACCCCGACAGCGCCACCCAATACACCTATCCCACCTACGATACTACTGCCACTACCAAAGCTGACGCGCTCTCCAGCGTTACCACTTCCACATCGCTTTTGAACGCCCCCGCTGCCGCCCTGACCAGAAACAACGGACGCAAAGGCGAACGGTCTGCCGGATTGTCCGTCAACGGCACGGGCGACTACCGCAACGAAACCCTGATTACCAACCCCCGCGACGTTTCCTTCCTGACCAACCTCGTCCAAACCATCTTCTACCTGCGCGGCATCGAGGTCGTACCTCCCGAATACGCCGACACCGACGTATTCGTAACCGTCGACGTATTCGGCACCATCCGCAGCCGTACCGAACTGCACATCTACAACGCCGAAACCCTTAAAGCCCAAACCAAGCTCGAGTATTTCGCCGTCGACCGCAACAGCCGGAAACTGCTGATCAAACCTACCTCTGCCGCCTACGAATCCCAATACAAAGAAAAATACGCCCTTTGGACCGGCCCTTACAAAGTCAGCAAAACCGTCAAAGCTTCAGACGGCCTGATGGTCGATTTCTCCGACATCACCCCCTACGGCGACACAACCGCCCAAAACCGTCCCGACTTCAAACAAGGCAATGCCCAAAACCTTGATGTCAGCGACGAAGTCATCCGCCGCCGTGAAGGAGAATAAACCTTGAAACCGCTGCGCAGACTGACAAACCTCCTTGCCGCCTGCGCCGTAACGGCGGCTGCCTTCGGGCAGCCCGCCCTCGCGGCGGACTTAAGGAACGACCCTGTAGTGCAGGATTTGCTCCGACGGGAGAATTTTGACCCCGGCAAAAAATTCCACCTCTTCGGCAAAGCACGCGGAACCGTGGCCGAGCGTACCGGACTGATGACCATTTCGCCCACCATCACACAACGGTCGGGCAATTTGCAGATGGAAACCGCAACCATCTTCAGTAATCCCGGATATATCGTCCGCTTTTCCGGACACGGACATGAAGTCCATTCCCCGTTCGACAACAGTGCCAGCAAAAGCGACAGTTGGAAAGGCGGCAAAGTAATCGACGGTACGGGCATGACCTTTGCCAGCATGTCATGGGACGGCTACGAACACCACCCTGCCGACGGTTACGACGGCCCGCAGGGAGGCGGCTACCCCGCACCTCACGGCGCCCGGGATATTTATTCCTACGTTGCGAAAGGCCAGGTAAGGAGGCAGACTGTTGTTCACGACGACAACCGCTCGACGCAGCAACGGTTTGCGGACAGATTCGGCAACATACCGAAAAATTTTTCCGACCGTGCCGGAGAAGCCAATAAAAAAATGTTCGAACACAACCCCGGGCTCAACCGCTGGGGTAACAGCATGGAATTTATCAATGGTGTCGCCGCAGGCGCCCTCAATCCCTTTCTCAGCGCCGGAGAAGCCATCGGCGTAGGCGATGCGGTTCAAGGGACGGGTTTTGCCATCGATATGGCGACTGCAGCGGCCATCAGCACCATGTCGCCGGACAACGCCATTGCCGCCATCGACCATTTGAGGAGTTTGGCAAAATCGGAAGAAAAAATCGGCAAAACTGTCCGCGATTGGACGGCGGAAAATCCCAATGCCGCCGAAACCGTCGAAGCCATGTCCAACACCCTGCCATATATCAAAGCCAAAAACCTGACGAAGGCGGCAAAAGCAGGGAAAGCTGATGTCAGCAGAGATTTTTCAGATTTCTATAAACATGACAATGCTTTAAGATTATCTCAATCCGTAGATGGAGAAATGTTCCAAACTCGCAATGTTGATTTTAAAGCAAAATCTATTGGGTCTGGAATTCATGATGGGGCTCAAGGAAAACATATTCTAGGACATAGAAACTACATTGAAGGTAAGAGTACTTTAAATCAAAATATAAATCCTCAAGAATTGTTGAGTGGGATACATTCAGGTAAATATCCAGTTATTTCTAAAGGAGCAAGAGGAAATCCTGTTGTTGATTTTGGGCATCCTATAGGTAGTGATGGGAAATCAGGATTAAGTACCAATTTTGGCACAGTTCATTCAGGTAAAAATGGAGTTCATATTGTTCCAGCTAACCCTAAAAACATTAAGAAGGTGAAATAGTTATGAATATATTACCAAGCTGGCTGCGAGTTGGTATGAATATAGCAATGCTGGGCATGATACACTCAGATATAAGGTTAATTACCGTAGATTACGATGAAGGGAAAAGGTTTTTAAAATTAAAATTTATTTATCAAGAGAAGTCATCACAGAAGACCATGAAGATATGGAATATTTGATTACGGAGTTATGGTCTATGTGTGGAGAATATTTTGACGAAGCTGACTTTGAATGTATTTATTCTAACCATTCTTCTATAGAATTAAACCAAATAAATGGTGCGGTATTCAGGAGAAAGGAATTAATCTTGCAAACGTAGATTAGGTTAAGAAACCAACAATCAAAAGGTCGTCTGAAACAGTGTTTAATTTTCAGACGACCTTTCCTTCATTTGAAACGGAATATTGAGAACTGAGTTCTTCAAAAATCCTACACCTGCTCCTTCCACGGCAGCACCTTGGTCAAAACGGCAGACGGCTACAAAGCCATTGCACGTATCCGGGCCGGCGACCGCGTCTTTGCCAAGGACGAGGCAAGCGGGGAAACGGGATACAAACCCGTTACCGCCCGATACGGCAATCCGTATCAAGAAACCGTTTACATTGAAGTTTCAGACGGCCTCGGTAAAATACAGACCCTTGTTTCCAACCGTATCCACCCGTTTTATTCGGACGGCAAATGGATTAAAGCGGAAGATTTGAAAGCGGGAAGCAGGCTGTTTGCCGAAAACGGTGCAGGGCAGACCGTTCAGAGCGTTACCGTCAAACAAGAACCGCTGCAAGCCTACAATCTGACCGTTGCCGACTGGCATACTTACTTCGTCAAGGGTGAGAAGGCGGAAACGGAAGGGGTTTGGGTTCATAATGAGTGTCCGTATGGTAAAGGCAACCAACGATATAAAGACGCTTCTTATCATGGCAAAAATGATAATTCTGTGAAAAGTAGAGCACCAACAAACGGACAAGCAGCTCTTGATAATTCCGTTCAAGTTAAATCAACTTCTCCTCGAAGAGTTGGGGTTGATAAAGCCAATAATGAAATCGTTGTATTAGACAAAACTCAAACTTTTAATAACGGTTCTGCGGAATATCACGGGCATGTCAGAAGTTGGCAAGATTTGCATACCGATCAGAAAAATGCTTTAAAAAAAGCAGGATTAGTTAATTCAAAAGGAAAAATTAAAAAATGACTGATAAAAGTAAAACAGAAAAGTTGATTTCTTCTGATGATAAACAAAGTGTTATAGATGGCATTCTTGATATGGTATTTAATTCCAAAGCATATGAAGTACCGTGGATTTCTGAGAAATTGATGGAATTATCGAAAAATAAAGACTTGGATATTGCCGGATTATCGCTAACCTGTTTCGGACATCTCGCCAGGCTACATTCAAATATCGGTGATTACGATAAAGTTATTTCTTTACTACATTCAAAGCAAGATGATCCAGAGCTTCAAGGTAGGGCTGAAGATGCGTTAGAAGATATTTCTTTATTTTTATCTGAAAATCATTAGGAACCGTAGGTTGGGTTGAAAACCCAACAATCAAAAGGTCGTCTGAAACTGCGTTTGGCTTTTCAGACGACCTTTTCTTCATTTGAAACAGAATATTAGGAACTAGGTTCTTCAAGAATCCTATA
>NZ_AEPF01000100.1 GCF_000193735.1 Neisseria sicca 4320
CAAGTCGGGCGATACCATCAAGGGGTCACAACCGAAGACCATAACCGCAACGGGCAATTATGGCGAGAAGGGGACTTTTAGGACGACACAAACTCAGACTGTAAGTTCGTCGAAATTGCAGAATACTATAAATGGCGTTTGGGCGGGTGGTGCATTGGCATCTGCGGTTGATAAACATAGTGGTTTGATGGCAGCAAGAATAAGGTCAGGAGATTATAAAGGTGCTGTCGAAAGTGGTGTTTTAATGGCTGGTACTTTTGGAAATAATTTGTTTGGGGGAATTGCAGAGTCATTGGGGAATATAGGCCGTGGATTAGGTTTGATTGATAGCCCGTCTCCTCAAGATTTCAGACAAGCTGGAGACCGTTTTTATCAATGGCAAATGCAGAAGGAACAAGGCGGAG
>NZ_AEPF01000099.1 GCF_000193735.1 Neisseria sicca 4320
CCGGACGGGGGAAGGGACAAGATTGCTGATACGGTAAAAGGTCGTCTGAAATTCAAAGCTTTGTTTCAGACGACCTTTTTTCATAATCAGACCACGCTAACCATCCCGCCGCCGTCATTCCCGCGCAGGCGGGAATCCATTGATGAGATTAGGTTTTTTTGGATTGTTCTAAAGATTTCTGTTGCCGAAAAGTAGATTCCCGCCTACACGGGAATGACGGTAGCGGGGCAGAAATCTATGTTACGACGTGTAACCTGCCCCCTCTCCCGTCCGGTGGGAGAGGGTGGCTCTACGGGCTGCATGAATTTGATTTTCCCTCAAGCCGCAAAGCCACCCCCATCCTAACCTTCCCCCGCCGGACGGGGGAAGGAACAAGGTTGCTGATGTGGCAAAAGGTCGTCAGCTCAGTTTCAGACGACCTCTTCTTATGAACAAGCTACGCCAAAAACTTCTCCGCCATTCTTCCCCGTCGTACTGAAAAAGAACAAGATTGCCGCTACAACGAAAGGTCGTCTGAAACCAAAATCCTGTTTTCAGACGACCTCTCTTCATTCCTTCCGCAAAGTCTTTAACACTCAAACGGCGCAATCTCAAAAGGACAATTTACCGCAAGCCGTTTGCGTCCAGCCATTTCTCCAAGTCTTCGGCGCTGATTTTGCCGCCGTTTTCTTCCAAATCAAGTTTGTTGACTTGTTTGCCTTTGCTGTATTTCGCTAAGACAGGCGTGCCGCCGAGTTTGTATTGTTGGCGGAACGCGGTCCATGCTTCTTTGTCTTGGTGTAGGCGGTGGACGTTGACGAAGTAGATTTTGCCGTTCAGGTTGCGGCTTGCGATGTAGCGTTTGAACATGGGTTCGAAGGCGTTGCAGTCGCCGCAGCTCGGGCGGCCGATGTAGGCGTAAACGGTGTCTCCGTTGGCGACGCGTTTTTTGAAGCTTTCGACGGTCAGGCTGTCGAGGTGGAAGTAGATGTCGGAATAGGTGTCTTCCAGCCGCTTGGTGTTTTCGGCGGAAAGGCGCACGGCGGTTTGTGCTTCGGACAGGCTGTTTTTCAGGGCTTCGGTTTCTCGGTCGGCGGCGCAGGAACACAAGAGCAGCGCGGCGGTCAGGACGGGCAGGATTTTCATGATTCGGCTCCTTGGTTGCGATAGGGAAAGTATACGCTTTTCGCGGCGGCGGGGTCGTCTGAAACGTGGGAAACGGTTTTTTTCAGACGACCTTTTGATGTATGGCAATGGGCGGGCGAAGTAGCGTTGTGTAGCGTGGGCTTTGCCCGCGATGGGTTGGGGCATCGCTTTTTCGTGGGTATAACCCGCGCTACGCCGGTGTTTATTTCTCATTAAGCCGCCCTGCCCCAGCCATCTCTTCAACAAAAGGTCGTCTGAAACCTAAGTTTTAGGTTTCAGACGACCTATTATCTTACTGCGTTGCGTTCAACTTTAAACGCTGTCAACCGATTCAAACCAAACCCAGCTTTTTCAGCAGCGCGATGCTGCCTGCGTCCACAAGCCTGAAGGTTTCGTCAAAGTCGCCGGTGTGCCACGGGTCGGGGACGTGGCGGTAGCCGCTTTCGGGGATGAGGTCGGTGAGTTTGAAGATTTTGTCAGGATGTTTGCCAAACATTTTTTCCAATTCGGCAAGGTTGTTGTCGTCCATGGCGATGATGAAGTCGAATTCATCGAAATCTTCGGAACGCACTTTGCTGCTGGTAAACCCTTGATTGTCGATGCCGTGGGCGGCGAGGGTTTTGCGCGTGCCTTGGTGCATGTTTTCACCGTCGTGCCAGCCGGATGTGCCTGCGCTGTCGGTGCGGATGCGGTGGGATACGCCTGATTCGCGGGCGCGGTGGCGCAGGACGTATTCCGCCATGGGCGAGCGGCAGATATTGCCGAGGCAGACGAAGAGTACGGAATGGTTTTTCATAGGCGGTTTAGGCGTGTTCGGAGAAAAATGGGTTGTGTCCGTCCAGGGACAGGGATTGCGCGTAGGTCGGCAGGTCGGCATTTTCCGGCAAAACGTCGTGCAGGATGCGGATATGCTCGACGCGGCATTCCGCCATCAGGTCGAGGAAATTGTGTTGGATGACGGCGATGTTGTCGGAAGACGAAAGGTTCCACACGAACACTTGCGGGACGACTTCAAACGCGCTGTCGGTCGCATTGAAACCGAACAGAATCTGCCCGCCCGCCCTTGCGGCGATGACGACGCCGACGCGCGGACTCTGCATACGGATGGCACGGATGGCGTTGGTGGCGAACACGTCCATCGCCATGCGCTGACGGGTGTGGCTGCCGTCGGTCAGGGCTTGGAGCGGGGTATTCGGAGACAGCGGATTGGTGAAGAGGGTAACGCCGTCGGCGGCAAGGCTTTCCTGCCAAACCTGCATCAGCGGAAGACCTGCCTGTTGCAGGTTGACGCCCAATGCGGTTTGCAGGTTTTTGTCGCCGTAGCCCAAAGCGTACACGACATGGACGGATTGCCCTTCGGGGCAGATAAGCGGTTTGTCTTCAAAGGTTTGCAGAAACGCGGCGGCGGATTCGCTGTTTTGTTTCGCGTTCCACCATTGTTCGGGCGTGATGCCGCTTAAGTCATCTGAATGGGCGAGGAAGGGCAGCCATTGGGTGTTTTGCGTTAAGGCGCGCAAGTGCGGATAGTTGGACAGACAGGCGGTCAGTGCTTCGGTAGGCAGCGCCAGGGACAGCGTGCGCTCCTGTTTGCAGCCGGCGACGATGACGACGGGCAGGGCAAACCATTGGGCTTCGTCGCCGTTTTCTGCGGACAACACTTGGTTGATGCTCTGCATCAGCGCGTTGTAGGTCTCCGCATCGGGCGCCATCGTCATGGCGACGGACAGGTTGACATAGTAGTTTTGTTGGAGCTGGCTGCGGATTTCGGCTTGCAACTGTCCCACAGCAATCTTGCGGGTTGCAGCGGTTGTGCCGTGTGCGAGCAGGGAGGCGTTTACCAGTAAATGGTTTTTAACCGGAGTTTGCGGGTAAGGACGTGTGTCGTGGAGGATGAAGGTGTTCATATGGATATAAATCGGTGGTTGTCCGGACAGCTCGGATTATAACAATATCGGGATACGGATTGGGAAAAGGTCGTCTGAAAACGAAAAAAGGCGGGAAATACGCCCGCCTGCCTTCAATCAAAAATCATATGTCCCAATTTGTTCGCTTTGGTATGCAGATAACGTTCGTTTTCAACATTCTCGCCGACATGGAGCGGAATGCGTTCGATGACGTTGATACCGGCATCTTTCAACGTCTGAATTTTTTCGGGATTGTTGGTCAACAATTTGACTGCGCGGATATTCAGATGGTTGTAGATTTGTTTGGCAAGCGTAAAGTCGCGCGCATCAACGGGCAGCCCGAGTGCGAGGTTGGCTTCGACCGTATCCATTCCCTCGTCTTGAAGCTTATAGGCACGGATTTTGTTGATTAAACCGATACCGCGCCCTTCTTGACGTAAATAAACGATGACACCGCGCCCTTCCTGTTGAACCGCCTTCATCGCCGCTTCAAGCTGAGGACCACAGTCGCATTTTTTGGAAAACAGCGCATCGCCGGTCAAACATTCGGAATGGATGCGGGTCAGAACGGGGAGGTCGTCTGAAAAGTCGCCCATCGTCAAAGCGATGTGTTCTTGTCCGTTCGGCTCTTCAAAACCGTGCATAGTGAAGTCGCCCCATTCGGTCGGCAGACGGCAGGAGGCGACGAATTTCAAGGTATTATTCATGTTCTTCTTCCTTGTCTTCGATGCCTGCCAATGCTTTCAGCGGTTCGGCAAGTGCCAAAGCCAGCGCCGACCAATCTGTTTGGGCTGCTTCATCGGCTTGATCTTTATCGGCAAATTCAACGTGAACCACGCCTAAAACCGTACCGTTTTGAGTAGCCACAGGGATGGACAACTGGCTTCCGCTACCCTCGTTCCGGCTGCCTTGGATTTCATCAAGCGAAAGCCAATAGGCAATATCGTTGGCAATATTCATCCAGCCGCTCTGCGCCGTACGGCAGGCAAGGTAAACCGTACCGTTTTCTTCATGCACCGCCAACAGGTTCTCCAAAGGCTCGCCTTGTGTCGCGATACGAACTAGCCTTGCATGCGGTTCGCCCGGAATGTGGATGTAAACCGCCGCGCTTTTGACGGCTGTTGCACGGCTGAATACCGAATCCAAAGCCATGAAAACCTGTTTGAGCAAAACTTCATTTTCCGGTGTTTCTTCAATATAGTCTGCCAGCTTCCAGTCGTCTTCTTCACGCCACAAAACCGAGCGGTCAATCGAAGCATTGCCCATATCCATCACCGTCTTCGCGGTCAGATAAGCAATACGGAGGTCGTCTGAAGACAGCTTCAAACCCTGTGTCTGTAAAAAATCCTGAATCAGTAAAACAGGCATGATGTTCCTCTTTGATATTAGTGTTTCCGGCAGATAACCGACCTGCCATTATATCGGTCGGAATAAAGCAATTTCAAGCCGAAGATTGTTTGCAGAGCAGGATACTTTGTGTATAATTCCGAATTTCATCACGCGGACGTGGCGAAATTGGTAGACGCACCAGATTTAGGTTCTGGCGCCGAGAGGTGTGAGAGTTCGAGTCTCTCCGTCCGCACCACCTAACCCCTTTCAGGGGTTATTTTTTTGTCTAATCAAATCTAACGCAGTAATCAAGATTCAATACTGGTAAGGCTTTCAGGCTAATAACCCCCTTGCCAAGTGTCTAAATACCCCCAATGCCGTATAATTGAATAAAGCAAAATATGGGGGTATGATTTGGGGAATCTGACAACACTCATAAAAAACATACCCCCAATGCCCCTAAACGACCGCCAAATCAAAGCCGCCAAGCCGTCTGATACTGGAAAGAAAGCCAAGTTATTTGACGGGGGCGGCCTGTATCTTGAAGTTACCCCAGCGGGCGGAAAAGTATTCCGCCTGAAATACCGTATAGACGGCAAAGAGAAAACTCTTACTATCGGGAAATATCCGACCGTTTCACTGGTAGAAGCCCGCCAAGCCGCCGAAAACGCCCGCCGCATGATTGCACAAGAGCAAGACCCATCAGCTATGAAGCAACAGGCCAAACAGGAGCGCAAGACGGCCTTACTGAACACCTTTGCCAACGTTACCAAAGCATGGCATGAGAAAACCACCAAGCGCAAAAGCTGGAAGCCTAATCATGCCGCCCGTGTTTTGCGGTACTTTGAAACAGATGTTTTCCCTATTATTGGGGAAACGCCTATAAACAAAATCGGGAAAAAAGAGATAAAGGCCGTATTGGATAAAGTAACAGAGCGGGGCGTATCGGAAACCGCCGAAAAAATCAGGCAATGGATAGGCGCGGTGTTTACCTATGCCGGTTATGAAGAATTGACCGACCGAAACCCTGCCGCGTTACTGAAAGGCTATATAGAGCCAACAGAAAGCAAAAGAATGCCCGCCCTACCCCGTGAAGAATTGCCGGAGTTTTACCGCCGCCTGATACTGGCAGATTGTGAGCAACAAAACAGAATTTGCGTAATGTTGATTATGCTTTGCTTTGCCCGAAACAAAGAGATACGCGGCGGCCAATGGCAGGAAATCGACTTTAAGCGCAAAACATGGACGATTCCCGCTAATCGTATGAAACGGCCACGAGATCACACAATCCCCTTGTCTGATTGGGCGATTGAGCTATTAAACGAACTACACGCTATAACCGGCGAAACACCCTTTCTATTTCCAAGCCCTAAATCCGAAACTGGTTACATCAGCGAAAATACAGCGGGCAAAATCATCAACGGCATGGGTTATTACGGGATAGCCACCCCGCATGGTTTTCGCTCGCTTGCAAGCAGCGTTTTAAATGAACAAGGCTTCAATCCTGACGCGATAGAGCGACAACTTGCCCACATTGAAAACAACAAAATCCGCGCCGCCTATAACCGCGCCGATTATCTGAATGAGCGCAAAGAGTTTATGCAATGGTATAGCGGCTTTTTGCGGGAACGGTATAACCAAGCATTGCAACTGATCCGAGATGGCAAGACTGGTTAGAGGTCGTCTGAAAATATCTGCTTCGAGTTTCGGAGTTATTTTTGCAATACTAATTTAAGAAAGTAAAAGATGAAAAAGCCTAATTATTGCCCTGATTGGTTTGATATTAGCTTGTATGATGGGTTGTCTGATTTTTCCCGAGATGAATTAGCAATGGCATTATGGTTAAGAAAAATAAATCATAATCGCATAAAAAAAGAGATAAGTGCCAGCAGCCATCTTACAGAGCAAGAAAAAGAAACTGCAAAGGCAGACGCTTTAAACTGGCTGAAATGTTGCGCTATTGAGTGGGTTGCACAGCCTATTGAATACAAAAATAGAGGTAATAAAACAAATTACAATCCACTAGAGATTGAAACAGATGTTCTTGCTGATGTTACATGGACAGATATAGCTAGGATTTACACTGAATCATATGTAACAATCCCTGAAGTAAGGCAATTCGTGCAAGAAACGCGCCAAACGCTGGAATTATGTATTAAAAATCTTGAAACTGGAGCAAATATACATACAGACTGGCTTTCCCTCGATAATATTCTGCCGGAGGATATGCCGCAACAAGATATACAGGCGATAAATAATCTGTTTCGTGCGCCTGTTTCCCCAACTTTAAGTTACAGCCCTATGGTTTTTATTGACTTATCAATGAGTGATGAAGTACTTGAGATGGCATTTAAGCAGAAGCTGAAAGAACTTAGACAACAAGAAGAGCGAGGAAGGACGCGCCGTTTTTCAGATGCTGAAATCAGAAAAATGATAGATTATCGCATTTTTGCTTTTATGGATTTATACGTTTACAGCCTTATCGTAGAACGCAAATTTACTGATGTTGAAATGGCGGCAATGATTTACCCGCCAAGCGATAATTCACCGCTTGATTTTGATGCGGTAGATAGGATTGCAAGAACTGTGAGACCTAAAGCAATGGAGCTTTTAGAAAAAACAAATGCCCGCCTTTTACTGTAATAACCCGATTTAATTTATACCCACATGAAAAAATAAAAATTCATGTGGGCATTTTTTTATCTGAAAATTTGCACACATGAAATGTTTTTATTTTATAACACCATGAAAATAAAAATATTTGTGCATTTTATATCTATGTAGAGCCGGTTATATTTGTACCTGTCATATAACCCCGACTAAGAAAGGCAAAGCATATGAATACCGTATTAAGAGTAAACGATACCGCCCGCGTTATGGGTGTTTCACGGGCGACTATTTGGAATTGGGCAAACCCTAAGAGCCGCCATCACCGCCCTGATTTTCCTAAGCCTATCAAACTTTCCGAAAATATTACCGGTTGGCTTTCCAGTGAGATTGAAGAGTATCTCGGCAAACTGGCAGCCAAACGCGAAGAGTAGGCAAATTGATTTATCAGGCGCAAAACAAATGCCGCCTGAACGGACATTCAGACGGCGGAAAGGAATCACTTGTATGAAGAACTATTCTACCAACTGCAAGGCAAAAACGCCAAGTCAAAAAGAGCGCGTTTTATCCCGATTGAAACAGGGCAGCGTTACATCATGGGAGCTTACCCAAATGGGTATATTAGGCTACAACACGCGCATCATGGAGCTTCGCAGGGCGGGGCATGACATCGTTACCGTGATGGAAGAAGTAACCAACCAATTTGGCGAAACCGTGAAACGCGGACGGTTTGTATTAATCAATTAAATCAGGAGCTTTAACTATGAATATCGAATATACAAAGACAACTTTTGAGACCCGTCAAAAGTTACTGAAAGAAGAAGAGGATAAATGCAGCGAACTGACCGCCCAAATTGAAGCGGCGGAAGCTGGCGTTACAGAAGCGCAGGCGGTGATCAATGAATTTGCAGGGCTGCGAAACAGACGCAAAGGCATATTTGCCAATTTATTGAAAATGGGCAAACCCACAAACAGCGAAGAAGCCAAAGGGCTTGATTCAGAGATTGCCGCCAAACGCGAAGAAGCAGACCGCGCCGCCGATATGCTGGAAGCGCAAAAAGAACTGCTGGAAAGCCTTTTTAATGAACGTCTCCAACATCTGAACCGCATTTCAGAGCTTCGCAATTTACTGGCCGTTTCCCGTTATGAGATGTTTATCATCGACATAGAAGAGACCCACTTGCCCGAATATTTGGAAGCCGCGCGCGCCTATACCAATGCCGCCGCGAAATTGGTGGGAATCGGTAAAGCCGCCGCGCTGACGAGAATGAAGCTACAAGAAAACGGTTTGCGGGTTGATTGCCCGTCCTATGGGCAATCCATGCCAGATAGAATCATTGATTTACGTTTGCCCGGCTTCTTCAACATGATGGCCGGCACAAGCGGAGAAGAAAACGCCATTTTCGACATCTTGGAGGATATGGAGAAAGAAAAAGAAGCGGCTTTGGACAATTTGAAATAGCAACACTCAAACAGCCGCCCAAAGGCTGAAAAACAGCTATCGGGCGGCGTTCTGAAAGGATTAAGGACATGACCCCGAAACAAGAACAGTTTGCCCGTCTGTATGTGGAAACGGGCAATGCGAGCGAAGCATATCGGCAAGCCTACAACGCCGACAACATGAAGCCTGAAACGGTAACGAATGAAGCCTATAAGCTGCTTCAAGACCCCGATATTTCCGCGATGGTGGACGGCTTAAAGGAAGAAGCGCGGCAACGACACGCGGTAACGGTGGGCGACCTGTTGCACGAATTGGAACAGGCACGGGCGGCGGCACTGGCAGCCCCTACCCCGCAAAGCAGCGCGGCGGTATCGGCAACGATGGGCAAAGCAAAAATGCTGGGCTTGCTGGTGGATAAGGCGGAAATCAAGGCAGAGGCGGAAGTCAGCACGAAACAGGAAAAATACCCCCCGCCGTTAACGGACGATGAAATGAGGCAAGTCATGGAAGATTTTTTTCACAAGCCATACAGTGAAATCACGCTTGAAGACATCATCGGAACCGTTGGAGAAAATACGGAACGCATCGGGTATGTAATAACCATGATTATCGTGGGTAAAAAATTTTAGCCGTCTGATGCAAAAATCATTTGACAAATCGAGCCTTGAGAATCAGAATTTAGGTTCTCTCTCAAATCGTATAGCCCAAATCAGCAGGGTAAACGCTGATTTTTTATCGCCAAAATTCTTTCACGGGCGTTTGTAATGTTATTAAACGTTAGCATTTCAGACGACCTATCACGAGTTATGGCGGTGTGTGGTACCGGTAACGCCCACGCCTGACTATACGCAGGAGAGAGCACCGCCCCCCTATTTCGGGCATTTCTCAAATCTCAAAACGTATAGGAGCATTTCAAATGCAATCTTCAAATTCTATCCAAATCCAAACCATTCAAAATCAAGCCCAAACGGTAACCATCCCCTTAGAGCTGGCAAACGACGCAGCAGATGCCTGCTTTTACGCAGACCGCGCCGCCGAAAACCTTGCCGCCATCCTAGACGCAGCCGAAATCCTGACCGATATGGCTATCGACCAACAAACTTTCTCTTTAACCGTCCGAAAACTCATCAAAGCCGCCAAAAACGAAGTGGAGACGCTGGCAGAGCTTCACTCTTTCAGCCTGTTTAAAACGGCAGCGGATTTGAATGACGAAATCTGCAGCCAAATCCACAGCCAAACACGCGGCGCGAAATAAACCCCAAACCCCGTAAAACCTAAACCGCCATGCCGCCTATTTCAGACGGCATAGGGCAAACTTCGCCCTAGTGTTTTCATAACTAATTGATTTTATTAAATTCATGTTTTGAACCACTGGAGGCAGAGCAAAGGATAAAACCATGAAACAGACCAATAAATCCGACCGTTTCCGCCGGTATCTTAACCGCGCCTTGCTGGTGTTTTGGGTGTTGCTTTTGGCTTTGGCAATCCGAGCCTGTAACCAGCCCGCCCATGCAGAAACAGAGCAGGCAATACAGACAACGCCGACCATATGGGAGACCGACCCGATGGCGGGGGTGGTTTTAGAACCTGTAACAGGGGAGATGGAACAATGAAACCGACCTATCAAGACATCAAAGCCGCCGCGCAATACCGCTGGCAGGAAATTCACGCCGCCATCGGCATAGACCCGCGATACCTGAAAAACAAACACCAGCCTTGCCCCGCGTGTGGAGGGAAAGACCGTTTCAGATACGACGACAAGGACGGTAACGGCACATTCATTTGCAGCCATTACCACAATGGCGCGGGCGACGGTTTCGGCTTGGTAATGCATTACCTGAATTGCGGTTTTGACGAGGCATTGTGCGCCGTAGCGGGCGTGTTGAACATGGGCGGGGCAAACCCCTTACCCATACCGCCCACACGCCCACAGACGCAACCACGCCCCGAAAAAGACCAAATCGGCAAACTTGCCGCATTGTGGAACGGGGCAGAGCCGATAACCGCCGATTCCCCCGCCGTGCAGTATTTGAAATCACGCGGCTTGGACATGGCGCAATTACCTGAAAACATCCGTTTTTTGAGAGAGGCGGATTATTGGACGACGGGGGAGGACAAGCCGCTTTTTATCGGTCGTTTCCCCTGTATGGTTTGCGCCATCCGCGATACGGGCGGCGAGCTTCAAGGCTTGCACATGACCTATTTTCAGACGACCTATGACAAGCCATACGGAGAAGACGGGCTACACGCCCCGCATTATCGAAAGCTGGCAATCAAACACCCCGAAACGGGCGAAGTCCTGCCCGCCAAAAAAATGCAGAGCCGCAAACAGGGCAGCATTTCAGGGCTGGCGGTTCACTTGTTCCCCACCCCTGAAAACGGACGGCTTGTCATCGCAGAAGGGATAGAAACCGCCCTTGCCGCCCGCGAACTGTTCCAAGCCCGCGATTGGGGCTTATCCGCCGTCTTGAGCGCAAACAGCATGGCGAAATACCGACTTTCAGACGACCTCAAGGAAATCGTGATTATTGCCGATAACGACACCCCGCGCCCCGTGGGTTTCAAAGCCGCGCATGATTTGGCAGTCCGAGCCATCAAACAGGGCATCAAGGCGCGCATATGGCAGAGCGACACACTGGGCTATGACGCATTGGACGAACTGAAAGAAAAAAGGTCGTCTGAAAACCAATCAGACAACCTGAAACACACCATCGGAGGAAAAGCAGCATGAAAAATACCGAAACAGCGAAGCAGGAAAGTACCCAAGACTACAACATCAACGACATCGAACCATACCGTCCGCGCCCCCGCTTCGATACCGACCATCGGGGCGTATGGTGGATAAACGTCAGGACAGGCAAAGACGGCGAAGCCATCGAAGCAGAGCCGCTATTGCTTTCCGACCCCATCGACATCATCGGCACGGGGCAGGACAACGACGGCGCGTATTACCGCGTTATCCGCTGGCAGGACAAAATCACACGCCAAACCAAGACCGCTGCCATCCCGCAAGCGGAAATCGGCACGGTTCAAGGCTGGCAGCGTTTGCAGAGTTACGGCTTAACCGTCATGAGCGGGCGGGCAAAAAGGGAAAGACTGGCAGATTATTTGCAGACACAGGGCAGCCGTACCGCCTTTACCATTACCGACCGCGCGGGCTGGCACGGCGACACCTACATCATGCCCAGCGGCGAAACCATCACGGCAGACGGCAAAACCCCCGCCGTCATCTACAACGGCGACACCAGCCAAGCGGCGGCATACCGACCAAACGGAGAGCTTGGCGACTGGCAGCAAAATATCGCCCGATACGCAGCGGGAAACAGCCGTCTATGCTTGGCATTGGGCGCGTCCTTTGCCGCCCCCTTGCTGTCCCTGTTGAGCGAAGAATCAGGCGGCTTCCATTTGACGGGCGATTCATCCGACGGCAAGACCACCGCCGCAAAAGCAGCCTTGAGCGTATGGGGCAGACCATCGGGCAGCCTGTTGTCTTGGAGCGGTACGAAAATAGGCTTTTCCAATACCGCCGCCGCCCGCAATGACGGCTTGCTGGTGTTGGACGAAATCGGGCAGGCAAGCCCCCATGTCATCGGCGACACCGTTTACAGCGTCATGAACGGAATCAACAAAGTACAGGGCGCAAAACAGGGCGGCAACCGCGCCTTGAGCCGCTGGAAAGTGATGATGTTCTCGACAGGCGAAAAGACCCCCGATTCCATCCTGAAACACCACAAAGGCGATTGGAACGCAGGGCAAGCCGCCCGTTTGCCCAGTATCAGAGCCGCCGCCCGATACGGCATTTACGACACCTTGCACGGCTTCGAGAGCGGCGCATTATTGAGCGAACATATCGCCCAATCCGCCGAACAATATCACGGAGCGGCGGGCAGAGCGTTCATTCGACAGCTTTCAGACGACCTGGAGCAAGCCAAACGGCAGGCAAACGAGCGCATGACCGCATTTATGGAAACCATCCCCGAACTGTCAGGACAGGCGCGAAGAGTGGCAAAACGCTTTGCCCTTGCCGCCGCCGCTTTGGAGCTTGCCGCCCCCGTTACCGGTTTAGCCACAGGCGTAGGCATGGCAGGCGTGAAACAATGCTTTGACGAATGGCTGGAAGTCAACGGAGCGGGGAAACACGAAGACCGCCGAATCATCGAGCAGGCAGCCGCATTTATGGACGTTTACGCCCTGTCCATGCGCTTTTCAGATTGGAACAGCCAAACCGTGAACCAAAATCACGCAGGCTATCGAAAACAGGAAGGGCATATAACTGAGTATTGGTTGATTCCCGTTGTATTTGAAGAAGAAATCTGCCAAAACTTCGACAAGCTGAAAGTTTGCGAAGTGTTACACGCCGAACAATGGCTGAAAAAACCAAACAACGGCAGATGGCAACACCAGCGCAAATACAACGGCGCGTCAGCACGATTCTATGTTTTGATGGGAGAAGCCCCGCCCGATATTGACGAATGACCGAGAGACAGCCCGCTATGACCGATACAGGCGGGCTTTTTTGCGCCCATTACTTCAGGCGAACCATTCCATACGCCATAAAATCAACAGCAAGCCCCTAATTTTCGAGAATTAGGGCTATTCATCCCCTGCCCAATACCAATCCATACCCAAACAGCAAAACTCGCTTACAGCGCAATTACGCCCTGTTTCCGCCACGACCGACAAAGACAGACGAGAGATAATTAATTTCAAGACCAATACGCGCGCGTAAATAAAACCCCTATGCGCGTGAGTAAATATAGTGGTTACCGTGGTTACCACAAAACTTAACATTTATAACTATATGAATATCAATATAAAAACAAAGAAAAAACGGTAACCACCTACATTAATTTAACAGGTTACTGAGTGGTTGCCAGTGGTTACCCTTTTATTTTCATGTACTTACACTCAAAATCAAATAGCGGTAACCAGCGGTAACCATGTAAATCTCTGTAAGTGGTTACCGTGAAAGCCTCGATTTATAAGGCTTTGGCAGCGCGGTAACCACGGTAACCACGGTAACCACTAATTTTTTTTATCTATATACGCTTTTTTTTGTTTGGGCGCATGACCGACAGAGCCGATACACACAAAAGCCGCCCGAAAGGCAATATCGGACGGCTGGAAGAATAGGGCAAACACCAGCCCACAAGACGGCGTGTGATTGCTGGTGTTACAATCCGACCATATTTCACAGCTTGGCAGAAATACCACAAAACGCCCCTGAAAAATTTTGACTTTGACAAAATGGGGGGCTGTTTGGGGGTACATTCTCATTTCTTGATTATTTTAATGATATAAAACAATGCATTAGTCCTTTAATTTGTGTCTCTCCGTCGAACCAACATACAAAAACGCTTAGAAATTCTAAGCGTTTTTTTTCATTTAATCCCGTCTAACGCCACCAACCAATCTCAATAAATACAAGGCTTTCAGACTGATTGCTATCCCATTGTCTTCTTCCTAATTGTATAATTCCGTCTAATTCAGCCTAATTGAAGCAACCTAAAATTTACGGTATCTTTTGCGGTATCTGAAAAATACCTCGAAAAAATACCGTAAAAATGAAGTTGAATGACCGACAAATCAAAAACGCCAAGCCCGCCGAAACAGGGAAAAAGACCAAGCTGTTTGACGGCGGCGGATTGTATCTTGAAGTTACCCCAGCAGGCGGGAAAGTTTTCCGTTTGAAATACCGTATAGACGCCAAAGAGAAAACACTGACTATCGGAAAATATCCGACCGTTTCAATGGTAAAAGCCCGCCAAGCAGCCGAAAGCGCCCGCCGTTTGCTTGTATCTCCGTCCTACTCTTATATACAAACATTTGCATCTAAATAATTTCATTCAGTATTACATTTTATTGTTCCCTGTTTTTTCGTCTTATCCCATCTACACAAATCTACCCGAATCAGCATAAAAATGTCGGTGCTTTTGTTGGTGCATGGTACAACGCCTGAAAAAGCACCAATAAAACCGCTGAGACTGCTGTTCTTTGTGGCGTGTAGAACAATCAGAAAGCACCAATGCTTAAATCCGCCGTACTTAGCCATTTGTCAGGGTTTTAAGATAAGTATTTCTTGTACATAAGGTCAATTAAATAAAGAACCGACTACATCATCTTCGATTAATTTGATTAACAAAATTAAAAATGCCGTCTGATTTTTCAGGCGGCATTTTGAAATTGCTCATTCCTACTTCGGCGTGTAACGACCCGCCATCGCTTTATACACCATGTTTTCGTATTTCAGCGTTTCGTACCGCTGGTTCAACACGTTTTGGGCGGAGCCGTATTCTGTACTCAACGCCTCCAGCCAGTATTTCAGCTCGTTTTTGCCGTGTTGGTAGCGCACTTGGTAGTAGCGGCTGTTTTTCTTGTCCAAGGCGTAACGCTGCTCTTGGTTGTTGAGCGCGGCTTGGGCGTTTTGGTAGGCGAGGTAGTTGGTGTTGACTTCGTTCAGCGCGGTGGTCAGGGTTTTTTCAAAGTCGAGTTTGGCGCTGTCGAAATTGGCTTGGGCGGTTTTGTCTTTCCATTTCATGGTCTGCCAGTTGAGGAATGGCAGGTTGATGGTGGCGGAGCCGCCCAAGAGCGGGATATTGAACGCGCTTTTGGCTTTTTCAGACGACGTGCTCAAGCTCGCGCCCAATGTAATCGAGGGATACCAACTGCGTTTTTGCGCTTCGACGGATTGGAGCGAGGATTGCAGGCGGTATTCGGCGGTGCGCAGGTCGGGGCGGTTCGCCAACACAGTAATCGGTACGTCGAGGTTCACGCCTTTGACGGACGGCAGGCGGAATTGCGCGGGGTCGGCGGCGATAGCTTCGTTCGGTTTGAGGTTGAGCAGGTTGCGTAAAACCTGTTTTTGCGTATCGAGGCTGTTTTTCAGGGAAATCAGGTTGTTTTGCGCGCTCAACAGAGATTGTTTCGCCTGCGTCGGCTGGCTGGAATCGGCTCTGCCGTAGCGGAACTTGGCTTCGGCAATGCGGTTGATTTCCTGATATTGCTTGAGGGATTTTTTGCGCCAATTCAATGGCTTCGTTGAGGTAGGCGATGTTGAAATAGGCGTCGGCGACATTGTTGATCAAAGTCAGGCGCGTGTTTGCCATATCCTGCCGCGTGGCTTGGTATTCCCACACTTGCGCGTCGGCGGTGGCACTGAGTTTGCGCCACAAATCCAATTCATAGCTCAAGCCGAGCTGGCTGCTGAAGGTGTTGCCGTGGCTGCCGGTTTTCAGGTTTTTGGATGTGGACGCGCCCAGCGAACCGCTGAACGACGGCACCAAATCCGCGCCCAAAATATTTGCCTGATACAGGGCTTTATTGACGCTGATGGCCGCCAGTTTCAAATCGATATTGTTTTCCAAAGCCTGAGCCATCAGGGCGTTGAGCTGCTGGCTTTGGTAGATTTCCCACCAGTTGCCGTTCACGTCGTAGCGTTCGGCGGTTTCCGCCGCGCTCATCACCTGCCCTGTCGATTCGAGCGTGAGGTTTTTGTCGGCGCTGTGGACGGCGCACGCGCTTAAGGCAAGGGCGAGCGACAGGGATAATGCCGTCTGAAAAAAAGGTTTTGTCTGCATATCGTATCTTTCGGTTTAAGTTTTCAGACGACCTGAAAGGTAGCGAGGTCGTCTGAACAATCTCATCGGCTGCGTTTATTTATCGGCTAAAAACGCTTTTCGCTGTTCCGTAAACTGCCACCACGGCTTCGGTTCGTTTCCCTGCATAAAATCAACCAGCGACAGAAAAATGTCGATCATGCAGGGATCGTGTCGGGTTGCGGTCAGGCTGCACAGGCGGTCGTACATTTCATAAGCGTCCTGCCCCGCCAAATCCTCCGGCTGCGTGATACCGAGCAAAGCCAAGTCCTCCGCCACGGCTTTGCCGACATTGGGCAGGTCGGCCAGCGTGTTCAGCTTGCTTCGTTGTACTTTGTCGGGGTTCATGTTTTACCCTTTGGTTTTGGGGTCGTCTGAAAACCTGAAAGCGGATGGATCAACTTGTTTTCGCGGGCGAAGCCCACGCCAATTTTGCTGCCGTCATTCCCGCGCAGGCGGGAATCCAGAAGTTTGGGCTAGCTGTTATCCCTAAGCATTTCTGAAAACTTGAGATCTGGATTCCCGCCTGCGCGGGAATGACGGCAAAGGCATTTCTTATTTGAATTTATGTCGGATACAAGTATCCGACCTACTTTTTTCAGACGACCTCTTCCGATTCAAAAAGGGCGTCTGAAATCATGAAATCCTGACCACGACGCCGCAATGCTGTTCGGCGGCGGCTTGGTAGAACGCGGCGAGTTCTTGAAACCGCTGCGCCAATTCTGCGCGGGTTTCGGCGAAGGCTTTTTCGTCGCTCCAAATATCGGGGTAGATTTGGTTGTTTTGGAAATCTGCTGCGGTTTTGCCGTCAAGCAACGCGGCGAAATCGGTTTGCTTCAGGGCTTGGGCTATTTCGGCGGTTTCGGTATCGCCAATCCAGCCGGTGTGTTCGCCTGCTTCTTCGTCCTGCCGCAGGATGTTGCCGATCATGGCTTTGCTCAACGGGTTTGCCGCGTCGGCATCGTCCGAACCTTTGCCGGTCAGGACGAAATGCAGCGCGTCCCAGAGTTTGCCTGCGCTGCATTCGGATACGGCGGCAGGCGTGCCGGCGGAGGCTTTGATTTGTTCGATGCCGCTTTGCGGATGGGCTGTGTATGTTGCGTAAACGTCCATAGGTTTCCTTGTATTGAAGGCTTGAAATGCCTGTTTCGGGAGGGGTCGTCTGAAATATAGTGGATTAACTTTAAACCAGTACGGCGTTGCCTCGCCTTAGCTCAAAGAGAACGATTCTCTAAGGTGCTGAAGCACCAAGTGAATCGGTTTC
>NZ_AEPF01000098.1 GCF_000193735.1 Neisseria sicca 4320
TGGTTGCACTCATGGGTATTGGCGGGAGTGATGTGCAGTTTCTCGATATAGCCTTCCTCATCGGTGCGGGTATGTTGTTTGTAACCGAGTCTGTAGAGGCCGTTTTTCTTTGTCCGGCGGGCATCTTTATCTTTGCTCGGTGTGGTTTGGCCGCTGACTTGTCCTTCTTCATCGACTTCTATGGCCTGGCGCTGTTTGCTGCCGGCGGTCTGAATAATGGTAGCGTCAATGACGGCGGCGGATGCTTTCTCTACCTTTAGGCCTTTTTCAG
>NZ_AEPF01000097.1 GCF_000193735.1 Neisseria sicca 4320
CACATAAAGCCGGAGTGCACACCATCACCATGGACAACGGCAAAGAATTTTACCAACACACCAAAATAGCCAAAGCATTGAAAGCGGAGACTTATTTTTGCCGCCCCTACCATTCTTGGGAAAAAGGG
>NZ_AEPF01000096.1 GCF_000193735.1 Neisseria sicca 4320
AATTAAGACTATCGTCCGCCTTTGTATGGCAAATTTCCTGTATTTTTAAAGTACCAATTAGATTTAGTCATTAGCCTGAAATGTTCTGATTTGATGCGCTCCCTATCCTGCTCCCTGCATCTTCGGTATTCCAGTCCGGTAATAATTTCCATTGGGTCGCATCGCATGACTTCGGCGATGTCAAGTATCACGGCAAGCGGCAAACGTAGCCTGTCGCGTCTGTATTGAGATACTTCAGACGCTGAAACATCCCATCTTTTTGCCAGTGCATAATCGGATCTGATGCGTAAGCGTCCTTTTGCCAAGTCTAACCAGTCTTTTTGAGTAAACATAATAGAATCAAAGCCTTGTTTAATCATGTAATTTAAATACTACTATGATTAGACAAGGCTCGCTATTTGAGCATAGGCTCACTGTGTTTTTATGCTGTCGCGAAGTTTGTCTAGTTCGATAAATTCGACGTTGGGGGAAGAAAAAAGACAGTATAAGTTTAGCTCTGTCGGTTTTTGGGTCTTTAGGCATTCAATTGCCTTTGATTCCCCTTGTATGAATCCAGTGAAATAACCGATTGAAAAGCCTATTGAAATAAACAATAGATGTTTTAAGGATTTCATTAGTTCTTAATTGTGATTTCGCCGTCGTCGCCGATGTAGGCGCGTTTGATGGCTTCGTTTAGAAGGATATGGGCAAGCTCGCTGTCCTTCAGCGGTTCTCGCCCAAGCTGTATCAGTTTCTTATTGGCATTGATGGCAAGCCGTCTAATGCTCTCTTCCTGCTCTTCTTTGATTCTCAGTGATTTCATGCGTCATTTTTCCTAAAACTTTTATGCAATATAAAACAAGTAGTTACTTGTTAACAAGCATACTTGTCTTGTGCATATTTGCATACATGAATACAATGCCAAAATTGCATACATGAATGCAAATAACAGTTATGTGTTGTAAAAAGGTTAAAACATGAAAAACCAACGTAGCGCAAAAGTAATACAGGAAAAGGCGGGCTGGCGGGTTGAGTGTCGTGAACATGATATTTTGCTCCATACCCTTTATTTTGATCTCCGATCTGAAGTTTTAGCGTTGTCTCGCGCTGAAATGTGGGTGGCTGCGGGCGTAGCCCTGTCTGTTTCATATGGTGCGCCTAAGAAAGATATGGGGTGTATCGATGAGTAATTTAGGGGCTTGGGATAATCCCCCCCCCCCTATCTAACAGGGGGGGTCGAGATTTGAAGACGACAGGAAAACCAACGGTCGAACCTTCGGAAACCGTTGTTTTAAATCAGGAATATGAACGTTATGAAACGGCAGTAATAGATTTTGACGGAAATTTAAAAGTAATTCCGCTCCGTCGGGGGCTTGGAAACACTGCTTTCATTGATACCTTGAGCTTCACATTCAAAGAAAAATCGGTTGTCGGCTTCGCGCCTGAATTGCTTGCGATGGGTATCGCCTCTCCAGTAACTGACTTAGATGTGATGAGAAACTGGTCTGAAATTGCAGAATGGATTTTCGGATTCGGTATTAGCTCCCCTGCTCCCGTCGGGAAAGGTCGTTTTTATGAAGAACGATGGGAAATGTCGGTTGAAGGTGTCCTGTACGGTCAAGCTTACATCGGCGGTCAGAATGGCACGATTCTGATTGAGTTGACGGGCAAAGGGTGTACGGCTGCTAAAGACGGATGGGAACTGCGTCTATATCGGTTTTTGAGTGAACACGCCTTTAGTCCCCGCATAACCCGTTGTGACGTGGCTAAAGATTTCTACAACCAAGAGATAAGTCCTGATTCTGCTTGGGAAGCCTATCAAAAAGGAGAATTTGATAAGAGGGGTAAACGTCCTTTGGTGGCGCAAATCGGCTCTGATTGGCTGAATGGAACGCAAAACGGTAAGACGCTCGGTGTTGGATCTAAAAATTCATCTTGTTATTGCCGCATATACGACAAAGCTAAAGAACAAGGTGATACATCGGATCTGTTTTGGACGCGTTTTGAACTCCAGTTCATGGGTAAAAACTGTCTGATTCCGCTTGATGTGTTGTTGCAGCCCGGTCAGTTTTGGGGCGGTGCTTTTCCAATTTGTGAGCGTTTGCAGAATTTTGGTTCATCAAATCGTTATTTGTCGTCTGAAAAGCGCATGGAAATATCGATAGATCGAGTTCAAGAAGTAGCATCTAACCAGGCGGGTCGCGCCGTAAATATGATGATTCAGTTGGGTATGTCGCCTGAAGAGATTGTTGAGCGTCTAAGGCGTAAAGACGGTGCATTGCCTGAGCGTGTGAATCCTGCTTCTTATTCGGTTGAGTACTCATTAAGTGCAAGACGTCATTATATGCAGTTTATTCATGACGAATACGAAGGTTCAATTGAATTGGAGTTGATGGATGAATACGGAATGATTCTTCAGGGGTTTGAAAATGATTAAAGCTGTTGACTGTAACAGGAAGATTTACCCATGTGTTTTGGTGGATGATGAACATTATAGTTCTTATGATTTTAGGCGTGTTTTGATTTGTTTATCAGTGAGCCAATTTGCTGAATTTAAAGGCGTATCTGACAAAGATAAAGACGAATTTGATTATATGGTTCATTTGGGAATTAAACACGCACTTAATTTAAATTGTTTTGCATATCATTGTGATAAAGATGGTCGCTTGATGTGTATTTTTAGTCCAAAAGCCTAAGAAGGCAGGAAGGTAATTTGATATGAAAATGTTCGCTAAAGTTCAAGGCTTAAAACGTTCTAAAGGTGTGATGAATGACACTGGTAAGGCATACGATTCAACGACGGTATATGTTGAATTTCCCTTTTCCCGAGACAATCCCGACATGCGCGGATCTGCTACTGAGCCGTTGAAATTTGGAACGTCTGAAAACTTTGAAAAATTTAATGGTATTCCTCTCCCTTTTGATGCGGAAATTGATATCGAAGTTGAAACAAACGGTAATCGTGTCCAAAACGTGATTCTCGATATTCAGCCGGTTCGTTCGGAAATCAAAGCTCCTGATAAGGTACTTAAATAGTTTTTGGGCTGCCCGTTTGCCTTTGAAAACGGGGTTTTAATTACTAAAAAGGTGTTTTTTATGAAAAATTTGAAACAAAAAATCGGCGTTGGTTCCGCTCTGGTTGGTCTGTCTGCTGCTGCCGCTGCTGATGGCTTTGGCGATGTCGGTACAACCATGGCTGCTGAAATTGCTAAAGTTGTTCCTGTCGTAAGTTCTGTGGGCATGGCTTTGCTGTCCGTATATGTGGTTGTCCGTGCATTTAAGCTCGTTTCCAGTTTCTTGGGCGGTCGTTAATTAACGGGGTGCGGTATGGGGTATCGTGTTGGTTTTCAGTGTTTCGAGAATGTCGAAGTTGCAAACGATTTCGTGTTATCTCAAACCGCGCCCGTTATTAATGGCGAAGGTAAATTAATTTACCCTCAAAAAGTCGGCAAAGAATGGTTTTTGAATGGCGAAAAAGTAGTTATTTCATTGCCTGAATGTTCTGTATTTGACCAGATGTCGGGTGGTGCAAAAGTTGCTGCTCCATTTTTAACCATTTTTGTCTTGATGTTTTGTTTTAGGTTGGTTGCTAAATTTATATCAGGTATGGGTGTGTATGATGGTAGTTGATTTCCCTTTTCTGATGGGTTTTTTCGCGGTTTTATCGCTGATTTACTTGTTTAAAGGTTAGTTATGAAAATGAATTTGTCGGCGGTCGTTTTATCAGTGATCGCTTTTTTTATTCCTTCGGTTTCTTTTGCCCAGGACTTCGATGCTGGGCAGTCTGGATATGGTTTTAGAACTAGTAAGGTTTTGAGTGATATGACTGAGTTATGGGAATCTAAGGATATTGCGATTTTAAATAAAGATGATGGTCTTTATTATAAAACGCGGGTAACAAAGATGGCTTGTATTTTGGATAAATGTTTTTATCGTTATCAATATTTGGGTATTGCTGGAAAAAAGCAAGATATGCAAATCATTGATTTAAATGAAATTGAACAGGCAAATAAAGCCTTGAAGGAAGGGGGAAAAAAGCCTTATTCTGAAATGGGTCGTGAAGAACAGCTTGAACAAGATGCCCGCGATTTGGGTATCACTAAAGAACAATTGAAGCAAATGTATAAGGAAGATGATGAATTTGCACGTCTTTTGCGTGAAATTGAAGTAAAACGCGCTGAACAAAAGAAAAAAGAGGAAGAAGTTAAGCAAAAAACAGGGGGGCAAGGGTGACGGTTCGGGCGGTGGCGGTGGCTCGTCAGGCGGTGGCGGTGGCTCGTCAGGCGGTGGCGGTGGTTCGTCAGGCGGTGGCGGTGGCTCGTCAGGTGGTGGCGGTGGCTCGTCAGGTGGTGGTGGCTCGTCAGGTGGCGGTGGCTCGTCAGGTGGTGGTGGTTCGTCAGGTGGTGGTGGTGGTCGATCTGGTTCGCCTGCGAAATCTAAAGGTTATTGGTATGGTTTTAATTTAGGTGGCGATATTAATTATGGGGATACTCCTGAATCTGCTTGTTCTGGTCCTGTTAAATCGATGAGAGGAGTAAGATTTGAACTGCGTGGTACTACGTGTGTTGGGACAGATGGGAAAAATGTTTGGGGTTGGGGTTTAGGTTATGTTGAACCTAGTGATATTGCTCATGAATCAGAATGTAACAAAGGTTATCGTGAAATAACAAAAAAATCAGGTGGAACTTTTTCTGTTTTATGTACTGTAAAGGCGAAAAACACTGACTTTGGTGGTTCGTCAGTCGGTTCTCTTGGTGGAAATTCGTCAACGTCGTCGAATAATTCCGCCTCTTCGAGTTCGTCAGGTTCGGGCGCGGGTGGTGGCGGATCCGTTGGAGGTGGTGCGTCAAGCAATAAAGGAAATGGCGCGGGTGCAACCGCCGGCGGGAATGGCGCAAACGACGCAGGTCGTGCGCCGTCCGCTGGTGGTGGCACTGCGCAAAATTCATCTGATTCAAATTCGAATAAAAATAATTCTTCAAGTTCGAGT
>NZ_AEPF01000095.1 GCF_000193735.1 Neisseria sicca 4320
CTTGTTTTGATTTGCTGCGTCTTGTTTTGATTTGCTGCGTCTTGTTTTGATTTGCTGTTTATATGGGATATAGGCGTTGCTTTGAGGAGGTGATACGCATGGACTTGGATATGTGTGAATATACTGAAGTATGGAAATGTATTTATTTGATTATTTTACATACTAATTATATAAATAATGATTATTTATAATTTCTTTAGTATTTTTTGGATTAATTATGTTGATTTTTGGAATAAATATGGATATATTGACACTTATATATGAATATAAGTGAATAGATACGTATATGAGCGATTTAGAAGACTTCGTGAAGAACAATGCCCCGTCAGGCAAAAAATCCAAACTTGATGCCTTTGCCGGAGAGATTTTCACATTAAAAAACTTGGGTTACTCAGAAAAAGATATTCTGAGATTCCTGCTTGAAAAAAAGGGAATGACAGTAAGCCAGCCAACTCTGAACAGGTTTATCCGTAGCCATACTGGTAAAACTGTCGCATCACCCGAGATAAATCATCAATCTATTAATGATTCCGTACAAGTCAAAAACAGACAGGCAAGCACCGTTACTCAGACAGTTCCTGACCAAAAACAAACTAATTCTGAAATATCGGAACGTCCAATCATCGGCAAGTTTGACTTGAACCGTGAAATCAATGTTGAAGAACTGATGTAAAAAAGCCGTCTGATTCACTCAGACGGCTGTACCAACAATAACGAATTATTTAATCTGCTCGACTACCAAGCCCTTACTTTCAAGCAAAACTGCTGCCTTACGGTCAAAAGTAACGAAACACGACGCTCCCATCATGCGTCCCAAAAACTCGTTGACTCCGTCGGCAAAATCGCCATTGTCTTCCATAATTGCAAAACCCGCTCCCAGCTCGTCCTCCTGAATAACCAAATTGGGGATAGATTCGGAGAAACTGCGAAGTTGTTGCAAAACAAGGTTTTTTTCCATTTTATAACTACGGGTCAAAACCCATACGCATTCTAAAAATACCGTGGTTGGCACAATCACACTATAAGCATTTTCCAGTAATTCCAATGCCTTATCTCTTTGTACCAAATCGTCATCAACGAACAACCGTACCAAAACATTGGTATCAATAGCAATCTGCCTCATTTGAGTTTCAATCCTTCAGAACCTGCCGCTGCCCCAGCATCGGCAATAGCTTCGTTCAGCTCGTCAATGGAGAGATGGACATCATGCGGATTGCCCAAACAACCGGCGAAATCCCTAAATGATTTGTCAGAAACAGGTTTCTTCTTTTCTGCCCGTATCCGCAGCTCGCCGTTAGGCAGTTTGCTGACATGGATTCTGTCTCCGGCAGTAATGCCCAAATGCAGCAAAAACTCTTTTTTCAACGTAACCTGATTTTTAGCGGTTAATCTCAAAGCCGTTCCCATGATTAATCTCCATCAAACAAAGTAAGGTGACTTTACCTTACTTTGTATCTCGTCTCAACCCATTTATCCACAAAACCTGTACATATCCCTCCCTCAAAAACACCCAATATCCTATCAAACGCCAATATCCATCTACATAGATCATAAATTGCACAAAAAACAATCAGGCGGCCGCCTGTAATATTTTTTGATAGTGGTCTGTGATCGTGGTCTTTGTATAAAGGTCGTCTTATGGGGACAAAGTTCTCTGTCCTCAAAAGCCAATGTTCTTTGTTCAATATGTACAAACACAGTATTTTCAATTACTTATTTCAAACAAAAAAGCTGATTTTTATCATCTGATTTGGGTAATAATAGGAAGATGGGATGGAAAAACAGGTGGACATATCCCAATCTGCGCCGAAAAACAGGCAAAACAGCCTTTCAGACGACCTTTCCGGCTTCAAAGGGCGCAAAAAAAGCTGCCGGCGCAGCATTTGGGCGTGGCGGTGCCAACAGCCTGATGATTACTGTTTTTTCCTAAAGAGGTTTTTGAGATTTTGGCGATCGGGATTGTCAGGATTCCGCTGTCCGCCTGTATCGGGCGGCGGGTCGGCGGATTGTTTGATTTGCGCCTCGTATTCCGCCTTAGCTTTGCGCGTGGCCGCTTCAGACGTCGGCGGCGCAGGGATGTTGGGGGAACGGTCGGAGGCATAGAAGCCTGCCCAGCCGTTCAGAATCGATTTCTGCATCACGGCATTGAGGTCGTAGTTTTTGTTTTTGAGGTCTTTAAGCTGGTTGAGCAGGATTTTTTTCTGCTTGATATTGAGGGGCTTGCCTTTTTCGGCACGCATCTTCAAAAAGTCATTCCAAAGTGTGAGGTTGACCCACTTCTCAAGGCGGAAATTGTCGATGTCGAGATGGTAGCGGCTGTCAAACTGCGGTAATGGCTCACCTTTAACTAGATAGCAAAGCTCCAATAACCGCTCTTTGTTGAGCTGCCAGTGCATTCTGCCGTGTACGCCTGCGCGTCGGCATTGGATCACGCCTTTGCCCGATAAAAATTTCCGCGCTTTTTCGTAGCCGCGACGGGTTAAGCCCAACTCTGCGAACAACTGGGCGGCCGTCTTGTATATCCAGCCATGACGTTTCGGCTCTTTATCAACCACATCGCTCCACCAAAACAGCCCCGACAATAACGTCGCCGCCTGAATATTGGAACCGCACAAAAGCCCGAACTCGCGGTAAACCACGAAGTCCGTTGTGATGTGATGACGGATGTCGGCGGTGAGCATGGTTATTTGGTTTCAAATCGCTCCGGATAAAAAAGATGAACCTCTGTAAGTCCATCCTCTCTGAATAACTCAACCAGCTTCGCTGCTAAATCTCTATTCGGAATTTGTTTCGCTCTTTCAATTCTGGAAATATTCCCACTATCGCTGCCAACCAATTCCGCAACTTGTTCTAACGTCAATTTTCGCCCTAGGCGAGCTACTTTTAAAGGTGAGGTCATAATCTGATTCCTACTAAAAACTTATTTAATTATGCGTTAAACGCAGAAGAATAACAAGAATATTCTGCTTATACAGCTTTGATGTATTTCACGCAGAATTAGAGAATGCAGGAATGGATATTGGACAAAACATTCGCGCTAGGCGAAAAGAATTAAAGATGACTCTAGAGCAATTGGCTCTTGAAATCGGATCAGATACAGGAAACCTCTCACGGATAGAAAGAGGACAACAATCTTTGACAACTGAAAAGATAAGTGTAATTGCCAAAGCCTTAAACTGCTCCCCAGTTGACTTAATGTCATCTCATATTGCGAAGGATATTTCTCTACCACTAGGCTATCATAGGATACCCCTGCTAAATAATCGGCAAATATTAGACTGGGATAAAATTCAAAGTCATGTTGAATTTTTAGAAATCGAAGAATGGTTAATTACAGAAGAAACCATTTCTGTACAATCTTTTTCATTTGAAATAACCGATTTAAGTATGAGTCCCGATTTTCAA
Source organism: Neisseria sicca 4320 (assembly GCF_000193735.1). Classification (GTDB taxonomy): domain Bacteria; phylum Pseudomonadota; class Gammaproteobacteria; order Burkholderiales; family Neisseriaceae; genus Neisseria; species Neisseria sicca_E. Next base: position 3,406 of record NZ_AEPF01000095.1, read on the forward strand.
GTGGGAGATAAAATTATCTTAGACCCTACTCTACAAGCTGAAGCAGGCGATTTTGTTTTGGCAACAAGTAATGGTCAGGATATTTTTTTCAGAAAATATCGCGCGCGTGGCATTATTGATGGGAAAAAGATTTTTGAGCTATATCCATTAAATGAAGATTTTGAAATTTTCCATTCAGCACACTCTGACTTGAAAACGCTGGGGGTTATGGTCGAGCATCGAAAGTATAGAAGAAAGTAATTACTCTCATCTCTAACCTGAATTATGACTTTCAAGGAGTTTATGTGAAATCCGAAGTTGTTTTTGAAAATAGGTTTTTCAAACTACTCTGCTATTCAGGAATAGTGGCAGATATAAATTGTAGAAGCAGCACAAGTGTTTCAGGTGGTGGTTTCGATTATGTTTCTATCCAGAGCCAAACACACGAAACACTTGAATTTTTTCTAGTTGATGATGAAGGAGGAGAAGGCAGCTTTAAATTCCATGACTGGGATTTTTCCGCAAGAACCGGACATCGGGTACAAGTGTACGGTTTATTTGATAAACGAAAAAATAGTGGCGAATACGTCATGCTTCATAACAGCAATTTGGGAGAAGCCACTCCAAAATATTCGCATATTAAATCGGTTCTAAGAAACAAATTCATGCTTCCATTGGCACTATCCATCCTGTTTATACTTTTCGGGCTTCCAATAGTGATGAAGTATATCGTCATGCCAACCATAGGATTGCTTCCTTTTGTAGAACTCTTTCTACAAAAAATCTTCACACCGCTTGTCGTTATTCTCCTAATTTCGGTTTGCGTCATCTATAAAATAACTTCTTACAATACCTTCAACTCAATCAAGAAAGCATTATTAGCTGACATCCACGGATAATTTCCAACCGTCCCAATAAAAAGGTCGTCTGAAAATTCAGACGACCTTTTTATTTTCAAAAAAGTCAAATTTGCACTTGACGCAGAAAATAATCTGCTTATAATGCAAATATATTCTGCAAATAACGCAGAAAGCTCTTTAACAGTTTGGAACGTAAGCAACCGGCCTTCGTAGTTATTTCGGTCTTCCCAACTGGAATAACAGGCGTAGAAAAGGCGATAGAGTCTTTGGGTAAATCGGATAAACGGTTGCGGGCAGCATTCAACCTGCCCAAAAAAAAATGCCGCGCATCCGGGTAGCCTGATGAGAGGGTCCGGTAACAGGCGGCAAGTTGGACGTATTTTTTAATCGGGACGTACTCCCGATGCAGCAGCGATAATCTGCGGACAAGCTGCAAAATACATTTTGGTTTTTCTTTTCCCCGCCGTGAGCGGGTATTTATCGGATAAACCCGATAGGGTGTATGCCCAATGTTCAGACGGCTCTACCCGTCTTTAAACATGTATCCAAATCCAAGCCCACTTCTTGCACAAGTGGGTTTCCGTTTGGGTTCATTCGAAATAATAATAAGGTTTATTATTTCAGATATTTTATTATAGTTCAAAGATAAAGTTATGACAAATATGACAAAGGATGAAATTAAAGCCCTGCAAATTAAAGCAGCGGAAATCTGTGAGTTTTTAGAATTGCGAGCTGGTTCATACATTATCCCTCATCCAGAGTTTTATTTTCCGCGTCATGATGATCCTGAAATCTGTTACGTTGAAGCAGGTATAGCAAAAAAATATCAAGAACAATTTGGATTGTATTTAACGAAAGGTCAATTTGGATTAGAAGCAGGTTTTGATATTGCTGAGATAGCGAAGCAATTTCAGGAGCAGTTTTCGGGATTTATTCAAGAAAGATGAAAACGATGTCTTTTATTCTTAATTGGTTTTTTGATGATTATGGATTTCCTAGCGTTTGGGGATGGGTATTCCTTTCTATTAGTTTATTAATTTTTGCAGCTAACTCCATTTATTTTATATGCAATTGGAAAGGTAGTGAACTTCCAAGATTTATAGCTTGCGTAGCATTCTTCCTGTATTTACTCCTATTTGGATTTGTTTCAAAAGTAAACCCATATAAATATATCCCCCTCAGTGGAACTGCTATTCAAAAAGAAAATGTGCAAAGATGTATAGTTGGGAAAACCATTACACTTGGAAACATCAAGGATATTATGTTTGATTGCAAAAAACATGATTTGAAAATGGAGCTTACGTCCATAACAAAATAAGTAAGGTTAATTTCAGGTCGTTAGAAGTTTCAGACGACCTTTTCTACCACCTGAGTTCACATTTGGAGATGAATGATAAGATGGACTGCTGCAATAAAATCAGGCTGTCTATAATTTTAACATGGGCGTTGTTGCATTCTTTCCATATATTCCGAGGTTGGAAAGAGTACGACAGGCAATCGGCTTTGATAACGATAACCAACGGCTTTCAGGTGTGGATTTTATCTGAAATAATTATTTGGGCATCCTTGGATGTAGGCTCATGCCACGGTTGCTCCTCATTTTTTAAGTGATGGGTATTCTTTCATCTCTATTTTGATGGGATTGTCAAATATGAACCGATAGCAGGCCGTATCATTTTTCCTTATGGCAAAACTGCCCCGATTTGGTTTGCTAAGTCTTTTGAATGTTTTTCCATGGGCATTTCTTGTTTCGTGTAAAGAGAAGATATGGTAACCAATCTTAACACGGGTGGAGAAATGCCCTCCTATTCCCAAGGTCGTCTGAAAACGGTTTCAGACGACCTTTCTACCGCCTAGCTACATCAAAGGCGGCGCGCAACTCAGCGGCTCGGAACGAAAAGACTGAGCGGTTCCAATACCGTCCGTGTGTGATGTTGTGTGAACAAGTACTTTGCCCGTGAACAATCATCAGTAACGGGAGGGTAAAAATCGGCGGTATGGTATTTATCACACCCTGCCGTATGAGCGATGCTCTGATAAGGCTGATTACCGGCAATAGGTCGGGGAGCAGGTGGAAGCCCTGCATTTCAAATCAAGTTAAAAGAAGATTCCTGTGTATACGAAGTTTCTTGTAATAGTAATTGGTATATTGCTTTCAGCAATGACTATCAAATTAACATATACGGCCAACCTGATAACTTTTCTTATAGCAAGTCCATTTATTATCTTGAGTTTTATGGCACTTGTTTGTATGTGGGTATTAGATGATTAACCTAGACGAGGGACAAATGGAAGAATTGAGTGATCGAATTCGAGAGCTGAATGGGAAGTAGTTATCAGAGTTACCTGTTTTGACGGAGACACGAAATGAAGCAAGAGAACGACACCTTAGTCCGACTGAAGGCAAACATAGATGCCAAAATGCGCCATGCAGTGGAATACCGCCGCGATCAGGAAGAACGTGAAATGCTGGAGCGCATGATTTCACGGGGCGTGATTCCCCAAGACGATTACAGCAAGGAAGAACGGAAACTGCTGGTTAAGGCGTTCTTCGCCAGTATTTTCGGGCAGAAACAGGTTTCCATCGAGGAGGCAACACAAGAGGTTGAATCTGTATTGAGGGAAATTTTAAAGGCTAGAGGATAAACATTATTTTATCGAACTCTTGAGGCTTCTCGTGTCGTATGTATCGCCGCAAGCATCAATCAAACGCTGCCAAAAACGGGAAGAAACAGAAAGATTGGTTTTGCTGTCAACTGCTGTTTTCAAAAGTGAATGCAGTTCCTGTTCTGCCATATCCAACAATTCTCCTTTGTCCTCTTTTATGGCTCGAAACAATAAAACCGATAGGAGAAGGGAATGTTCTAACAGTTTATCTGTCCCATCTATCCTAACATTTTCGCGCATATCCCATTTAAAGGACAATTCGCTTACATCACTGCACAGGCTGTCAACTTCACCGTTTAAATATTCAAGTTGCTGATTGATGGAATCCAATATGGAAGGTGGTTTTTGCGATCTCATGGATTTACCTTTTTTGATAAAGTTGGTTGTAGGAGACCTGACTATATCAAACGTCCTGCCTGACGTTAAGGGCTGACTACCGGCAATACGTCGGGGAGCAGGTGGAAGCCCTGCAATTAAATTCT
>NZ_AEPF01000094.1 GCF_000193735.1 Neisseria sicca 4320
TAAGAACGAAAAAACGGATTTTTTTATCATTTAACCGAAACCCTAAAATGTACTCGATCGAACAATTCCCTCCCGAAATAGATTTCGAAACGGTCGCCGTCTTGAAAAAACTGGCTTCCGCCCATCGTTATCTGGCCGAATTAAAAGGCATCTGCCGCAGTATTCCCAACCAAGGCATTCTGATTAACACACTGTCTTTGCAGGAAGCCAAAGACAGTTCCGAAATCGAAAATATCATTACCACCCCATGACGAACTGTTCCGCGCAGGAATATCAGCAAGCCCGTCTAGTCCTGCCATCAAAGAAGTGCAGAATTATGCTTCAGCACTGCATTGCGGCTTCGGCCTTATCCAAGAACACGGAATGCTGACCAACAATCATATTTTGACGATACAGGCCGAGTTGGAAAAGAACCGTGCCGGATTCCGCAAACAGTCGGGAACGATGCTGAAAAACGACCGTACCGGCAAAACCGTCTATACGCCACCGCAACATACGGACGACATCATTCGCCTGATGGGCAGATTGGAAGCATTTATCAACGACGACAACACGGAAAAACCTATCGACCCGCTTATCCGCATGGCGCTGCTCCACCACCAGTTTGAAAGCATTCACCCGTTTTACGACGGCAACGGCAGAACAGGCAGGATTATCAATGTGCTGGATTTGGTTTTAACCGGATTGCTGGATATTCCCGTCTTATACCTCAGCCGCTATCTGGTGCGGAACAAAAGCGAATATTACCGCCTGCTGCAACACGTACGCGATACGGGCGAATGGGAAGGTTGGCTGCTGTATATGCTGGAAGCCGTGGAACAAACCGCCAAGGACGGCATCGATACCGTGCAGCAGATCCATCAGGCGATGCTGGACTACAAACACCGCATCAGGGAAAACTTCAACTTCTACAGCCAAGACCTGATTAACCACCTGTTCAATCATCCCTACACAAAAATCGATTTCCTGATGAAAACGCTGAAAGTTTCCCGCCCCAGTGCCGCCAAATACCTGGACGAACTGACAGAAGGCGGATTCCTGCACAAAGAAAAGATAGGCAGAAGCAACTACTATATCAATATCGCGCTGATGAATATTTTATTACCAACTGATTGATAACATTTGAAACTTACCCAATATCGAATCAATATATTGCTTACCTGACGCCCGATGGCTTATCGATACGAACAGGCGTATAGTTTGAGATATTGCAAACCCATCATCACCACCTAAGGAGCCAAACCATGAAACCTGTTTTGTTTGCCGCGCTGATTTCCTGTTTTTCCGTTGCTGCCTATGCGGCCTGTACCGACAGCCAACAGCAGTGTGTGATTTATAAAAACGGTAATGTAGCGACTGAAGGCGGCTGTTCGGTCAACAAGTGTCAGAATGCCGATGCGCAGGTGTTGAAATGGAAGCTGAAAAACGGCAAGGGCGTAACCGTGGAAATTGGGAAAAACGGCAAGGTTTTGGTGAACAAAAAACCTGGGGCGAAGGCGAGCAACAGCAACGCGGCGGGCATGGGCTTGACGTGTTATGCCGCCGATGCGGAAAAACGTGAGCAGTTCTGCTCGACCAATTATTGATACGATCAGCATGGAAAAGGTCGTCTGAACATTTTTCAGACGACCTTTCATATTTATACGGACACGCCGACTGCGCGGGCGATTGCCAACCCCTCTTCCGCACTCATGTAAACAGCGCTTTCGGGGCGGTCGCTGCGGACAATATCGCCGTCTCGGAACATGACTAATTCATCAACAGCTAATTGCGACCAAGTTTCGTCGCGTGTCAGTGGCAGTGTGGCGATAACGGAGACTCTGTCATTCGGGGTGGTAACTGCGGAAAAATCAATCATCACGTCATCGTCCAAAAGCCGTGCCTTGCCGAAAGGAGCTTTACGCACGATATAGTGCAGCAGCGTACTGGCATGGGCAAACAGGCAGTCGCCGTTGGACATCACAAAATTGAACAATCCGAAGCGGCGAATTTCGTGAGTTAGCGCAGCAACGGCATCAAACAAAGTATCGGAATCAGGTTTCTCAGCAAAGCGGCTGCGAAGCCGGTTGAGGATATAACAAAATGCACGTTCGGAGTCGGTCTTACCGACAGCATGGTAATACTCGCCTTGTTCCGGATAAAAATCAATCAAATGTCCGTTATGCGCAAAGAGCCAATATTCACCCCACATTTCACGCATAAAAGGATGGGTATTGGCCAAAGAGGTCTGCCCTTGCGAGGCTTTACGGATGTGGGCAATGACGTTTTCAGATTTAATTTGATAGGCGCGAACCAGGTCGGCAACCGGAGAATCGGAGCTGGGCTTGTCATCGTGGAACAAGCGTACACCTTCCCCTTCAAAGAAACCGATACCGAATCCATCTGCGTGATGGTCGGTAATGCCGCCGCGGCGGCGGAAGCCTTCAAAGGAAAACATAATGTCCGTTGGGGTATTACAATTCATGCCGAGCAGTTGGCACATGATTTTGACCTTTATTGTTTTAATAGGAATGGAACATCGGATTATGGTACATTGGACAGTCCGTTTCAATAGACACGATACAGCATCCTCATAAAATCAATATAACTCTTCATAGCAGGACATCCCAATAGTAAAAACCGGATTTCAAAAACGAAATCCGGCCTTCGATATATTCAAATTTAAAAGCATTCCTCAAAGGTATTTGGCTGCCAAATATCCCGCCGCCACCAAGCCGAACATAACCAACACACCCAAAACAGAAACCAGAACAATCATGTTGCGCTTGGAAGTGATTGCTTCCAGTCTAGGATCCTGTCCCAACTCCTGCCGCAATTTGCTTTCAAGCTCGGCACGGATTTCTTTCCGCATCAACTTCTCTTCCCGCTCTTTTTCAAGTTGCAATTTGTGAGCGATTTCAGCTTGTTTTTTATGTTCGAACGCAACCTTTTCCTGCCATTCTATGCGTTTGCGTTGGATAATTTGTTCGGTTGCACTGGCAAAATGGAAATGGCAGACGGCACATTCATCCGCTGCCACATCCTCAGTAATCGTCATACAAACGGGACATTGCTTTAAAGAGGCTTCCTCGTTTTCACCTTCAGTCTCGCTTACCTGCAACTCCATGGATTGACGCACAATAACATCAAGTCCCAAGTAGTTGAAATACTGCTGCGCATTCTCGCGCTCGTCCTGTGTACAATTCTCAGCAATAATCGCTTGCGGACGTTCAGAAAGTGCCTGAACCAAATCTTCTGCTTCTTTTTTCGGCAAGTTATCATATAGACATGCATTGATACGCTCATGATCGACATCTGGCGGATAAGAAACATAAACATCGTAAAGTTTGTCAGAGTTTTTCATTGTTATCCTAGAACAAACCGAACTTTTAATCCCATTCACGGAAACCGGCTTGATTTTCCTATACCATAATACACGGCAGCGATCCGTCAACTTATCATCTGACTTAGACACTACTCTCGGAATTTATTAAATTACTCAAATATCTGATAGTTATTCCTTTTATATAAACATCCCTATCGGCACAAAGCCAGATGCCAATCAAAATAACAGACAACATAATAGTACATGAGTAAATATTCCCAAAGGGAATTATAGATTATAAGACAGATGATTTTTATTGAAAAGCAATTATAAACGAAAGGCCGTTTGTATAAACAAACGGCCTTTTTTGTCTCCTCGCCACTCAAACTGAGAAGGATGATCCGCAACCGCAAGTCGTTTCCGCATTCGGATTACGAATAACAAATTGTGAGCCTTGCAAACTTTCGGTGTAATCAATTTCCGCTCCAACTAAATATTGGTAGCTCATCGGATCTACTAAGAAAGTCAGGCCGTTTTTTTGAATTTCAAAATCGTCATCATTTTTGATTTCGTCAAAAGTAAAACCATACTGGAATCCCGAACAACCTCCGCCATTAACAAACACGCGCAATTTCAAATCGGGATTGTTTTCTTCTGCAATCAAATCGGCAACCTTGGTACAGCAGCTATCAGTGAAAATAATTGGACTTTCTTCTGACATGATGTGTTTCCTTTTATATGAATATTTTCGATATTGTCCTGCAAACCTTAACCTAAAGCAAGTCTGCCCTCAGATTGACCGGCATCAAGAGTTGCAGCTTCACGGACTTCTCCATGCAAGATGGAGTCCGCCTCTATATTTATCAATAGAGAAAAACACCATAGGTTACTACTTAAACAAGTCGTCTGAAAATACAAGGACTAAACTATTCAAATATTTCGCCCGAACCACTCGACACGTCCGATAATGGCAACATCGTCCGTCAAATTATTCAAATCAATTTCAAAAGTCGGATAAGCCTCATTGGCGGAAATCACATTCACCACCCCGCCTGGCACCAGCTGTAATCGTTTTACCAACAAATTCTCATTAAGTCTCAAAACGTACAGCCCATCCTTCGGCGCAGTCTCAGCATGATTGATTAAAATAGTATCTCCATCATTCAAAACCCCTTCCATAGAATCCCCCTTTACAGAAATAACGGAAAGGTTTTTAGTATCACGGGTAACATAATTTTCTACCCAATACCGACGGAATGCCATGGTAAAAACAGGTTTTTCATCACCTACTAACCGCCCATGTCCGGCGGCAGCCTGAATATCATAACGCGGAACAAAGACAAACTCGTCGATATCAACCGGATTGCCCAATGTATCATAAGCAACTGCAGTAGAAGACGGAACTTGCGCATTAGGGAACGGACTCCCCTCCCCAGTCAACAGCCAGTCAATACTGCAACCTTTCAGTTGTTTGATTTTTTTTAGAGTTTCCGATTTCGGCAATCCGCCTTCGTTCCAAATCCTACTAAATCCCGCAATAGTCATATCAATGTCTGCGGCAATTTTGGCTTGACGCGCTTCGTCTTTCCACAAAAACACCAATCTGTCTTTAAATGTATCCATATCAATCCTCAGGCTGAAATGCGCCTCCTACAATGAAGCACTTGAGTTTATTTTACCTTAGTTTTATTAAAAATGTAAGAAAAATATTAGTTGAATTAAGAAAAAGTATTGCATTTTTTGTTTTTGCTTAGTATGATTCTTCCAACGCTTCAAACAAGCCAGGCCTTCTTGAGCCATAATCAGGTAAAAACATGGCCCGCATTACGATGATTGTAATCAGATTTTCATGAAGCAAAGACTGTTTGATACAAGCAAGTAAGAAAAATCTTAGTTTTATTTGATTGGAGGATATAAATGACCCGTTACCGTAAAAATGCATGGCTCGCCGTTGCTGCCTTCGTTTTAGGATTTTTGGCATTTCCTTTCAGTTATTCAGAAGCCCATCAATCTTCCGAACAAAATCTCTCTGCCGAGATGTGCGACCGCCTTAGCGGAATGGCCTCCGACAAAATGGACGGCATCCAATTATCCGTTGCCCAAGAATGCGATACTCTCGAAGCCTCACATGATTGGGAACAACAATACGGCGGACTAAACGAACATGAGATAATTGCAGGCATTGTGTACGAATAACTGCTGCATTTTCGAAACTATGAAGTTTTATAGAATGCCGATACCTACTTTTTTCAAACCAAAGCTTTTCAGACGACCCTTAATGTCTAAAATTCTATAAACTTCCCGCCGATACCCAATCAAAACTCAGTACGAACTGTCCTTCTCTAACAGAAACCCCATTTTTATTTTACAATATAGCCCTTTATCTTTCATTCCAGCTTCCTTATGAACGAACACGTTTCCGTCCCCTCTCCCGTCGGCGAAGACTACCTGCTATTAGGTCAGTACGCCGAACGCGCCTATCTCGAATACGCCATGAGCGTGGTCAAAGGCCGCGCGCTGCCTGAAGTTTCAGACGGACAAAAGCCCGTACAACGGCGCATTTTGTTTGCCATGCGCGATATGGGTTTGACGGCAGGGGCGAAGCCGGTGAAATCGGCGCGCGTGGTCGGTGAGATTTTGGGTAAATACCACCCGCACGGCGACAGTTCCGCCTATGAAGCGATGGTGCGGATGGCGCAGGATTTTACCTTGCGCTACCCCTTAATCGACGGCATCGGCAACTTCGGTTCGCGCGACGGCGACGGGGCGGCAGCGATGCGTTACACCGAAGCGCGGCTGACGCCGATTGCGGAATTGCTGTTGTCCGAAATCAATCAGGGGACGGTGGATTTCGTACCGAACTACGACGGCGCGTTTGACGAACCGCTGCACCTGCCCGCCCGCCTGCCTATGGTATTGCTCAACGGTGCGTCGGGTATTGCAGTGGGCATGGCGACCGAAATTCCGTCGCACAATTTAAACGAAGTCACGCAGGCGGCGATTGCGCTGTTGAAAAAGCCGACGCTGGAAACCGCCGACCTGATGCAATACATCCCCGCTCCCGATTTTGCCGGCGGCGGTCAAATCATTACGCCTGCGGACGAATTGCGCCGTATTTACGAAACCGGCAAAGGCAGCGTGCGCGTGCGTGCGCGTTATGAAATCGAGAAGCTGGCACGCGGACAATGGCGCGTGATTGTGACCGAGCTGCCGCCGAACGCCAATTCCGCCAAAATCCTTGCCGAAATCGAAGAACAAACCAACCCGAAACCGAAAGCGGGTAAAAAGCAGCTGAACCAAGACCAGCTCAATACCAAAAAGCTGATGCTGGATTTAATCGACCGTGTGCGCGACGAGTCCGACGGCGAACATCCCGTGCGTCTGGTGTTCGAGCCGAAATCCAGCCGCATCGATACGGATACCTTCATCAACACGTTGATGGCGCAGACTTCGCTGGAAGGCAATGTGTCCATGAACTTGGTGATGATGGGTTTGGACAACCGCCCCGCGCAGAAAAACCTGAAAACGATTTTGCAGGAATGGTTGGATTTCCGCGTCGTGACCGTAACACGTCGTCTGAAATTCCGTTTGAACCAAGTGGAAAAACGGCTGCACATCCTTGAAGGTCGTCTGAAAGTCTTTCTGCACATCGACGAAGTGATTAAAGTCATCCGCGAATCAGACGACCCGAAAGCCGATTTGATGGCTGCGTTCGGGCTGACCGAAATCCAAGCCGAAGACATTTTGGAAATCCGCCTGCGTCAGTTGGCGCGTTTGGAAGGTTTCAAACTCGAAAAAGAATTGAACGAATTGCGCGAAGAACAAGGTCGTCTGAATATCCTTTTGGGCGACGAAAACGAAAAACGCAAGCTGATTATCAAAGAGATGCAGGCGGACATGAAGCAGTTCGGCGACGCGCGCCGCACGCTGGTGGAAGAGGCCGGACGCGCCGTGCTGACGCAGACTACCGCTGACGAACCCATCACACTGATTTTGTCGGAAAAAGGCTGGATACGCAGCCGTGCCGGACACAACCTCGATTTGAGCCAAACCGCGTTCAAAGAAGGCGACCGCCTCAAACAAACCCTCGAAGGCCGCACTGTTTTACCCGTCGTCATCCTGGATTCATTGGGCAGAACCTACACGCTTGATGCCGCCGAAATCCCCGGCGGGCGCGGCGACGGCGTACCGGTTTCATCGTTAATCGAGCTGCAAAACGGAGCGAAACCCGTCGCCATGCTCACCGGACAGCCCGAACAGCATTACCTGCTTTCAGGCAGCGGCGGCTACGGCTTCATCGCCAAACTGGGCGATATGGTCGGACGCGTGAAAGCGGGCAAAGTGGTAATGACCGTGGACAGCGGTGAAACCGTCCTGCCGCCCATTGCCGTCTATGCCTCCTCGCTCATCAATCCCGACTGCAAAATCGTACTGGCAAGCAACGACCACCGCCTCTTGGCGTTTTCCATCGGCGAACTCAAAGTCATGCCCAAAGGGCGCGGTTTGCAGTTGATGTCGCTGACCGACGGCGCGTCTTTGGAACACGTCCTCGTGACCACGGCTGCGGAATTCATCGTCGAAACCGTCGGCAAGCGCGGTGCGGCGCATCAGGAAAAATTGCGCATTTGCGACATCGACGGCAAGCGCGGCAAAAAAGGGAAGGTTTTGGACGTGTCAGGTCGTCTGAAAGCCTTGTCCGCTGCCTCCGCATAAACAACAAAAAGGCGCGGTAACACATTGAAAACCTAGAAAACACGGTCGTTTTATGTTATGCTGACAAAATTAAAAAAATATTTACGACCGTCTGCAGAAATATCGCAGAACGATTTCAAAAACAGGTACTAATAATGATAAAAATAAACAAAAAGGGTTGCGGATATGAGTAAATCCGGCTTTCAGGAACTGGGAAACCTGAGTGAGCGGATACCCGGTTTAATCAATATCGCCCGCATTGCCATCGTGCTGCCGCTGTTGGTTATGCATGCTTTTGGCGTTTACAGCAATGGTGCCCACGTCGGCATGTCATTCCCGCCCGTCGAATTTTACAGCTGGGCTGCGCTGTATTCCTTCCTCATCTTGTTGTCCGTCGCCCGTCCGGACTGGCAATGGCAGACTATGGATCTGCCCAACGCCAGCGCAGTCGTCGATATTTCGATGATGATGATACTGGTGTATATCGCCGGCGGAGTCGATTCGGGCTTCGGCATCCTTGTCCTTCCTTTCGTTGCGACGTCCTGCCTCCTCAGCTACGGGCATTACCCCATGCTGTACGCAGGCTACGCGTCCATGCTGTTTTTCTTCAATCTGCTGCTCGACGGCAGCATCCGCCTGCATCCGTTTGATTGGGATACGCAGCCTCTGATTACTACGGTCCTGCTTAGCGGCGCGTGTTACCTTGTTGCCATGCTGACTTCGTTCGCCGCCCGCTATTTGGAGCAGGCGACCGAATCCGCCAGCCGCCATCAGCTTGCCTACCGTCGCATCAGCGGCCTGAACCGCCTCGTTCTCAACCGCGTGCAGGAAGCCGTTATCGTCATCGACAGCACCCAGCGCGTCTGGCTTTTCAACAAACAGGCAAAAACCTATTTCCCCAGTTTGGTGGTTGACCAGCAAGAAGTCGTGTTCGGCGAATTGGTGACACGCTGGCAATATCATCCCGACAAACCGTTTGAAACCGATATCCACATCTTCCAACACGCCATGCATGTTCGCGCCGTCCCCCTGATTCAGGAACAGACGGAACTGCTTATGCTGTATGTCCGTTCGTTGCGCGAAGTGGCAGCAGAGGCCATGTCCACCAAGCTTACCTCGCTCGGACAGCTTACTGCGAACCTTGCCCACGAAATCCGCAATCCGATGTCCGCCATCCGTCACGCCAGCGACTTGCTGCAAGAAAGTGATGCCGATGCCGAACCTGATCCCGTTAAAGCCAAACTGTGCGGCATTATCGACAGCAACATCCAGCGCATCGACAAAATGTTGGAAGACATCTCCCTGCTCAACAAGCGCGACAACATCAGCCGCGAGCCGATTAATCTGATGAAATTCTGGCTCGACTTCAAACAAGAGTTCACGCTCAACAATTCCGAAGCCATCGGCTGCCTGCGCATGAATATGGACGGCAACAACCTTACCGTCCTCGCTGATGTGATGCACATCCAACAAATCATGTGGAATCTCTGTAATAACGCGTGGCGGCACAGCCGTCAGGACGAGAATGCGATTACCGTCCTGATTCGCCCCAGCGGCAGAATGCATATTTCCATCGTCGTTGCCGATAACGGCAAAGGCATTTCGCCCGAAGTCCGCAACCATCTCTTCGAGCCGTTCTACACCACTGAAAAACAAGGTACGGGATTGGGATTGTACGTTGCCCGCGAACTGGCACACGCCAATATGGGCCAACTCCATTACCACCCTGAAATGAATGGATTCGAACTGATTTTACCGAGAGAACACAATGAGTAAGCTGCAAGATCCAGTATTGGTCGTCGACGACGAGGCAGACATCCGCGACTTGATGGAAATGACGCTGATGAAGATGGGGCTGCGTGTGCAGACCGCCGTCGGCGTAGAAGATGCCAAAGACAAGCTCGACAACAACGACTATTCCCTTGTCTTGACCGATATGCGGATGCCCGACGGCTCCGGTCTCGAAGTCGTCCAATACATAGACGAACTCATGCTCGACACGCCCGTCGCCGTCATTACTGCTTTCGGTAATGCCGACCAGGCGGTCGAAGCGCTGAATGCGGGCGCGTTCGACTACCTGCAAAAACCCATTACCCTTTCACAACTGCGCTCGCTGGTTAAATCCGCCGTTTCCGTTTCCAACAGCACGGACGAGATTGCCCAGCCGCCGACCGAAAAACCGTCTGCGCCCGTCGCCGCCGCATTCAACAAACCGAAAACGCCCCCCAAACCGCCCAAGCGCGATTTGAGCGGCTCCGTTACCGTTCCTGAAGGTCTGCGTTCCATGAAAGAACGCTTTGCCACTGGTGAAATCGCCATGCGTGCGAACGAAGACGTGCTGGAATTGGGCGGCGAAGAAGATATGCCGCGGCTGCTCGGCAGTTCGCCTCAAATGGTCGAAGTCCGCCACCTGATTCGCCGCCTCGCCCGCAGCGGCGTGCCCGTTTATATTTCCGGCGAATCGGGTACCGGTAAAGAGCAGGCGGCGCGCACCATTCACGAATTGTCCGATCGCGCCGACAAGCCATTTATCGCGGTCAACTGCGGCGCGATTCCTGAAAACCTGATGGAAAGCGAATTCTTCGGCTACAAAAAAGGCAGCTTTACCGGCGCCGACCAAGACCGTCTCGGCTTCTTCCAACACGCCGACGGCGGCACATTGTTCCTCGACGAAGTTGCCGACTTGCCGCTTACCATGCAGGTCAAACTCCTGCGCGCCATCCAAGAAAAAGCCGTGCGCCGCATCGGTGATGCCCGTGAAACTTTCGTCGATGTCCGCATCATCTGCGCCACCCACAAAAACCTCGAAGCCCTTGTTGACAGCGGCGCATTCCGTCAAGACTTATATTACCGCCTCAACGTCGTTACCCTGCACATGCCGCCCCTGCGCGAAATGCGTGAAGACTTGGGCGCGCTGATTCTGTACCTGCTCTACAAACACCGCCACGGTACGCAAACCTACAAACTCAGTCCCAAAGCGCAAGAAGCCCTGCTGCATTACAGCTATCCAGGCAACTTCCGCGAACTTGAAAACATCCTCGAACGCGCCGTCGCCCTGACTGTCGGACAAGTCATCCAACTGGATGATTTGCAAATTCAAAATACGCCGACGCCGAAAAACGACCATCCAAACCTCGCTCTCGACGACATCGCCGATTCCGAAACACGAAAAGGCGAAACTTTGGATCACCAGCCGCTTCCGCCGTTTGATCCGCGCACCATGCAGATTCAAGACTACCTTGACCAAATCGAGCGCGGCATTATTGAACAAGCGTTGCAGCAAACCCGTTACAATCGCACTCAGGCAGCCAAGCTTTTAGGCATCAGCTTCCGCTCCATGCGCTACCGTATGGAACGTTTGGATATCAATTAAGTCAGCGCTTTGCCGTTGGCTGCACGTTTAGGCAGCAAGACCTAAACGTATGTTTTAGATATAGCAGGTTAAGTTTAAATTAGGGCAAAATCGCAGATAGTATAGACAGTACGAAACCAGTCCACTTGGTACGCTCATACTTAGAGAGCCATTCTCTCTATACTGGGACATTGCAACGCAATATTGATTTAGACTTAGCCTGCTATATATCTCCATTCAAATCACAAGCACAATCAAACCGAAAAAATCAGGCATATGCAGATAAAACCAAGCCGCAACTGGTTTGCGCCAAAAATCTGATTGTTGTTGTTTCTTCTCCAAAGCTGCGTGCATAAAAGGACGCTTCCAAATGCAAGTCATAGTCGATGCCATACTCGCTGCACACATGTTCATTGATGACCTTCAAAGTACGGCGGCTCGGCTGTAAGAAAATATCAATAAACGTACAGACAACAGGAATCATGCCAAGCACCATATCGGCAAAAGCAAGATATACGGCAGGCAGAGCGCATTTTGTGTTCCGGCACGCCTAACTTCCGCCCATGCGAAAAGGCTTCATCCTAAAAAATCGTTCACATCATCAAATTGAATTTTAAACAGCAGAGTTGTTCCTTTATGTCATAGAGAACATTACACAATTGTAAAGAAAAACAGAATCAATAGAAAATTACGTAACATTAAGTTAAATTTTAAGATGCAAAAAATATAGATACAGTTATAATTCGTGACTGTACTGTATCTTAGACCCCTCTCATGAAAAAAATCCTCGTTACCGGCGGCGCGGGCTTTATCGGCTCGGCAGTTATTCGCCACATCATCCAAAATACCCAAGATTCCGTCATCAATCTCGACAAATTAACTTACGCAGGCAATCTCGAGTCGCTGACCGACGTTGCCGACAGCCCTCGTTACGCTCTTGAGCAGGTGGATATTTGCGATCGTGCCGAACTTGACCGCGTGTTTGCCCAACACCGGCCCGATGCTGTGATGCACTTGGCGGCGGAAAGTCATGTTGACCGCTCCATCGATTCTGCCGGCGAATTCATCCAAACCAACATTGTCGGCACGTTCAACCTGCTCGAGGCCGCTCGTGCCTATTGGCAGCAAATGTCGTCTGAAAAACGCGAAGCTTTCCGTTTCCACCATATTTCCACCGATGAAGTCTATGGCGATTTGCACGGTACGGACGATTTGTTTACCGAAACCACACCTTACGCCCCGTCCAGCCCCTACTCTGCCTCTAAAGCATCCAGCGACCACCTCGTGCGCGCATGGTTGCGAACTTATGGTTTGCCCACCATCGTAACCAACTGCTCGAACAACTACGGTCCGTACCATTTCCCCGAAAAACTCATCCCGTTAATGATTCTGAACGCGCTCGACGGCAAACCGCTGCCCGTGTACGGCGACGGGATGCAAATCCGCGACTGGCTGTTTGTCGAAGACCACGCCCGCGCGTTGTATCAGGTCGTTACCGAAGGCGTCGTCGGCGAAACCTACAATATCGGCGGTCACAATGAAAAAGCCAATATCGAAGTGGTCAAAACCATCTGCGCCCTGCTGGAAGAACTTGTACCTGAAAAACCTGCCGGCGTTGCGCGTTACGAAGATTTGATTACTTTTGTACAAGACCGCCCCGGCCATGACGTGCGCTACGCCATCGACGCCGCCAAAATCGGCAGGGGACTAGGCTGGAAACCGCAGGAAACGTTCGAATCCGGTATCCGCAAAACGGTGCAATGGTATTTGGACAATAAAACCTGGTGGCAAAATGTCTTGAACGGCAGCTATCGTCTGGAACGTCTGGGCACTGGTAAATAAGTTTTCAGACGACCTTTTCAATCAGAAAGGTTGTCTGAAAATCAAAATACATCACTTCAGGAGAAACCCATGAAAGGCATCATCCTTGCCGGCGGCAGCGGCACACGCCTCTACCCCATCACGCGCGGCGTGTCCAAGCAGCTTCTGCCCGTGTACGACAAACCCATGATTTACTACCCCTTGTCCGTATTGATGTTGGCAGGAATACGCGAAATCTTAGTCATCACCACCCCCGAAGACAATCCCTCTTTCAGACGACTGCTCGGCGACGGCAGCGATTTCGGCATCTCCATCAGCTACGCCGAGCAGCCCAGCCCCGACGGCTTGGCGCAAGCATTCATCATCGGTGAAGAGTTTATCGGCAACGACAACGTCTGCTTGGTCTTGGGCGACAATATTTTCTACGGCCAGTCGTTCACCCAAACTCTGAAACAAGCCGCTTCTAAAAAACACGGCGCCACCGTGTTCGGCTACCAAGTCAAAGACCCCGAACGTTTCGGCGTCGTTGAATTTGATGAAAAATTCAACGCCTTATCCATCGAGGAAAAACCGAAACAGCCCAAATCCGACTGGGCGGTAACAGGCTTATATTTCTACGACAACCGCGTCGTCGAGTTTGCCAAACAAGTCAAACCCTCCGCACGCGGCGAACTCGAAATCAGCACACTCAACCAAATGTATCTTGACGATGGTTCATTGTCCGTCCAGCTTTTGGGACGCGGCTTTGCATGGTTGGACACCGGTACGCACGAAAGCCTGCACGAAGCTGCCTCATTCGTCCAAACCGTGCAAAACATCCAAGACCTGCAAGTTGCCTGCCTCGAAGAAATCGCTTGGCGCAACGGCTGGCTTTCAGACGAGCGCTTGGAAGAACTCGCCCGCCCGATGGCAAAAAACCAATACGGTCAATATCTGCTGCACCTGTTGAAAAAATAAAAAAAGGTCGTCTGAAATCGTAAGGGGC
>NZ_AEPF01000093.1 GCF_000193735.1 Neisseria sicca 4320
GTCCTTACTCGGTGTGGTTTGGCCGCTGACTTGTCCTTCTTCATCGACTTCTATGGCCTGACGCTGTTTGCTGCCGGCGGTTTGAATAATGGTGGCGTCAATGACGGCAGCGG
>NZ_AEPF01000092.1 GCF_000193735.1 Neisseria sicca 4320
ACCTTGTAACTTTAATCCCGACAAATCCCTGGCAATTTCATCTACTCCGCTCAAATGGAAATTCATCCCAACTAAACAAATACTAGGCAGCATTTCAGGAAAATCACGCAAATTGAGTTTCTTGTTTTCCTGATTCAAACTCAATAACACTTGCGTTAAAGCCACGCCCATCGGGCTTTTTGCTTTTTGCCTCAGTTCATCAAAAATTTTCTTTCTCTTTTCATCAGATAAATGAGCTCCACCCAGCTTCTTCAAACTATCTTGCTGCATCGCCTGCCAAGCGGACTTCAACAGATTAAATGCTGGACGACGGAAACTTTCCCCGTAATCACCTCGAAAAAACGGCAGTAGATTATAGATAGCGGAAATCTGCAAAGCGACCGCACCGTCCCGTTTGCTGAAGGTATCAAAATCGGCGGTCTCAGGTTTTTTGGCATATTCTTCGGATTGTTCCGTCGTTTGTTCTGTAATTTCTGTCCCGTCTTTTGAGCTGCTTTTCTGTGTGGTTTTACTGACGGTTTTTATTTCCGGCAAATGCGCGCCGCTGACCCATTCGGACAGTTTTTGAAATTCTTTCAGATTAATATCTTTGCGCTGGTTCTCGATTTGCTGTCTATTGTTTTCGTCGCGAAAATGCCAAACAACCAAAGCGACGGGGACAGAAATCAACACAATAAGGAAATTCCAATAACCTGCGGATTCTTGAACTTTATCCGTGAGAGAAATCCACTTAGGAAAATATTGAATTAGAAAATACATTAACTCAATTGAAATGACTCCTGCAATTAACATTACAGTCATATTTGAAGCACTATTGAGTCTTTTCCTGAGCCCATTTGACTTTTTCTTGGAGTTATTTGGTTTATTTTTGTGTTGTCCCATAACTTTTTATTACCTGTTACACGTTAATTGGTTATCAATTATTCTAGCAAACAATGTAATCTGAAACTATTTTGATATGAAGTATTTTTTATATCCCTCAATATTATATATTCAAATAAAAACAGAGCATTGTATCTGGCTTCATTACCAAAAAAGGTCGTCTGAAAACCTTTAAATCAGGTTTTCAGACGACCTTTTGTCTTGGCTTCAGATGTTATTTCTTCAATTCCGCCAAGATCTCGTCAACGGTTTTCTTCGCGTCGCCGAAGCACATCACGCTGTTTTCGTTGAAGAACAATGGGTTTTGTACGCCTGCGTAGCCGGTGTTCATCGAGCGTTTGAAGACGACGACTTCTTTTGCCTTCCACACTTCCAATACGGGCATGCCGGCAATCGGGCTGTTCGGGTCGGTTTGGGCGGCGGGGTTGACGGTGTCGTTCGCACCGATAACCAGCACTACGTCGGTTTCGGGGAAGTCGTCGTTGATTTCGTCCATTTCCAAAACGATGTCGTAGGGTACTTTGGCTTCGGCGAGCAGTACGTTCATATGACCGGGCAGGCGGCCGGCGACGGGGTGGATGCCGAAGCGTACTTCTGCGCCGTTTTTACGCAAAAGCTCAGTGATTTCGGCAACGGGGTATTGCGCCTGCGCCACTGCCATGCCGTAGCCCGGGGTGATGATGACGCTGCTGGCGTTGCGCAGCATTTCAGCGACTTCGGCGGGTTTGACTTCGCGGTATTCGCCGACTTCTTGGCTGCCGGAGGCTGCGGCGGAACCGTCGGTACCGAAGCCGCCTGCGATGACGGAGATGAAGGAGCGGTTCATGGCTTTACACATGATGTAGGACAGAATCGCGCCGCTGGAGCCGACGAGTGCGCCGGTGACGATGAGCAGGTCGTTGGAGAGCATGAAGCCTGCCGCTGCGGCCGCCCAGCCGGAATAGGAGTTCAGCATGGACACGACCACGGGCATATCCGCGCCGCCGATGGAGGCGACCAAGTGCCAGCCGAATGCGAGGGCGATCAGGGTCATCAGGATCAGGATGAAGCCGCTGCCGTCAACGGAGACGAACACCAGCATCAGGATAAAGGATAAAACCAATGCGGCGAGGTTGAGCTTGTGTTTGGTGGGCAGTTGCAACGGCGCGCTGCTGATTTTGCCGTTGAGCTTGCCGAACGCGACCAGCGAGCCGGTAAAGGTTACGGCGCCGATGAAGATGCCCAAATAGACTTCGACCAGATGGATGGTGTGCATATCGTGCGAAACGTTGCCCGGTGCGATATAGCTGTTGAAGCCGACCAAAACCGCCGCCAAGCCGACGAAGCTGTGCAGAAGTGCAATCAGCTCGGGCATTTCGGTCATTTCTACTTTTTTGGCTTTGTAGATGCCGATGGCGGCGCCAATCAGCATGGCGATGATGATCCAGCCCAGTCCGTGGGTGTTTTCGGAAAACACGGTAACGAACAAGGCGACCGCCATCCCGGCTACGCCGGAATAACAGCCCTGCTTGGCGGTTTCCTGCTTGGACAGCCCCGCCAGCGAGAAGATGAACAGTATCGCGGCTACGATGTACGCCGCTGTAACGAGTCCTGAAGACATGGTGATTCTCCAATTATTTGTGAAAGTAACTGTGTTTAGAAATTAGAGGGTCGTCTGGACAATAGTTTCAGACGACGTTTGTTCAGAGTTTCTTCTGCCCCCGTCTGTTTACGCGCCGTCCTTTACTGCCGACTGCAACAGTTTGACACCAAGCAGCCCCAACACCGCCCCTGTCGCCTTGTCGATGTAAAAAGCGGCTTTGCCGAAAAAGCTGCGGATACGGTTCTGCCCAAGCAGAAAGACTATCATGCTGTCCCATACGAAAATCAACGCCACCATCCACACCCCCAAACCGGTTTTCAGCCCCGTGCCGACGGCGGGGGTCAGTATCACGGCAAAGAGGCTGATATAAAAGATGATGTTTTTCGGGTTGGACAGCCCCGACAGCAAACCCAAGCCGAATTCTTTGAAAAAGGAAGACTGGGTGCGGTTTTCGGCAGACATGCCGCCGATAAAGTCATAATCGCTGCGTTTGGCAAGAAAGGCATGAAAAGCCACATACATCAGGAAACAGGCGCCTGCAACTTTCAAGCCGACCATCAGCCACAGCGAATGGGCAATCAGCGAGCCGACCCCGAGCATACACAGCGCAATATACACCGCATTTGCAACCGCAATACCCGCCGCCACACCGACCGCATGATTGCGCTTGTGTCGCAGCGCGCTGCGGACAATCAGCAGGAAATCCGGTCCCGGACTGATGAGCGCGAGAAAGTGTGCGACAACGACGGTGGTAATCAATGTAAAGGTTTGTGCATCCATAAGTCTGATTTTCCAAGTTCCAATGGTTTCATTAAACAAGCCGCTGTTCAGGCTGCCTTGCATCCGTGCGATTCACGGTCTTGGTTGATTCCCGCAAGGCTGCCTGAATATCCGCTGCGAGCTGCCGTCTTTGCGGTTTATATAAACCAGACAGAAGCTGCCGTCGGGCAGAAAGCGGTTTTTCTCATTATCCAATGCCGACAGCGGCGTGGCGGTTTGCGCCATATCGAACAGTCTGGCAAATGCCAAATGTCCGTCGCCGTCCGTGCCGAAACAGCAGCCGCTTTTTTCGTGCAAAGCCACCGTATCGGCGGCGGTATGGCTGCGGATGCCGTCTGAAAATCCGTCAAATGCATAATAGCTGCCGCCGGAAATGCGGACGGGGGCAAAAGCAGCGGACGGGGCAAGCGGCAGTAAAACAGTCAATCGCTTTTTCGGCATGATTTCCCTTCAAACCGAATTCCGTCAGACGGCAGCAGGGAGGTCGGACATTGGTGCACGGCTTGGGCCTCATTGTGCGGCGGCTTTGTCGGGCATGAATGCCCGACCTGCAGTTTCAGGCTGCATCTAACGGGTGCTCGGATGTTAAATCCGAACCTACGCAGGGAAAGGCAGCCTGAAACCCTCTGCCTTACCCCTTCCTAAACATATTCAGCATCCGCCGCGTAACGAAAAAGCCGCCGAAGATGTTGATGCTGGCAATCAGGATGGCGATGAAGGCGAGCAGGGTAACGAAACCGTTGCCTTGGCTGATTTGCAGCAGCGCGCCGACGACGATGATGCCGGAAATGGCGTTGGTTACAGACATCAGCGGGGTATGCAGCGAGTGGCTGACGTTCCAGACGACGTAGTAGCCGATAACGCAGGCGAGGACGAACACGATAAAGTGGTTTAAAAACGCTGCGGGCGCGACCGCGCCGACCCACAGTACCAATACGGCGGCGATGACGGCGGGCGCGAGTTTTTTCCACAGGGGAACGGGTTTCGGTTCGGGCTTGGCGGCAGGCGCGGCTTTTTCAGACGACGTTTGCTGCGGCTGGGCGGAAACTTGAATCGGCGGAGGCGGGAAGGTGATTTCGCCGTCGCGGGTAACGGTCATGTTGCGGATAATCACGTCTTCGAAGTCCAGCGTGATTTCGCCGTCTTTGTTCGGGCTTAACAGCTTGGTCAGGTTGACCAAGTTGGTGGCGTAAAGCTGGGAAGACTGTCCGGCAAGGCGGTTTGCCATGTCGGTGTAGCCGATGATTTTCACGCCGTTGTCGGTTACGAACAATTCGCCCGGTTTGGTGAGTTCGCAGTTGCCGCCGGTCGCCGCCGCCAAATCGACGATGACGGAGCCGGATTTCATGCTTTCCACCATTTCTTTGGTGATCAGCTTGGGTGCGGGTTTGCCCGGAATGGCGGCGGTGGTGATGATGATGTCCACCTCTTTCGCCTGTTCGGCAAAGAGTTTCATCTCGGCGGCAATAAATTCGTCGCTCATCACTTTGGCGTAGCCGTCGCCACTGCCGCCCGATTCTTGCGGGAAGTCGAGTTTCAGGAACTTGCCGCCCATCGATTCGATTTGTTCCGCCACTTCCAAGCGGGTATCGAATGCGCGCACCACTGCGCCGAGCGAGTTTGCCGTACCGATTGCCGCCAAACCCGCCACACCGGCGCCAATCACCAAAACCTGAGCGGGCGGCACTTTGCCTGCGGCAGTAATTTGACCGGTGAAGAAACGGCCGAAGGCATTGGCGGCTTCAATCACGGCGCGGTAGCCGCTGATGTTTGCCATCGAAGACAAAGCGTCCAAAGCCTGTGCGCGGGAAATGCGGGGTACCATGTCCATCGCCAACGCGTTCACTTTCTTGGCGCGCAAGGCTTCCACCAAAGCCTCGTTTTGGCGCGGCCACAGGAAGCTGACAATGGTCTGCCCTTCTTTGAGCAGCGGCAGCTCGCCTTCGGACGGCGCGTTGACTTTGTAAAGCAAAGGGCATGCCCAAACCGTCGCTTTGTCGGCAACGGTCGCGCCTGCTGTTTGGTAAGCGGCATCGTCCAAACTTGCCGCCAAACCTGCGCCGCTTTCGACAACGGTTTCAAAGCCCAGTTTGCTCAACAGGGCAACGGTGGCAGGCGTACAGGCGACGCGGGTTTCACCGGATAATGACTCGCGTGGGATACCGATTTTCATCTCTGAATCCTTTTTTAGGTTGTCTGTATATAAATGTTAATATGTTTCATATAATTCCCTTATAGCGAATTTTTCGACGGCTGGCAATAGCTGCGGCGGATGGTTTGCTTTTACGGTAAAGGTCGTCTGAAAGCTTATGTTTGCTGCCATTGATACGGGTTAGGGCTTGCGTTTCGTGTTAAAATCCTGTTTTAACAACATATAAAAGGAACACAATCATGCGCCTGCTCCACACCATGCTGCGCGTCGGCAACCTTGAAAAATCCTTGGACTTTTATCAAAACGTTTTGGGCATGAAGCTCTTGCGCCGCCACGATTATCCGGAAGGCCGTTTCACGCTGGCTTTTGTCGGTTATGGCAGCGAAGCTGAAAATACGGTTTTGGAACTGACCCACAACTGGGATACCGAAAGCTACGATTTAGGCAACGCCTACGGCCACATCGCTATCGAAGTGGACGATGCTTATAAAGCCTGCGAACGTGTAAAAGAGATGGGCGGAAAAGTCGTGCGTGAAGCAGGGCCGATGATGCACGGCACGACCGTTATTGCTTTTGTTGAAGATCCCGACGGCTATAAAATCGAGTTTATTCAGAAAAACAGTGGCAATGATTCGGTGAAATACTGATTTTTTGTCAAAAGGTCGTCTGAAACGTTTGGTGAAACCCGCCAAATCTGTTTCAGACGACCTTTATCATATTTATCGGTTCGACCCTTTGACCATATCCATCAAAAACAGGCGGCAGTCTAAGTTGCCGTTGTAGAGCGGGATTTTGCGTTTGGGCGAAAGGCGCATGAATTTCGGCATATCGCGGTCGCCGGTAAACATGCCCGCCAGCCAGCCCGCGTAATGCTGCTTCAACCACGCGCCCAACTGCGGGTAAAGGGCTTGCAAGGCTTGGACTTCGGCAAGGCGGACGCCGTAAGGCGGGTTGGAAATCAGGATGCCGCCTTCCCCGTTCGGACGGGTGTCCTGCGCGTCTTTGACTTCAAAACGGACAAACGTGTCCACTTCGGCAGCTTGGGCGTTGGCAACGGCGGCGCGGATCATATGGCGGTCGTTGTCGCTGCCTGAAATCGGGGCAGGCGCGGGGCGGATTTGCGTTTCGGCTTCGTGTTGCAGCTTTTTCCAAAGGGCGGCATCGAAATTTTTCAGCTTTTCAAACCCGAAACGGCGCATCAGACCGGGCGCGCGGCGGGTGGCAATCCACGCGGCTTCGATGACGATGGTGCCGCTGCCGCAAAACGGGTCTTGGAAAGGCTGCGAGCCGTCATAGCCTGCCAGCAGCAGCAACCCTGCCGCCAAGTTCTCGCGCATCGGCGCTTCGCCTGTGTCTTGGCGGTAGCCGCGTTTGAACAAGGCCTCTCCGGATGTGTCGATGAAAATTTGAATATCGCGCTCGTCGATAAAGGCATGGATGCGGATGTCGGGGCGGATTTTGCCGACGTTGGGGCGCGCGCCGCAAGTGTCGCGGAACACGTCGCACACGGCATCTTTGATTTTCAGCCCGACGAAATCCAAACTTTTGACTTGGGCGCGTTTGCCTTCCACTTTGACTTTGAAGGTTTGTTCCAAGTCGAACCAATCCGTCCAGCGGATATTTTTCGCCGCTTTATAAATGTCTTGTTCGCTGCGGTAGCCGCTTTTGGTCAGGCGCAGCAACACGCGGCTGGCGGTGCGCGAATGCAGGTTGATACGGTATACCTGCTCCACACCGCCTTTGCACGCGACGCCTCCGTCAACGGCGCGGATGTCTTGGCATTTGAATTGTTCGAGTTCTTGGGATAAAGGGGCTTCGAGACCGCGCGGGCAGGTAACGAAGAGGGAATAAGTGGTCATGCGAACCTTTCGGGGGTAGGGCGGTTGAACTGAGATTGCGGTGATTATAATGCTTTTCGCAACGGGATTTATCGAAAGGTCGTCTGAAAATTGCAGAAAGCGAGCGATATGGCTGTTGAGATAAAGAAGGTGGTCTGAAAACCAATCCCGGTTTTCAGACGACCTTTGCCGTATTTCAAACCGTCAATCAGCGCGGATGAGCCATATCGGCGGGGACGACCAATTCGTCAAACTCTTCACCTGTCAGCAAGCCCAATTCGACGGCGGTTTCGCGCAGCGATTTGTCGTTTTTATAGGCGGTTTTGGCGACTTTGGCGGCGTTTTCGTAGCCGATTTTGCGGTTCAGCGCGGTAACGAGCATCAGGGAATGGTGCAGGAAATAGTCGATTTTTTCCGGCACGGGTTCGATGCCGACGGCGCAGTGTTCGTTGAAGCTGTTGCACGCGTCGCCCAAGAGGCGGATAGATTGCAAGAGGTTGTAGGCGATGACGGGCATATAGACGTTCAGCTCGAAATTGCCCGACGCGCCCGCCATGCCGATGGTAACGTCGTTACCGAACACTTGGCAGCACACCATGGTCATCGCTTCGCATTGGGTCGGGTTGACTTTGCCCGGCATGATGGACGAACCCGGCTCGTTTTCGGGGATTTTGATTTCGCCCAAACCGCAGCGCGGGCCGCTTGCCAGCCAGCGGATGTCGTTGGCGATTTTGTTCAGGCTTGCCGCCAGCGTTTTCAGTGCGCCCGAAGCGGCAACGGCGGCATCGCGTCCGCCCAAGGCTTCAAATTTGTTCGGCGCGCTGGCAAACGGCAGGCCGGACAGTTCGGCGAGTTTGGCGGCGACTTTTTCGGCGTATTCGGGATGGCTGTTCAAACCCGTGCCGACTGCTGTGCCGCCCAAAGCGAGTTCGTACAAACCTTTGAGCGCGTCGTTCAGACGACCTAAGCCGTGGTCGAGCTGGGAAACGTAGCCGGAAAATTCTTGTCCCAAAGTCAGCGGCGTCGCGTCCTGCAAGTGGGTGCGGCCGATTTTGACGATGGGGGCGAATTCTTTGGCTTTTTTGTCCAATGTGTCGCGCAGGGCTTTGACGGCGGGAATGAGGTGGCGGTTGATTTCAATCGCGGCGGCGACGTGGATGGCGGTCGGGAACGCGTCGTTGGTTGATTGCGCGTGGTTCACATGGTCGTTGGGATGGACGGGCTGGTACGCCGCCAACCCCGTACCGGCGATTTCGTTGGCGCGGTTCGCCAGCACTTCGTTCATGTTCATATTGGACTGCGTGCCGGAGCCGGTCTGCCAAACCACTAAAGGAAATTGCCCGTCGAGCTTGCCGTTCAACACGTCGTCCACCGCCTGCGTAATCAAATCCGCCTGTTCGGGCTTAATCCTGCCGAGGGAAACATTAGTGGCGGCTGCGGCTTTTTTCACCAGCGCCAAAGCATAAATCAGCGGCTGCGGCAGGGTTTCGCCGCCGATTTTGAAATTGTTGCGGCTGCGCTGGGTCTGCGCGCCCCAATAGGCTTCGGACGGGACTTCGACATTGCCCATAGTGTCGTGTTCGGTACGGGTGCTCATGTGTTTCTCCTGAATTAAATGATAATGCAAATAATTTGCAAGCGTATTATAGCGGGCAGGAGGTCGTCTGAAAAGCAGGGGAGGGAGGTTTGGTAAATAGGGTGGGGCAGTATGATGAACAACAGGGCAGGGCACGGATTGCGGTATCAAAAAAGGTCGTCTGAAAAGCAGAAAATGGCTTTTCAGACGACCTTTGTTTTATTTTTGAAGGCTTATTCGATGTTTTGAACCTGCTCGCGCATTTGCTCGATCAAAAATTTCAGTTCGACCGAAGCCTGCGTGCATTCCGCCGCGATCGCTTTGCTGCCCAACGTGTTCGCTTCGCGGTTCAATTCCTGCATCAGGAAGTCCAAGCGTTTGCCCGCGCTGCCTTTGTTTTCCGTAACGATGCGGCGGACTTCGGCGATGTGCGTGCGCAGGCGGCTGAATTCTTCGTCAACATCGGATTTTTGGATAAACAGCGCAAATTCCTGCTGTAAACGGTCGTTGTCGATATTGCCGACCGCTTCAGCCAAACGTGCGTTCACCTTGTCCATATGCGCCTGAAGCAGGCTGGGGAACAGTTCGCTCAAGGCATCCACGATTTCTTCCATGCTGGCCAAACGTTGCAACAAATGTTCGCCGAGTTTTTTACCTTCGCGTTTGCGGGCGGCGGCAAATTCTTTCAAAGCCTCATCCAGCAGCTCTTGTACAGTTTTCGCCAAAGCCTCGGGATCTTCGCTTTGACCTGCCAACACTCCCGGAAAGCGCAACACTTCAGCGACTGTCAGCTTGCCGAAACCGTGTTCCTTGCGCCAAGTTTTGTTCAAGTCGGCAAGCTGTTTCACCAACTCTTCATTGGTTTCCAAACTCTGCCCGCCGACCGCCGCATCCTGCAACTGAATGCGGCATTCCAATTTGCCGCGTGCGGCTGAAGACGCAATTTTTTCGCGTAACGCGCCTTCCAGATAGCGCAATTCTTCAGGCATGCGGAATTGAACATCCAGATAACGGTGGTTCACCGCACGGATTTCCAAATTCACGCGCTTGCCGCCGCATTCGCCTGCGGCATTGGCAAAGCCGGTCATGCTGTGGATATGGATGGATTGAGTCATGGTTTTACTCCGTTTCAAAATACGAGTGAAAGTGGAGGGACTATAACACAATATAGAATAAGGTCGTCTGAAAACGATTTCAGACGACCTTAAACAGCCATCCCGCCGAATCCCGTATAATACCGACCACAAATTTTCACCGCTTCCCCAAAGGACAAATCATGAGCAGTTACACCCGCACTTCACGCGCTGCCGACAGCCTGCGCGACATCAAAATCACCCCGCACTTCCTGCCGCACGCCGACGGTTCGTGCCTGATCGAATGCGGCAACACCAAAGTTATCTGCACCGCTTCCATCGACGAAAATGTTCCGCCGTTCCTTCGCGGCAAGGGGCAGGGCTGGGTTACTGCCGAATACGGGATGCTGCCCGCTTCCACTGCCTCGCGTATGCGCCGCGAAGCTGCGGCGGGCAAACAGTCGGGGCGCACTCAGGAAATCCAGCGTCTTATCGGGCGTTCGCTTCGCTCCGTCGTGGATATGGAAAAACTGGGCGAACGCCAAATCCTGATTGATTGCGATGTGATTCAGGCAGACGGCGGTACGCGCACCGCATCTATTACCGGCGCATTCGTCGCCCTGCAAATTGCGGTCAACAAGCTGCTTTCAGACGACCTCATCAATGAGAACCCTGTCCGCGAAGCTGTTGCTGCCGTATCCGCAGGCGTGGTGGACGGCGTACCGCTTTTGGATTTGGATTACCCCGAAGACTCGGGCTGCGACAGCGACGTCAACATCGTCATGACCGCTTCAGGCAAAATCATCGAAATCCAAGGCACGGCGGAAGGTGCGCCGTTCAGCCTCGATGAATTGGGCAAACTGATTGCGCTGGCGCAAAAAGGCATTGCCGAGTTAACCGCGCATCAGCAAAACGCATTAAAACTATCTCGCTCTGTCGGATAAAGGTATCCTGCAAATGATAAAAAAGCCGTCTGAAACCTGAAGTTTCAGACGGCTTTTTTGAATCGGACGGTTCGGATTATGCCAATACGCCCAAAATAACCGCGCCTGCCTTGAAAACAGCCGTTGCTTTTTGGCCGGGTACCAGATTCAGCAAATCGCTGCTTTTCACGGTAATGCCTGCGCTCAAAGCCAAGCCATCGCCCAAGTCCAAATCAACGATGCTGTTGACCGAGCCGCGTTCGATATGGCTGATGATGCCTGACAACTGGTTGCGTGCGGAAAGTTTGATGTTGTCGAGATTGTTGGCAATCAAGATGCTGCCCGCCTTAATCAGCACCACAACAGCCTTGCCTTTTTCCAAGCCGAGGTTGCTGACGCTCTCGCAAGTAACGGCTGCTACGATTTCCTGCCCGGTCGGCAGGGATACGGTTACTTCGCTGTTGACCGCGCCGTTGCGGATGTCTTTAACGATGCCGTTGAATTGGTTGCGTGCGCTGATTTGCATAATGAAATTCCTTTCCTATGTCTATTAATTTGAATCTGAATAAATGGCACTATACCGCTTCTAGACGCATTAATTCAATATCCCTTCAAATTAAATAGTTCTTAACAATTAGGATTTTGTGCTAATTGAATGGGAAAATATAACGTGATTTAACTATTGGTTCTACAGCAAAAGGTCGTCTGAAACCATATTTTCAGACGACCTCCGATATCCGACGGCCTATTTACCGCCAAAATCCAATTTATCTTTGAAATTCATGTAAACGACAGTAAAATATACAAAGATTTGCCCGCCTTTTGCCGCAGCGCGAAAACCTACTCAGGCAGGCGGGAAGATTCCGACTTTGCAGCACCGCGCTGCCCTACCAATCTCAAACAGAAAGCACGAAACATGGCGTTAATCGTACACAAATACGGCGGCACATCAGTAGGCTCACCCGAACGCATTAAAAACGTAGCCAAACGTGTCGCCAAAGCCCGCGCCGAAGGACACGACATCGTTGTCGTCGTATCCGCCATGAGCGGCGAAACCAACCGCCTGGTTGCGCTGGCGCATGAAATGCAGGAGCATCCCGATCCGCGCGAGCTGGACGTCGTCTTAGCTACCGGCGAACAGGTGACCATCGGTCTTTTGGCGATGGCATTGAAAGACATCGGCGTGGATGCCAAAAGCTACACCGGCTGGCAGGCCGCCCTCAAAACCAATACCGCACACACCAAAGCCCGTATCGAAAGCATCGATGATCAAAGAATGCGCGCCGACCTCGACGCAGGCAAAGTCGTCATTGTGGCGGGTTTCCAAGGCATCAGCAGCGAAGGCAACATTTCCACGCTCGGACGCGGCGGTTCCGACACCTCCGCCGTTGCGCTCGCCGCAGCCCTCAAAGCAGACGAATGCCAAATCTATACCGACGTAGACGGCGTTTACACCACAGACCCCCGCGTCGTACCCGAAGCGCGCCGCATGGATACGGTTACATTTGAAGAAATGATCGAACTGGCAAGCCTCGGCTCGAAAGTCTTGCAAATCCGTTCAGTAGAATTCGCCGGAAAATACAAAGTGCGCCTGCGCGTACTGAGCAGCCTGCAAGACGGCGGCAACGGCACCTTAATTACCTTTGAAGAGGATGAAAACATGGAAAGAGCTGCCGTAACCGGTATCGCATTCGATAAAAACCAAGCCCGCATCAACGTGCGCGGCGTACCCGACAAACCCGGCGTCGCCTACCAAATTTTAGGCGCGGTCGCCGATGCCAACATCGAAGTCGATATGATCATCCAAAATGTCGGCAGCGAAGGCACCACTGATTTCTCCTTCACCGTACCTCGCGGCGATTACAGACAAACCATCGAAATCCTGACCAAGCTGCAAGACAGCATCGGCGCCGCCGCCATCGACGGCGACGACACCGTGTGCAAAGTCTCCGCAGTCGGCTTGGGTATGCGTTCGCACGTCGGCGTTGCCGCCAAAATCTTCCGCACCCTCGCCGAAGAAGGCATCAACATCCAAATGATTTCCACCTCCGAAATCAAAGTTTCCGTCTTGATTGACGAGAAATACATGGAACTCGCCACCCGCGTCCTGCACAAAGCGTTTGATTTGGGTTAATTGGGTTATATGTTTGAAAGGTCGTCTGAAAACTTATTTTCAGACGACCTTTTATTTTATTGTGGAAAAATAGCTCAGATTTTTGAATCACACATTTTTGGGTGAAATATAGTGGATTAAATTTAAATCAGGACAAGGCGACGAAGCCGCAGACAGTACAGATAGTACGGCAAGGCGACGCAACGCCGTACTGGTTTAAAGTTAATCCACTATAATTGCAGGGGAGGGCGGTGGTAACAATGTAGATATTTGCTGTTTTGATTTGCTCTGGCTTATCGGATATAGGCAGCAACAGTAATGTTTTCAGACGACCTTTTGGGGCCTTAACATTTAGTGAGGTTAGGCTATCTTTCTGTTTTCCCTTATAATGCCGAGTCTTTCTATATACTTTTCTGTCTCCCTTTCTTCATGAAACCGATTCCTAGCTATACGCGCTGGTGGCGTTATAAATCCTATCTGCCCGACGCATCGCTGCCGGCGCATACGGTGGATTGCCCGGACTGCGGCAACCGCATGGATATTCCGCGCCTGCGGCAGGGGCAGGAAGCGCATTGTCCGGTGTGCAATCATGAAGTGGTCGAGGTGGAAAACAATCCTTATGTTGCGCCGCTGGCTTACGCGACGACTTCTCTGATTTTGATGGCGTTTGCGTACAGCATGGTTTATATCCGCGTGGAACTCTTCGGCGTAACATCCGTCCTGACGCTGCCGGAAATGATGCGGCTTTTGATTTATCAGGATTACGGTTTTCTGGCGGAAGTGATGTTCGTCGTGACTTTCGGCGCACCGGTATTGTTTTTGCTGCTTTGCCTGTATGTTCATACGGCGCTGGTGTGCGAGCGGGCGTATCCTGCGCTGCGGTTTGCGACGCGGGTTTTGGTCAGGCTGCGCCATGCGATTATGGTGGATGTGTTTTTTATTTCCACTTTGGTGGCGTATATCAAGCTCTCGTCTGTGGCGGCGGTGGAATTCGGCTCGGCGTTTTATTTGATGTTTGCGCTGTCGGTCATGCTGATTCGGACTTCGGTCTCGATTCCGCAGCATTGGGTTTATTATAAAATCCACAGGCTGACGGGCGGGGATGCGGTGCAAACGGCATCTGACGACAAAACCTGTTGCAGCCGATGCCTGTATTTCCGCGATAAAGACGAGCAGCCTTGTGAGGTTTGTGGTGCGGATTTATACCGCAGGCGCCCGAAAAGCCTGAGCATTTCGCTGGCGTTTTTGATTGCGGCGTTTATCCTGTATTTCCCTGCGAATATTCTGCCGATTATGATTTCGTCCAACCCTACCGCGTTGGAGGTCAATACGATTTTCAACGGCATTGTGTATATGTGGAACGACGGCGACAGGCTGATTGCGGTGATTATTTTCAGCGCGAGTATTTTGGTGCCGGTATTGAAGATTATTGCGATGGCGGTTTTGATTGCGTCCGCTTATTTCAAGCCTCCGATGAGCGCGCCGAAAATGTCGGTGCTTTACCGAATTACCGAATCCATCGGCCGCTGGTCGATGATTGATATTTTTGTGATTATTATTTTGATGAGTTCGTTCCACACCAACATGGCGCGCGTCGTTCCCGGCGGGGCGGCGGTGTATTTCTGCCTGGTGGTGGTATTGACCATGCTTTCTGCCTATTATTTCGATCCCCGCCTGATTTGGGACAGGCACCAACAGCTTTCAGACGACCCTAATTCCGACGATAACCAGAAACAATGAAAAAACACGATTCCGCTCAAACACACCGCGCACCTGCGCGTGTCAAAAAAACCAATGTCTTCACGTCTGTCGTGTGGCTGATTCCGCTGATCGCACTGATTGCGGGCGGCTGGCTGTTGGTGAAAGATATCCGCAACCGAGGTCCGGTCGTAACGCTTTTGATGGACAGCGCGGAAGGCATTGAAGTCAACAATACGGTGATTAAAGTGCTGAACGTCGATGTCGGACACGTTACCCGCATCAAGCTGCGCGACGACCAAAAAGGCGTAGAAGTAACCGCCCAGTTTAATGCCGACGCAACCGACCTGATACGTAGCGATACGCAGTTTTGGGTGGTCAGGCCGCGTATTGATCAGAGCGGTGTAACCGGTTTGGGTACGCTCCTGTCCGGCTCGTATATCGCGTTTACGCCCGGCAAAAGTGAAGAGACAAAGGACGTATTTGAAGTACAGGACATCCCGCCGATTGCCGCCATCGGACAAAGCGGCCTGCGCCTGAAGCTGGTCGGTCAAAACGACAAAATCCTCAACGTCAGCAGCCCCGTGCTTTATGAAAACTTTATGGTCGGACAGGTGGAAAGCGCGCGCTTTGAGCCATCCGACCAAACCGTGCATTACACCATCTTCATCCAAAGCCCGAACGACAAATTGATTAATTCGGAAAGCCGCTTTTGGCTGGAGAGCGGCATCAATATTGAAACCACAGGCAGCGGAGTGAAGCTCAATTCCGCTCCTCTGCCCGCGTTGCTTTCCGGCGCGATTTCGTTTGATTCGCCGAAAACCAAAAACAGCAAAAATGTGAAAAGCGAAGACAGTTTCACGCTTTACGACAGCCGCAGCGAAGTGGCAAACCTGCCCGATAACCGTTCGTTGTATTACACCGCGTTTTTCAAACAGTCCGTGCGCGGTCTGACCGCCGGTTCGCCCGTCGAATATAAAGGGCTGAATGTCGGCGTGGTTTCCGACGTTCCCTATTTCGACCGAAACGACAGCCTGCATCTGTTTGAAAACGGCTGGATTCCCGTGCGCATCCGCATCGAGCCGTCGCGCATGGAAATCAATGCCGACGAACAAAGCAAAGAACATTGGAAACAACAATTCCAAGCGGCTTTGGGCAAAGGTCTGACCGCCACCATCTCCAGCAACAATCTGCTGACCGGCAGCAAAATGATCGAGTTGAACGATCAGCCTTCGTCT
This sequence comes from Neisseria sicca 4320, assembly GCF_000193735.1. Classification (GTDB taxonomy): domain Bacteria; phylum Pseudomonadota; class Gammaproteobacteria; order Burkholderiales; family Neisseriaceae; genus Neisseria; species Neisseria sicca_E. Next base: position 15,856 of record NZ_AEPF01000092.1, read on the forward strand.
TCGCCCAAGCTGCGACCGCACACCGTTTACGCAGGCGATACCGTCATTGCCACACAAGGCGGCGGTTTGGACGATTTGCAGGCAAAAGTGGCGGATTTGCTCGAGAAATTCAACAATCTGCCGTTGGATAAAACCGTTGCAGGGTTGAACGGTTCGCTTGCCGAACTCAAATCCACCCTCAAATCTGCCAATGCTGCCCTAAGTTCTATCGACAAACTGGTCGGCAAACCGCAAACGCAAAACATCCCCAACGAGCTGAACCAAACCCTGAAAGAATTGCGCCAGACCCTGCAAGGCGTATCGCCGCAATCGCCCATCTACGGCGACGTGCAAAATACCCTGCAAAGTTTGGACAAAACCCTCAGAGACGTACAGCCCGTCATTAATACTTTGAAAGAAAAACCCAACGCGCTGATTTTTAACAGCAGCAGCAAAGACCCCATCCCGAAAGGAAGCCGATAATGCGCCTCTTCCCGATTGCCGCCGCCCTGACGCTTGCCGCCTGCGGCACCGCGCAAAGCCCGCAATATTTCGTCCTGCCCGACAGCCAATACATCCGGCCGGCGGCGCAAGGCAGCGAAATCGCGGTCAAAGTCAACCTTGCCGAACCGCTCGCCAACGGCGGCCTCGTTTACCAAACCGACGCATATCATGTGAATTTGGCGAAGAACCACCTTTGGGCGGCACCGCTCGACGGCGCGTTGGCGGCAAACCTCAGCAACAAACTCAACCGCCTCAACCCGCGCCATACTTTCGTTCCCGCCTCGCGCAGCCAAAGCAGCCAAACCCTGAAAATCTATATCGAAGCTTTCCAAGGCAGCTATCAGGGGCAAACCACCGTCAGCGGCTACGCCTTATGGCCGGACGGACGCAACAAACCGTTTGACATCACCACCCCGCAACAAGGCGACGGCTATACCGCCATGCTGGAATCTTTGGAAAACGGTTTGAACGAAGCGGCAAAAAGTATCGCCTATTGATGAGGTCGTCTGAAAACCCGCCGTATGGGTTTTGCCAAAACCATTCATCGCGCAAAAGGAAAAGACATGCACAATATCACGCTCTACACCCATCCCTTTTCACGCGGCAGATACGTCGTATGGATGCTGAAAGAATGCGGCGCGGAATACACCGTCGTACCCGTCCAGTTCGGCACGCAAATGAAATCCGCCGAATATCTCGCCATCAATCCCCAAGGGCAAGTCCCCGCGCTCAAATTCGGTGATGCCGTACTGACCGAATCGACCGCCATCATTACCTTTTTGGCGGAACAGTTCCCCGACAAACACCTCATCCCCGCCGCAGGTACGTTGGAGCGCGGCGAATACTACCGCTGGATGTGCATATTGATGCACCTCGAATACGCAGCCTTCAACAAACTGCACAACCTGCCTGTCGATACGCCCGAATGCCGCCGCCAAATCGGTTACGGCGATTTCGATACCGCATGGAACACATTGCGCGAACACTTGAAAAACCGCGACTATATCGTCGGTAACAGCTTTACCGCGATGGATTTGTACTGCTCCGCTCTGATTCTGCACTTAACGCAAAATTGGAAAGTGCTGCCCGCCGATGAAACCGACGTATTGCAACGCTACGCCGCCAAACATCTCGCCCGCCCCGCTTTCGCGGAAACCACGGTATGGATGCAGGAAACCGTTGCCCAAATGCCGCCTGTGGCATAAATCATGGCTATTATAGTGGATTAAATTTCAATCAGGACAAGGCGACGAAGCCGTAGACAGTACAGATAGTACGGCAAGGCGAGGCAACGCCGTACTGGTTTAAAGTTAATCCACTATATTAAAACCAAAAGGTCGTCTGAAAACCCTTCTCAATCGGGTTTTCAGACGACCTTTGTTGTCATATTCGGCGATGTTTTCTCAACCGAACAGTCTGTTCACATCAGACGCTTTTTTGCGGTAAGGCAGGCGGATGTCGACGCGGAAAATGCCGTCGAGTTGACGGCTTTGGATTTTGGCGTCGTTGTCGTACATCAGCGTCAGGCGTTCTTTGAGGTTGCGCAGCGCCATCGAGTTGCCTTTGTGCGGCTTGGCGTTTTCGCTGCTTTCAGGCGGGGTGTACGGGTTTTCGATGCGGATGTAGATGGATGATTTGTTGAGCTTGGTAAACACGGTAATCATGCCGGGGCGGTGGGTCGATTCGACGCCGTGGAAGACCGCGTTTTCCAAAAGGGGTTGGAGCAGCAGGTGCGGCGTTTCCGCATCATCGGGCGCTTGGTGCTGCCACATAACTTGCACGCGCATATGGCCCATACGGATTTGTTCGATGGCGATGTATTCGCGAGCCCATTCGATTTCTTGCCCTAAAGTGCTGCTTTGGCTGCCGTCGCGCAGTTGGGCGCGGAAGAGGTTGGCGAGGTTTTCCAACAAGGTTTCCGCATCATACGGGCGCAGACGGATGAGACTGATGGCGGCATTGAGGCTGTTGAACAGGAAATGCGGGCGGATGCGGGCGGTCAGTGCGCTGAGGCGGGCTTCGGAAACCGAAGGCGCAAGGCCGTTGCGGCGGGAACCTTCGTAATACATCAGTCCGAGCAGGAACAGGTTGAACAGGAAGAAATGTTGCGACAGCGATCTGCCATTCGTTTTTAGAACGATAAAATCAACAATCACAAATATCGACAGGTTCAAAAGATAGGTAATGATGACGCCGTAGGGCGCTTCTTTGATAGAAGGTATGAATGTGTTGACAAAATAGGCTTTGAACAAAATGCCCAAAAGCACGGGAAATATCCATTCGGCGTGGTGGTATACCTCTGCCGAATAGGAGAGTGTGGAATCGCTGATCAAGGGCAGGAACAGCAAGCTTCCCAAGACTATAATCAAAAGGCGCACGACCGTCGCGGAATTGCGCAGGTCCGGGGCGGCGAATGTATTGTTGATTTGACGTATAATAGACATAAAATATTTCCAACCGTTTTCTTTTAATGTGTTTATACGAGCCTTTGCGGCTCTGTTATTTTATCTGAGGATGAAACCATGAGTAAGGACAAAACCTGGTCTGGCCGTTTCAACGAGCCTGTTTCCGAACTGGTAAAAAAATACACCGGTTCGATCGATTTCGATAAACGGCTTGCCGAGTGGGACATTCAGGGTTCGCTGGCGCACGCGCAAATGCTTGTTCAATCAGGTGTTTTGAGTGAAGAAGATTTGGCGGCGATCCGTCGGGGAATGGCGGAGATTATAGCAGAAATCAAGGACGGTACTATTTCTTGGTCGCTGGATTTGGAAGATGTCCACATGAACATCGAACGCCGCCTGACCGACAAAATCGGCGATGCAGGCAAGCGTCTGCACACCGGCCGCAGCCGCAACGACCAAGTTGCCACCGATATCCGCCTGTGGCTGCGCGACCAGATTACCGTCATTCAAGACCTGATTCGGATCCTGCAAACGGCCTTGGTCGATTTGGCGGAACAAAATGCCGAAACCGTCATGCCCGGTTTTACCCATCTGCAAGTCGCCCAGCCTGTCAGCTTCGGACACCACATGCTCGCCTACGTCGAAATGCTCGGACGCGATTTCGAGCGCATGACCGACTGTCGCAAACGCGTCAACCGTATGCCGCTCGGCGCTGCCGCCCTTGCAGGCACGACCTATCCGATCCAGCGCGAAATCACCGCCGAATTGCTGGGTTTCGAGCAAATCTGCCAAAACTCGCTGGATGCCGTATCCGACCGCGATTTTGCCATTGAGTTCACCGCAGCCGCTTCGTTAATTATGATCCACCTGAGCCGCCTGTCTGAAGAATTGATTTTGTGGATAAGTCCGCGTTTCGGCTTTATCGACATTGCCGACCGTTTCTGTACGGGTTCGTCCATCATGCCGCAGAAGAAAAATCCCGACGTTCCCGAACTCGTGCGCGGCAAATCCGGTCGAGTCATCGGACACCTTATCGGCTTGATTACCCTGATGAAATCTCAGCCTTTGGCGTACAACAAAGACAATCAGGAAGACAAAGAACCGCTGTTTGATACAGCCGACACGCTCATCGACACGCTGCGGATTTACGCCGATATGATGCGCGGCGTGACCGTCAAACCCGACAATATGCGCGCCGCCGTGATGCAGGGCTTTGCCACCGCCACCGATTTGGCGGATTACTTGGTAAAAAAAGGCATGCCTTTCCGCGACAGTCACGAAGTCGTCGCCCAAGCCGTGCGCCACGCCGACCAAGCGGGCGTTGATTTGAGCGAACTGCCGCTTGCAGTCCTGCAAGGTTTCAGCAACCTGATTTCAGACGACGTGTACGGCGTACTGACACCCGAAGGCAGCCTGAACGCGCGCAACCACTTGGGCGGAACCGCGCCGGAGCAAGTGCGCTTCCAGGTGAAACGCTGGCGGGAATTGTTAGTTTAAAGAGAGATAGAAAGGTCGTCTGAAAACCAAAAATAGGGCTTTCAGACGACCTTTTCCGGTGAAGTAACTGACGAATAGTCAGATTTGCTTTTTAACATTATCCCCGTAAAATTCCAGGTCGTCCTGGAACTTTAACCATTACCTGTATATTCGCAAAAGTTAAGATATTTCCGGTGTATCTGTTTTCAGACGACCTTCTACATTATTTCAGAAAGCCAAAATATGAATACCAAACAAAAAGTCATCGCCATAGACGGCCCCAGCGCCTCGGGAAAAGGGACGGTCGCTTCCAGTGTCGCTCAGGCTTTGGGATTTGATTATCTGGACTCCGGCGCGTTATACCGCCTGACCGCGCTGTATGCGAAGAAACGGGATGTGGAATGGAAGGATGAAGAGGCGGTTGCCGCATTTGCGGAAAATCTGCCTGCCCGTTTTGAAGGCACTCAGGTCTTTTTGGATGATGAAGACGTTTCGGAACAAATCCGCAGCGAAGCCATCGGCATGGGCGCTTCTGCGGTGGCGCAGTTGCCGAAAGTGCGTACCGCGCTTTTGCAGCGGCAGCGTGATTTTCTGACGGAAAAAGGTTTGGTCGCTGACGGGCGCGATATGGGTTCGGTTGTTTTCCCTGATGCGGCGTTGAAGGTTTTCCTGACTGCAGGTGCAAAAATACGGGCGGAACGCCGCGCCAAACAAATCGGCATTCCGTGCGAAGGCTTGGAATTTGAACGGATTTTGTCGGACATCGAAGCACGCGATGAAGCAGACCGCCGCCGCAGTGTCGCGCCCTTAAAGCGGCTCCCCGATGCCGAACTTTTGGATACGAGCGGGCTGAGTATCGAAGAAGCTGTAAAAAAAAGTGCTTGATTGGTATCATAAAGTTTAAAAATTAGGGTATAATCCCTGCGTTTTGTTTCAGACGACCTTTGGAGCATCCGAAGGTCGTCTGAAATATTTATTTTCAAAGCCTGCCGTGCCAAGGGCGGCAGGCATTCTCCAACCTACCCCGCACCCCTTGGCGGTGTACCGAAAAGAGTATATATGACTATGGAAAATTTTGCCCAGCTGCTGGAAGAAAGCTTTACCCTGCAAGAGATGAACCCAGGTGAAGTGATTACTGCCGAAGTAGTCGGCATTGATCAAAACTTCGTCACTGTAAACGCAGGTCTGAAATCAGAATCTCTGATTGACGTTGCTGAATTCAAAAACGCTCAGGGCGAGATTGAAGTTAAAGTTGGCGATTTCGTTACCGTTACCATCGAATCTGTTGAAAACGGCTTCGGCGAAACCAAACTGTCCCGCGAAAAAGCCAAACGTGCTGCCGACTGGATCGCTTTGGAAGAAGCGATGGAAAACGGCGACATCCTGTCCGGCGTTATCAATGGCAAAGTCAAAGGCGGCCTGACCGTTATGATCAACAGCATCCGCGCATTCCTGCCGGGTTCTTTGGTTGACGTACGTCCCGTTAAAGACACTTCCCACTTTGAAGGCAAAGAAATCGAATTCAAAGTCATCAAACTGGACAAAAAACGCAACAACGTCGTGGTTTCCCGCCGCGCCGTTCTGGAAGCTACTTTGGGTGAAGAGCGCAAAGCCCTGCTGGAAAACCTGCAAGAAGGCTCCATCATTAAAGGTATCGTTAAAAACATCACCGACTACGGTGCATTCGTTGACTTGGGCGGCATCGACGGCCTGTTGCACATCACTGACTTGGCATGGCGCCGTGTGAAACACCCGAGCGAAGTTTTGGAAGTCGGTCAAGAAGTTGAAGCCAAAGTCCTGAAATTCGACCAAGACAAACAACGCGTTTCTCTGGGTATGAAACAACTGGGCGAAGATCCTTGGAGCGGCCTGACCCGTCGTTACCCACAAGGTACCCGCCTGTTCGGTAAAGTATCCAACCTGACCGACTACGGTGCGTTCGTTGAAATCGAACAAGGTATCGAGGGTTTGGTACACGTTTCCGAAATGGACTGGACCAATAAAAACGTACACCCAAGTAAAGTCGTACAATTGGGTGATGAAGTCGAAGTCATGATTCTGGAAATCGACGAAGACCGCCGCCGTATCTCTTTGGGTATGAAACAATGCCAAGCCAATCCTTGGGAAGAATTTGCCGCCAACCACAACAAAGGCGACAAAATCTCCGGTGCGGTTAAATCCATCACCGACTTCGGCGTATTCGTAGGTCTGCCCGGCGGTATCGACGGTCTGGTTCACCTGTCTGACCTGTCTTGGACTGAAGCCGGCGAAGAAGCTGTACGCAAATACAAAAAAGGCGAAGAAGTTGAAGCCGTTGTATTGGCAATCGACGTTGACAAAGAGCGCATCTCTTTGGGTATCAAACAACTGGAAGGCGATCCTTTCGGTAACTTCATCAGCGTAAACGACAAAGGTTCTTTGGTTAAAGGTTCTGTGAAATCTGTTGACGCCAAAGGTGCCGTTGTTGCCCTGTCTGACGAAGTAGAAGGCTACCTGCCTGCTTCAGAATTCGCAGCCGACCGCGTTGAAGACCTGACCACCAAACTGAAAGAAGGTGATGAGGTTGAAGCCGTTATTGTAACCGTCGACCGCAAAAACCGCAGCATCCGCCTGTCTGTTAAAGCTAAAGACGCTAAAGAAAACCGCGAAGCCCTGAATTCAGTCAACGCTGCTGCAACCGCCAGCGCCGGTACTACCAGCCTCGGTGACTTGCTGAAAGCCAAACTGTCCGGCGACCAAGAATAAGGTTGCAGACATGACGAAGTCTGAATTAATGGTTCGTTTGGCAGAAGTTTTTGCCGAGAAAAACGGTAACCAATTGCTGGCAAAAGACGTTGAATACAGCGTAAAGGTTTTGGTTGATACCATGACCCGCTCGCTGGCTCGCGGTCAGCGTATTGAAATCCGTGGCTTCGGCAGCTTCGATTTGAACCATCGCCCGGCCCGTATCGGTCGCAACCCCAAAACCGGCGAACGTGTGGAAGTGCCTGAAAAACACGTTCCTCACTTCAAGCCCGGCAAAGAATTGCGCGAACGTGTGGACTTGGCTTTACAAGAAAATGCCAACTAAACCTGAGTAATCGAACGCCGCAGAAATGCGGCGTTTTTTGTTGTCTGAAAATATGGTTCGCTATTGTTTTCGGAATTTGGGTGGAATTTGTAATGGAAAATTCATAGGGTCGTCTGAAATCATCTATAATACGTTTCTTTTAGTGATTGCCCGTTGATAAAACGTATAGTGGATTAACTTTAAATCAGGACAAGGCGACGAAGCCGCAGACAGTACAGATAGTACGGCAAGGCGAGGCAACGCCGTACTGGTTTAAAGTTAATCCACTATAATTGTCAAACCCAAAAACATAATAAAGGTCAGATATGAGTGATAGAGGTCAACTGTTTGTCGCCCCTCCGTTTGAAAACCACAGCCCGCTGACTTGGTATCAGGCGGCTGCCGAACAGCCGAATTTCATCCGAGATGAAGCACAAGTGCGCGCGATTGAATATTTGGATCGTTTGTGGACGGAACTGATGATGTTCAAACGCAAACGTAACCGTTTTCTAGGACGCAGCCTGCGCTCTCCCCAAGTGCCGAAAGGTTTGTATTTTTATGGCGGCGTGGGTCGCGGCAAAAGTTTTTTGATGGACGCTTTTTTTGGCTGCTTGCCATACCGCCGCAAACGCCGCGTCCACTTTCATGCTTTTATGGCGGAAATCCATAAACGTCTGAAAGACTTGAAAAGCGAAGCCAATCCTTTAAAAGCAGTAGCAACTGAAATCGCCAAAGAAACACGCGTATTGTGTTTTGACGAATTCCACGTCAGCGACATCGCAGATGCGATGATTCTTGGACGTCTGCTGGAAAACTTGTTGAGCGAAGGCGTGGTTTTGGTGGCGACTTCCAACTATGCCCCGTCTGAACTTTACCCTCAAGGTCAAAACAGAAGCAGTTTTCTGCCGACCATTGCGCTGATTGAATCCAGCCTGACCGTCTTAAATGTTGATGGCGGAGAAGACTACCGTCTGCGCACTTTACGTCCTGCCGAGATTTTCTTCGTTCCCAACAATGAAGAAAACGAGCAAAAATTGGCTGCTTTATTTAAAGAAATGGCGGGAATTGCCGAATTGAATCCCGGCATGAGCGTGATACACGGGCGCGAAATTCCGCATAAGGCCCAATCCAACCGTGCCATTTGGTTCGATTTCCGCGCTTTATGCTTTGGACCGCGTTCGCAAGCCGATTACCTCTATTTGGCTGAACATTATGAAATGGTGTTCGTATCAGGATTGGAACGTCTGACACCGCAGGAAAAAGCCGAAGCGCGCCGCCTTACTTGGCTGATTGACGTATTGTACGATTTCCGAGTGAAACTCTGTGCCACCAGCGCAGTAGGCGTAAACGATATTTATGTCGAGGGCGATTTTGCCGAAGAATTTACCCGCACTGCCAGCCGTATGGTGGAAATGCAATCGGAAGTTTATTTGGAACAGCCGCATCTGACGTTGAAAAAATAAGGTTAAGGCGAAGAAAAAAGTGCGGCTTTTCCCAAAGCAAACTGAAATTTGCTAAAATAGCGGTTCATTTTCCTCAAACTCAGACTATTGCACAACGCAATAAAAACAAGGACATAATATGGCTATTGAGCGCACGATCTCCATCGTTAAACCCGATGCTGTAGGTAAAAATGTAATCGGCAAAATTTACAGCCGTTTTGAAGACAACGGACTGCGTATTGTCGCCGCCAAAATGAAGCACCTCAGCGTGCGCGAAGCCCAAGAGTTTTATGCTGTGCATAAAGAGCGTCCTTTTTACGACAGTTTGGTTGCCTTTATGACTGGCGGTCCCGTCATGATTCAGGTGCTGGAAGGTGAAAATGCTGTTGCAAAAAACCGTGAGTTAATGGGCGCGACTAACCCTGCCGAAGCCGCGCCTGGTACGATACGTGCGGATTTTGCCGAATCTCTCAGCGTAAACGCCGTACACGGCTCTGATAGTCTGGAAAACGCAGCAATCGAGATTGCCTACTTCTTCAGCCAAAGCGAAATCTGCCCGCGTTAACGATAAATGCCGTTCGAGCGTCCGACCGGTTCGGGCGTTTGGACGGTTTTGTCGATATTGTTTGTCTCAATCTGTTTTCAGACGACCTTTCTAAAATGGGGTCGTCTGAAAATATGATAGAAGAAGCCTGAGAATAAAAGCTGTTTGCTAAAAAAGGATTGGGGAAATTTTCCAGACTGTTGCGAAGCTCCCTTCTCCATCAGAGTCACAAGACTTATAACCAACGGCTGCCTTTATTCAAAAGCTTTACCAAGAAATAAACCACATGAAAACCAATCTGCTGAATTATGATTTAAACGGACTGACTCATCATTTTGCCGAGATCGGCGAAAAACCGTTCCGCGCCAAACAAGTCATGCGCTGGATCCACCAAGCCGGTGCACAAAGTTTCGATGAAATGACCGATTTGGCAAAATCCCTGCGCCTGAAACTCAACGAGCAGGCAAGCGTGGATGTGCCCAAACTGATGATGGCGCAAGAGTCCGCCGATGGTACGCGCAAATGGCTGCTGGATGTAGGAACGGGCAACGGCGTAGAAACTGTGTTTATCCCCGAGGCAGAACGCGGTACATTGTGTATTTCCTCGCAAGTCGGCTGCGCATTGGAATGCACCTTCTGTTCTACCGGCCGCCAAGGTTTCAACCGTAATCTGACTGCTGCCGAAATCATCGGACAATTGTGGTGGGCAAACAAAGCGATGGGCGTTACGCCGAAAAACGAACGTGTGGTCTCCAATGTAGTGATGATGGGCATGGGCGAGCCGATGGCGAACTTTGATAATGTCGTCACTGCGCTGAGCATCATGCTGGACGATCATGGCTACGGTCTAAGCCGCCGTCGCGTTACCGTTTCCACATCGGGTATGGTGCCGCAAATGGACAGGCTGCGTGATGCGATGCCTGTCGCACTGGCAGTATCCCTTCATGCTTCCAATGACGAAGTACGCGATCAAATCGTTCCGCTGAATAAAAAATATCCGTTGAAAGAGTTGATGGCGGCATGTCAACGCTATTTGGTCAAAGCACCAAGAGATTTCATTACTTTTGAATATGTTATGCTAGACGGGGTCAATGATAAGGCGCAGCATGCGCGCGAACTGATTGAGCTGGTAAAAGACGTACCGTGCAAATTCAATCTGATTCCGTTCAATCCCTTCCCAAATTCCGGCTACGAACGCTCTAGCAATGAAAATATCCGCGTTTTCCGCGATATTTTGCAGCAGGCAGGATTCGTGGTAACCGTACGCAAAACGCGTGGCGAGGATATTGACGCAGCTTGCGGTCAATTGGCAGGACAAGTACAAGATAAAACACGCCGCCAACAAAAATGGCAGCAGATTTTGGTCGAACAACAGAGCTGATTATGAAACTGAACATTTGGCAACCCATTATTTTAACTTTGGTTTTGGGCGCATGCGCCGGTCCGAAAGGTCCAAGCAGAGCGGAACGTGCGACACAGGTCGCCAATATCAAAACCCAGTTGGCTATCGAATACATGCGCGGGGGCGATTACCGTCAAGCAACCGTAAGCATTGAAGAAGCATTGAAAGCGGACAGTAGCAATGAAGATGCATGGCTGGTTCGCGCACAAATCTATCAATATCTCAAAGTGCGCGAAAAAGCACAAGAAAGCTTCCAAAAAGCCCTATCCTTGAAACCTGACAATGCGGAAATCAATAATAACTACGGCTGGTTCTTGTGCAGCGAGATGAACAATCCTGCCCAGTCCATCAGTTATTTTGACAAAGCCCTGTCTGATCCGACTTATCCTTCCCCATTTATCGCCAACCTCAACAAGGGCATTTGCAGTGCGAGAATGGGTCAATATTCGCTGGCAGAAGCTTATCTCGAACGCTCTTTGGCTGCGCAACCCCAATTCCCGCCTGCGTTTAAAGAATTGGCAAGAACCAAAATGCTGGCAGGCAATTTAAACGAAGCGGATTATTATTTCCGCCAATACCAAAGCAAAGTCGATGTCTTGCAGGCAGATGATTTGCTGCTGGGCTGGAAATTGGCGACCGCTTTGGGCAATAGCCAGGCAGCCTACGAATACGAAGCCCAGTTAAGGGCAAACTTCCCCTATTCGGAACAATTGCAGGCAGTAACCACAGGTAAGTAAGCACATGGAAAATCAAAAGAAAAACGAATACGACATTCAAGCTGCCAAATCATTGGGTGATGAGCTGGGACAACTCAGACAAAAATCAGGTTGGGATATTGACGAAGTAGCGCGACGATTAAAACTGTCTGCCGAACAAATTGAAGCGCTTGAAAAAGGAGACTATTCTTTCTTTTCAGGATTGGTCTTCGTTATGGGCTATCTGCGTTCTTATGCCCGTCTGTTGAAAATCGATGAAGCAAGCATTACAGGTCGTCTGAAAGCCATTTCTGCTCCGGAAGAAGACCATGTCTATCTGGTTGATCGCAAACAAAATACCGGATTCAACTACCAAGATGGTGAAAAAGTCGGCTTTCCCAAATGGGTTTTGGGCGTGGCAGCGCTCATCCTACTTGGTGGCGGTATTTATGTTTGGCAAAGCAAGTCCAATCATGAAAACGAACAACAAGTCGCGCAAAACAGCGATGCCGTGCGCAACAGTATGCAGACGCCGGACTTGAAAAAAGAAAATGTTGCCGTTTCCAATATGGCGGAAAACGGCAAACAAGAAGTCTCCAATGTTGAAAAAGCAGCTTCCAGCGTTGCAGCGTCAGAATCAGCAGCATTCGAACCTGAAGTCAAAGTCGATTCAGACGAGCTTTGGATCAAAGTTCAATACCGAAGCAATCTAATTATTACCGATAAGAAAGGTACCATGATTTTCAGCCGAATCATTCCCGCAGGCAGCGAAAAACGCTTTAAAGGCGGAGCGCCTTACAACGTCTGGATCGGCATTGCCGCAGGTGCTCAAGCCAATTATGGCGGGACAACCATCAATCTGGCAGAATACCGCGCCGCCGGTGAAAAATCCGCTTCATTTGTAGCAGGAAAAAAATAAAGATGAACACACCCAAACGCCGCCGAACCCATCAAGTACAAATCGATCATCTCATCGTCGGTTCAGACGCACCCGTTGTCGTTCAGTCCATGACCAATACCGACACCGCCGATGCAGAAGCGACCGCTCTGCAAGTCAAAGAATTGAGCGATGCAGGCTCAGAAATGGTGCGTATTACCGTCAACAGTCCCGAAGCCGCATCCAAAGTTGCCGAAATCCGCCAGCGTTTGGACGACATGGGTTACACCACCCCGTTGATTGGCGACTTCCATTTCAACGGCGAACGCCTGTTGGCAGAATTTCCCGAGTGCGGCAAAGCCTTGTCCAAATACCGTATTAACCCCGGCAACGTCGGCAAAGGTGCAAAAGGCGATGAAAAATTTGCCTATATGATTCGGACTGCCGCCGAAAACAATAAAGCTGTCCGCATCGGCGTTAATTGGGGTTCGCTTGACCAAAGCCTCGCCAAGCGCATGATGGATGCCAATTTAGCGTCCTCTTCTCCGAAGCCACCCGAAGAAGTCATGAAAGAAGCCTTGATTATCTCGGCGCTGGAATCTGCTGAAAAAGCCGTTTTGTTAGGTTTGCCCGAAGACAAAATCATCTTGTCGTGCAAAGTCAGCGCCGTTCAGGATTTGATTCAAGTTTACCGCGAGCTGGGCAGCCGTTGCCAATATCCGCTCCACTTAGGCTTGACGGAAGCAGGCATGGGCAGCAAAGGCATTGTCGCCTCTACCGCCGCCTTGGCAGTGTTGCTCCAAGAAGGTATCGGCGACACGATCCGCATTTCTCTTACCCCCGAACCCGGCAGCTCGCGTACTCAAGAAGTGATCGTCGGTCAGGAAATTCTACAAACTATGGGGCTGCGTTCATTTACCCCTATGGTTACCGCCTGCCCCGGTTGCGGACGCACCACCAGCACAGTCTTCCAAGAGCTTGCCCAAGACGTACAAAATTACCTGCGCCAAAAAATGACCGTATGGCGCACTGTTTACCCCGGTGTGGAATCTTTAAACGTCGCCGTTATGGGCTGCGTTGTTAACGGGCCGGGCGAAAGCAAACTGGCAGACATCGGCATCAGCCTGCCCGGAACTGGCGAAACCCCTGTTGCACCGGTTTACGTTGACGGGGAGCGTAAAGTGACTTTAAAAGGCGAAAACATCGCCACCGAATTCTTGGAAATTGTCGAAGAATACGTCAAAACCAACTATTGTGAAGGCGGTGCCAAACGCAGTCAAAACCGTATCATCCCGATACAGTCCGCTTGATAGACATGAATATGAATAAAGGTCGTCTGAAAAACATTCAGACGACCTTTTGGTTTGCGGGCATATTTATAGTGGATTAAATTTAAATCAGGACAAGGCGACGAAGCCGCAGACAGTACAAATAGTACGGCAAGGCGAGGCAACGCCGTACTGGATTAAATTTAATCCACTATATTATTAATTAAAATTAGGAAGAGGTAGAGAGACAGACCAGTTGCTTGGAATATTCAGTCCGTTAGAAACTTTGTCATGCTAAATTTGTTAGGCACGAGGTTTTGTCCATTCGCTATTTTCAAATTAACCTCAAACACAAAAAAAAGGCGATACCTTTCAGTACCGCCAAAGCTGCTTTGGTGATGAAACCGGTTATTTCGAGGCGCAACGGAAGCCCAAGTTGTGCAGGACGTATTTCGATTGCAGGCTGGTGCGTATGCCGTAGCGCAGGAAGGCGGCGTAATTTGATGGATCGCTGGAACCCACGGATGCGCCGCTGCAAAACATTTGCGTATCGGCATTGCCTGACGACAGCAGGCTGCTGTTGAAGTCTTCCGTCCATTCCCAAATCAGGCCGTGCATATCGTAAATGCCCCAGTAGTTGGGTTTGCTCTTGCCGACATCGTGCAAGCCGTTTCTGCCGCCGTCTGCATACCAGTCAAGAATGGTGCGGTTGTAGCCGGGTTCGGCAGAACCGTTTTTCTGAGTAGCGGAGGCGAGTCCGGCAAATTCCCACTGGTCTATGGTCGGCAGGCGTTTGCCTTGTGAAGTGCAGTAGGCGTTAGCGGCAAACCAAGATACGTTGGTTACCGGATGTTTCAGTTCGTTGGGTTTGGGCGCGTAGCTGTTGCTGCCGGTTTTAACCCAATGTTTCAGGTAGGCAGGTTCGGCTTGTTTGGAACTGACTTTACCTTTTTGCCACTGGGGATGTTTTCTGACAAACTCTGCAAATTCGGCATTGGTAACGGGATACTTGTCGATTTGGAAAGGTTTGACTTTGATGAGGTTGGTCTCTTTTTTCAGATAGAGCGGGCGGTAGCTGCCGCCTTCAACTTTTGCCATTTCGGCCGCCGCCGCACTGCCGCTTGCGACAAGGGTAAATAGGGCGATGAGTGGTATGAGTTTCATAACGGGCTTTCTAATCTGAATACGGGGATTATTAGGCTTTGATTATATAGCGAAACCGGATAAAAATCCTTAGAAGCCGTCTGATTATTGTGCTTTTGGCTTGTCGGGTTCGTGAATGCTTGAAACCGGTTTTTCAGACGACCTTTGATGCTTGAGAGGTCGTCTGAAAAACCAATCTTTCGATTGGTCGTGGAAGAAAGCCACTGTTGTCCTTGCATCAGCCGGAACAGCAGTGGCTTTTTCCTGTTTCTATGCCGAGATGGCTAGATTAGTTGTCGCCTTTATTTACCTGCAGATGCTGCGGAAGCAGGCGCTGCTGCTGAATCAGCCGGAGCAGAAGCGGCAGGGGCTGAAGCTGCACCGCTGCCTACATAGGCTTTGTCTTCCAGTTTTTTGGTCATGATTTCAGGGTTTTCTGCGCCCTCTACTTTCAATTGACCCAATGCGCCTTTGTTGAATGCACGGAAGATAGAGTGGTCAACTAAGGTGTAGCTTGCAGGGATATCGACTTTGAATTCAACAATCGCTGCGCCACCGGCAGGAATCAAGGTACTTTGTACGTTTTCGTTGATCAGTTTGCCGCCTTCTACGTAGACTTTGTCGAAGATCTCACCGATAACGTGGAAGGAAGAAACGAGATTCGGACCACCGTTACCCACGTACATACGGACGGTTTCGCCTGCTTTGGCTTTCAGGGCGTTGTCGCCGGCGATAGCACCTACGTGACCGTTAAATACAACGTATTCAGGTTGTTCGGCGATGGCTTTGTCCATATCGAACGGTTGCAGGCCTTGCGCACCTTTTTTACCTTTGGTGTAGAAGTCGCCTTGTACGATGTAGAACTCTTTGTCCACTTTAGGCAGACCTTCTTTAGGTTCAACCAAGATCAGACCGTACATACCGTTGGCGATGTGCATACCGACAGGAGCAACGGCACAGTGGTAGATGTACAGACCGGGTTGCAGGGCTTTGAAGCTGAATGTAGAAGTACGGCCCGGAGCAGTGAAGCTGGCTTCTGCACCACCGCCTTGACCGGTAGCTGCGTGGAAGTCAACGTTGTGCGGTACGGTAGAAGACGGGTTGTTAGAGAATTCGATATCTACGGTATCGCCTTCGCGTACACGGATCATGCGGCCCGGAACGTCGCCGTCAAATGTCCAGTAGTGGTATTCAACGCCATCGTCCATTTTCATGGTTTTTTCGATGGTTTCCATTTTCACGCGTACGCGTGCAGGATGGTCGCGGTCGATGGCAGGCGGAACTTCAGGAGCGTGAGTGGTTACCGCATCAATAACAGGCAGATCGGCTGCAGGAGTGTCGGCAGCAGCTTTGTCATTGTTGGAAGCGGGAGCTTCAGCAGTTGCAGTTACAGGTGCGGAAGCGGTTTGCTCGACAGGTTTTTGGGCGGCTTGTTCACCACAAGCGGCTAAAGCAAAAACTGAAGCAATGATTGCAGCTAAAGCTTGGCGTTTCATAGTTGTCATTTCCTTTAGTTGATTATCTAAGAAGGTTAGGGTAATTTCTCAAACTCTGTTATATGCGGTATAGCCACTTTTAGCACTTTCTAAATGTCTGTATTTATCTCGTCTGAAAGCATTTCTCGTGAACTTTTGTAGGATTATGTAGGCGGATTTACTGCCATATCTTGACCCAAATCAATTAATTCATTGAAGATGAACCTTTACTCCCCATTTTAATACTTAATGATTAGGAAAAACTACATCAAATCGTCTATTATTATTTACATGTTTTATCCTGTTATTTTCAAAAATGCTTTTGTATTTTTGATAATAGGAATTACTATTATCTATATCTCTGTTTTTTAAAGATTGTTGTTAAGAGAATATTTCTTTTGCCTGAAAAGAGTGCTACAATCTTTAACATTCATATAGTATGAATTTATAAGCAACCACTTTTTACCAAAATAAGGAGTTCTGAAATGGGACAGTACAAGAAGTTATGGTATACGCTGTTTGCCGTCTTGATAGTCTGCTTTACCATTCTCGGGTACATGGGCAGTGAGGTTTATAAAAAAGCCCCGCCTTACCCTGATAGAGTCGTTTCGGCATCAGGCACGCAGTTGATGACCAAAGACGATATTTTGGCAGGTCAATCAGCCTGGCAAACCACCGGCGGTATGGAAGTCGGTTCCGTATTGGGACACGGCGCATACCAAGCTCCGGACTGGACAGCCGACTGGCTGCACCGCGAGCTTGCCGCATGGCTGGATTTGACCGCGCAAGAGACTTACGGCAAAAAATTCGACGAGATTTCTCCTGAAGAACAAGCCGTATTGAAAACCCGCCTTGCCGACGAATACCGCAACCAAAGCCGGATTAAAGAAGACGGCAGCGTCGTCATCAGCGATACCCGTGCCAAGGCCATTGAGAGCATCTTGCCTTACTACCACGGCGTATACGGCGATGATCCTGCACTTCAGGCGACACGCGAACATTTCGCAATGAAAAACAACACATTGCCAAGTAAAGAAGCGCGTGAAAAACTGTTCAACTTCTTCTTCTGGACTTCGTGGTCTGCTTCGACCAACCGTCCTGACGAAACTTTCACCTACACCAACAACTGGCCGCACGAGCCTCTGATCAACAACGTGCCGACTACTGAAAACTACATGTGGTCGTTTACCAGTATAGTCTTGCTGGTGATGGGTATCGGCTTTTTGATGTGGGGTTATTCATTCCTGACCAAGCACGAAGTCGTAGAAGTTCCGACTGAAGATCCGATTTCCAAAATTCAACTGACTCCTTCCCAAAAAGCACTGGGCAAATACGTCTTTTTGACAGTCGCCCTGTTTGTGGTACAAGTGTTGCTGGGCGGTCTGACTGCACACTACACCGTCGAAGGTCAAGGTTTCTACGGCATCGACGAAGCACTGGGCTTTGAAATGTCCGACTGGTTCCCTTACGCATTGACCCGTACTTGGCACATCCAATCCGCCATCTTCTGGATTGCAACCGGCTTCCTGACGGCAGGTCTGTTTTTGGCTCCGATTGTTAACGGCGGCAAAGATCCCAAGTTCCAACGCGAAGGCGTAAACCTGCTCTACATCGCTCTGTTTATTGTCGTCGGCGGTTCTTACGCAGGCAACTTCCTTGCCCTGACACACATCATTCCGCCTGAGATGAACTTCTGGTTCGGACATCAAGGTTACGAATACCTCGATTTGGGACGTTTCTGGCAAATTCTGCTGATGGTCGGCCTGCTGTTGTGGCTGTTCCTGATGCTGCGTTGCACAGTATCTGCCTTCAAAGAAAAAGGTGTGGATAAAAACCTGTTGGCGATGTTTGTATCCTCTGTGGTAGGTGTCGGTGTGTTCTACGCGCCCGGTCTGTTCTACGGCGAGAAATCTCCGATTGCCGTCATGGAATATTGGCGCTGGTGGGTAGTTCACCTGTGGGTAGAAGGCTTCTTCGAAGTGTTTGCCACCGCAGCTTTTGCCTTCATTTTCTACAATATGGGTTTTGTCCGCCGAAGTACCGCTACCGCATCCACTCTGGCTGCCGGTGCCATTTATATGTTGGGCGGTGTACCGGGTACGCTGCACCACCTGTACTTCACAGGTTCTACGTCAGCCTCTATGGCAATCGGCGCCTGCTTCTCCGCTTTGGAAGTGGTACCGCTGGTGTTGCTGGGTCGCGAGGCTTACGAGCACTGGTCTTACCAGCACAATTCCGACTGGGCGAAACGCCTGCGTTGGCCGCTGATGTGCTTCGTAGCAGTTGCCTTCTGGAACATGATCGGTGCCGGCGTATTCGGCTTCCTGATTAACCCGCCGATTTCCCTGTTCTACATCCAAGGTCTGAACACTACCGCAGTTCACGCACACGCAGCCTTGTTCGGTGTGTACGGCTTCTTGGCACTGGGCTTCGTATTGCTGGTTGCCCGCTACCTGAAACCAAACGCACAATTCGACGAAAAAATGATGACTTGGGGCTTCTGGCTGCTCAACGGCGGCTTGGTCGGCATGATTGCCGTCAGCCTGCTGCCGGTCGGCGCCATTCAAGCACACGCGGCCATTACTCATGGTCTGTGGTATGCCCGTAGCGAAGAATTCCTGCAAATGGAAATCCTCGACACCCTGCGTTGGGTACGCACGGCAGCCGACTTGATCTTCATCGGCGGTGCAATCTGCGTAGCCATCCAAGCAACCAAAATCGTATTCAGCCGCGATAAATAAATCCTAGCTTGAATACCATGTAAAAGGTCGTCTGAAAATTTTCAGACGACCTTTTCTTTTGGAAGATAGAAGAAACTTAATGGGGAGTTGCCCGAAAGAGGTAGGGCAGCTTAGCTTGGTTCATGCTCGCTTACGCCTTATTATAGTGGATTAAATTTAAACCAGTACGGCGTTGCCTCGCCTTGCCGTACTATTTGTACTGTCTGCGGCTTCGTCGCCTTGTCCTGATTTAAATTTAATCCACTATATCAGACAACGGGGTCATGCCGTTGATGTATTGGGTTTGCTGAATCTGCTCGTCGCCGGCAAACATTCGGTCAAACACGCTGCGGACTTCATCGGTCAATTCTACGTTCAGGTTTTTCAGGGATTGATAGACCTGTTTCAGCCATGAACGGAAACGGCGGAACACCCCGCGCAATTCTTCGCTTGGCGCTTTGCCTTCGTACAGGTAGGCTTCAAAACCGCGCGCCCATTTTTCGTAGTTCTCGCGCTGCTCGTTCAGGCTCATTGCGTCCCATGCGGTAAGGTCTTTCACACCGAACCAATCCAAGGTCGTCTGAACGTCGGACAGGAATTGCCGTTCCTGCCCGGTCAGGTTCTCGGCAGGCTTGGCGGTCAGGTCGCGGGCGATGCGGGTATTTGTTTCAAGGAAGAAATGCCCCAGTTCGTGAACGAATGTAGATGCGTCGGCGTTTTTCAACAGGGCAATCAGGTTATGCTCACGGCTGAACATTCCACGGTCTGCGCCGCCTTGATACAGTATGTCTTGATTGGTGTCGGCGTTGGGGGTAGAATTTGAGTTGTGGGATATGCCCCCTTCCGCTTCGGGCGTTAGGGCTAGGGACACGGCGTGTTGTAACACGTCTTGGGCATTGGCTGATTGGGGATACTTCCACATAGAAACGGTGCGTAAATCGCGCCGTTTTTTGCTGCTGTCGGCAAGATACACAATCAGTCCATCGTCAAACTGTTTTGCAAATGCAAAGCGTCTGTTGTTTGTCCCCGGTATATCTTCATATGCAACATCATCATAATCACGCAAAATGTCGCCTATCTTTTGGATGTCTTTTTCCGTAATGGCAACCTGCCCACGGTTCGCTTCTGTTTGGGCGTTACCATGCTGATTTTTAATATGCTTAACCGCTGAACGGTCGATTGAATATGAATATCCGTGTAGTTCGGGAAACGCATTTTCTGTCTTGCTTCCAGTCATTTCCGTGAAAATAGCATGTGCATTGCTTGTGCCGTTCCACAAATCCGCCGCATCCTGCGGGTTTTCGCTATGCACCCATCCGTGCGGCGGGTTGCTTGCCAATGCTTGATTCAATACGCCGTCGTCAATCAGGCTCTCACCGACCACGTTCAAGCCGCCGTATGCCGCGTCAAAATCACGGATTCCCATATTCAGACGACCTGCAAGGGTTTCGATTGCGCGGACGTACAGTGTTGCATTAGCTTCAGCCTGCGTCTTGTTCATTATAGTGGATTAACTTTAAACCAGTACGGCGTTGCCTTGCCTTAGCTCAAAGAGAACGATTCTCTAAGGTGCTGAAGCACCAAGTGAATCGGTTCCGTACTATCTGTACTGTCTGCGGCTTCGTCGCCTTGTCCTGATTTTTGTTAATCCACTATATTTGTTGTTTCATTCCATAAACGTTTGTTGAGGATTTCGCCTGCCGATTGTTGTATATCAATAGAAAAAGGTCGTCTGAAACTTGAATTTCAAGTTTCAGACGACCTTTCTTATTACTTCAAACGCTTTTAGAACTTGGCTTCAAGCGTGAAGTTGTAGCTTCTGCCCGGAGAGGTGAAGCGTTCTATACCGGCATGGGTTTTATTGTCGACGCGGTTGACTATGCCGAATTCGCGGATGCTGCGCAGCGATTCCCAAGTATAGTATTTTTTGTTGCCGATGTTGTACGCACCGGCACGCAGGGTGAAGTATTTGCCCAAGTTGACGTAGCCTGTCAGGTCGAAAAGCGTATAGGCTTTGCTGTGCTTGGCAAATGGCCATGGGTTGTTCAAATCATCACTGCTGTGAACGGTGTCAGACGGTTTTTTAGCTGCGGTGTGGGTCAGGTATGCATTGATGCCCCAGCGTTTGGAAGGAGCGTCGTAGCCCAGATTGTAAACGGCAGACCACGGGGAAAGGGCGTTAATCGGGGTTTCTTGTCCGTTGATCTGTTTGGCTTTACCTTTGATATAACTAAGGTTGACACCTGCGTGCGTGCCTTGCGGCAAACCGATGCTGTCGAGGTTCCATGTGCCGTTAAATTCCAAACCTTTCACCCATGCTGAGGAGCGGTTTTGGTTTTGCCAAACGGGCGAGCTGACCAATTCAGTACCGTCGGAAAGCGGCGCATAATTAGGGCTGTTGGCATTCTTGGAAGAGACGCCCATGTAGGTCAGTTCGATAAAGTTGCGGTAGCGGGTTTGGAAGCCGGAGAATTTAAAGTTTCCTGCTTTGCCGCTGCCGGCAAGTCCCAGCTCGAAGTTTTTGGCGGTTTCTGCCTTCAGGTTGGGGTTGGCTTTAAGGTAGAAGTCAGGATGCGGGAACAATAGCCAGGTTTCGTCCGAAGTCGGCGCGCGGAAGGCTGTACTGTATTTCGCCAGAAGATTCAAATGTGGAGTGAATTTCCAGTCTAATCCTAAGCCGTAGCTGAAGCCGCTGTGTTTACGCTCGCTGCCAAGATAGGGGATTTGACCGCGGATGGCAGGGGTATAGTTGGGGTTGTCCTTGGCTTTGCTGCTGCTGCTGTCGTAGCGAACCCCGGCATTGAGGCGGTATTGGCTGCTGTCGCCGAATTGGAAGGTGTTGTTCCAGTAGGCAAAACGGTTTTTGGACGAGCTTTCGACCAGCATTGCCAATTCTTGGCTGTTGGACGTTTGGTATTTCGGGTCATATAGGCGTACCCAATAGCTATGGTCGCTATTACCGTTGTCGTTTTTAGAACCGCCCAATCCGTATTGCATAGCCCATACCAATTTGGAGAAGTCGATTTGTTTTTCGGCATCGGCACCAAATTGGATATTTTTTGACGGATATTGCGAAACATATGATATACGTCGCTATTGATACCGTTTTTGGCGTAATCGGTCGGCAAGTCCCAAGTCCAAGTGCTCATGTCGATGGTTTGACGGTCGTAACGCAGGTTCAGGCTGTCCCATGGTCCTTTGTCAAGTTGGTTTTTGTATTCGAAACCGATGCGTTTGCGGTAGGAAATATCTTGACGGGAACGGGTATCGCCCAATGCCTCGCCTTTCCAGTTTGCCGCCCACATATTGGATAATTCGGTCGTCGTGCGGTCGGTGCGTGAATCTTCGTAAATCCAGCCGATACGGTTTTGATCGTTAAAGTTGTAACCCAGTTTAAACAGAGTGCTTTTATTTTCCCAGTCTTGAGGATCAGGTTTACTACGAGCCACACCACGGCTACCGTAGTTGGTTATGCCGGCATTCGGGTTCCAGCTTTGTTTGTTGTCGGTGATGACGGTATCGGCAGCGTCGCTGTTGTTTTTGGTTTCTTTACCGAAACGGCGGGTATAAACCATCAATGCATCCAGCCCCAACCAAGTTCCTGCGGCGGTTATGCTGCTGAATTTTTGGCTGTTGCGTCCGATATAGCCGCCTTTAATGCCTAAGTGGTAGGGTTTTTCTTCGGAGACATAGTCGCTTGCGGATTTGGTTTTGTAGTTGACGGCACCGCCCAATGCGCCGCTGCCGGATTTGAGCGAGTCCGCGCCTTTGGTGATGGTTACTTCCGAGAAATTTTCAGGTTCGGAAGTGTTGCGGTTTGCATTGAAGTTGCCGTGTGCGCCGAACAACTCTTGGAACGCTTCAGACGACCTGCTTTCTGCTTGCGCCAGTCCGTCCACGTTGATGGCGACACGGTCTTTATCGACGCCGCGTATGGTAAAACCGTTAGAACCTGAGCGTCCGCCTTCAACGACGCTGATGCCCGGATCGTAGCGCACCAAGTCGCTTTCGTCAGAGACCATTTGTTTATCCAATGCCTGACGGCGGACTTTCTCTACACCGAGTTTTTGGACTTTGCGGCCGCCGATGACTTTGACTTCATTCAAGTCCTGATAGGCTTGTGGTACGGGGTCGGCAGCGAAGGCAGGGAAAGTTTGGCTGACAATGGCTGCCAGCAGTACGGGTTTGAAGGGGAAGGACATTTTTTGCCTCTCGGATGTATTGATTATCGGTTTATTGGGATGTTTGACGTACGGTTATTTGCTGACAGGTGTCAAACTTGTATCCGTCGTATTGCGGTCTGATGAATTTTCTACGCCGCCGAATACGGTATCCAACGATTTATCGGCATCGAAGGTTACTTTGCCGCCTATGCTGACTTCTGTTTTATGGCCGCCGTTAAACTGACCGAAGAATTTTCCTTCGACTTTACCGTTTTTACCGTCGGATTCGGCAGTGCCTGAGAAATCAACGCCGTTGATGCCTACATCTTTCATTACAACATCCGGACCGTAATCCGCATTACCTAAAATCGTGCCGCCGAGTTTGTTGGTGTTGAAATTGGCTGTCAGCAGTGAAAGCTTAGGAGCAGTTTTTTCAGACGACTCAAAGGATTTTTTGGGCTCGTAGGTAGAGGTAACGAAATTGCCGTTGCGGACGCGGACTGCCCAAACTTCGTATGTGGTCTTGCCTTTTGCCACTGTACTGTCTGACGGAGTGTAATAAGACGGTTTCGCCGTGCCAACAGGTTTGCCGCCGACAAATAGGTCTGCCGTGCCGTCTGCACTTATCCATGCGCCGAATTTGAGGTGGTCCTGTTTGGTTGCAGGGGCGTTGATGAATTGTCCGGAATTGCTGCAACAGACAAACAGTTTGCCGCCTTCAGACAAAGGCTGGCCTTCGTGGCGGGTACGCAGGGCATAAGACGGACTGGAGTAGGAGGGGACAATCGGGTCGGAATATGAGCTGATGTTGTAATAGTTGCCGGAAGGGGTTTGATAGACATATTGTTTATCAGGGTAGCTGCCCCATGATGTTTTCACTTCGAGCACCGCTTCATGCAGGCTGCCGCCTTTACCGGAAAGGGTGTTGATGGTCTTTATTGCATTGCTCTCATCACTCAGCTTGACATTGGCGATAGGCTGCGCCGTAGGTATGGCAACGGGGACTTTCGGTTCGGATGCGCCTCCTCCTGCGCATGCAGTCAGAATAAGGGTTGCTGCCACAGAAATTGCGGGTACTTTGATTTTCATAACAAATCTCACTTAATTGGTATATATTTTCTTAAATAATGATAATTATTACTAATTTTTTTCAAATATTGTGTAATAATTATAATGTTTTGGCAATACCCAAATGGTTTTTAATAATTTTAATAGTTTTTAGAGTGAATATTAGGTAGTAAATAAATGAATGATATTGAGTTGGAATTTAATCTGAATGTCTGATTCGATGCCGCTACTTCGTTGCCGGCAGGGAAAATTGGGTGATAGTGTGCATCAAGCTATCGCTTTGGATTTGCAAGATATATTTATGCGAGTTCGGTCGGTTGGCTTGATTAATCCCATGAATCTACTGTTGAATAATATTTGAATAATTTATAAGGCCATAAAAATAAATCAGTTATGTTTGTCTTGGAAATTTGCCTCTATAATGCTGCATCTTAATGCGAATCTGTTGCTTTTACGCAAAAATAAGGTCGTCTGAAAATTTTCAGACGACCTTTGACGGCTGTAAATCCCTGACTGGGGGAATCAGTAGGGCATGGCGGTTTGCATTTGGCTACCCCTGTGATATACACACATATATTTCGGATGATTTTGAATGTTAAGAATAAAACAAAAAATGGTTTCGGCATCGTTATGTTGCCTGTTGCCTTCCGCAGTCTTGGCTCAATTGACCGAAGGTGGTGTCCGGCAGGATGCGCCTTCTCAGGATGCTGCCGTACAAGTGCAGCAAAAACAATGGCTGGATATTTTGTCCGAAGAAGAAAGGTCGTCTGAAAAGAATGAGAATGTCGGCGAACCGACTGTGGTCGGCGATGATTTTTTAGCGGCAAACCCGCGTATTCTTGAGGACGCGCTGATTCAAGCACTTAACGGCAATAGCCGCAGATTTGGTTTCTTCGCTTGCCGCACTTTACCGCAAACAGCCTAACCACAATCCCAAGCTGATTGCACGTGCCGATGCTTTGCTGGCAAAGTTGAAAGGGCGGACTTCCGAAGCGGTCGAACGTTATCGTACCCTTTATGAATCCGACGTTTCAGACGACCGCATATTGTTGGATTTTGCGGCGGCAGAGTTTCAGGATTATCGTTTGGGCGAGGCGGCGGCGCATTTCCGCCATGCCGCGCAACGCGATATACCTGCCCCCGTTTTGGAAAACGTCAAACGCTTTCAAGAAGCCGTCAAGCGGCAGACAGAATGGAAATGGTCTGGTGGAATCAGTCCCGTGCATAGCGATAACGCCAACAACGCTGCTCCGCGTTATTGCATCGAAACAAGGGGGCAAACCGCATGCAGCGTTACTTTGCCCGTCAGTGCCAACGGCTTGAATTACGAATTGAACACCGAAAAACTTACCTCGTTGTACGGGCATCACGCCGTCAAATTCCGCGCCAACCTCAGCGGAACGAGCTATTTTTTCGACCGCCAATCGGCTTACGATGATGCGTTCGGCAGGGCTTATTTGGGCTGGCAGCGCAAAGACGGCAAACAAACCGTCAGCGTTTTACCGTTTTATCAGGCACAGTTGGCGGGCAGCAGCGAGTTTGACAGCAAAAAAGAAAACAACCGCCGCGCCGCGCCTTATATGCTGGCACACGGGGTTGGCGTACAGCTTTCGCATATGGTCAATCTCGGCAACGCGACACAACTTTATTACTCGCTGGAACGCTATCGCCAAAACTATCGGGAAACTGATCGTGCGCTGCGCAACGACGGTTGGCACGACAGTACCTATCTCTCCCTGGCGCGCCGTTTCGGCAGAACGACCCTGTTCGGTGGTTGGCAATACAACCGCTTTGTTCCTGAAAACAAAAACATACGCAATGCCGTCAACAATGCCGCCTACCGCCGCAACGGGTTCAATATAGGCTGGATACAGCAATGGCCGTTTTTGGGCGGGCTGAACAGCCGCCTGACCGCTTCATTTGCCAACCGTCGCTATAAAGGCATTATGGCATTTGGTACGGAGCCGCAACGCAACCGCGAGCGCTCCCTCTCCGTCAGTCTCAGTCATGATAAATTGTCCTATAAAGGCATCACGCCGACCTTGAATTACGGATACAGCCGCATCCGCAGCAATGCACCTTATGCACGACGCAGCAGCCGCCAATGGTCGTTGGGCGCTGAATGGAATTTTTAAAAAAAGCTTAAAATTCGAATACTTAATCAATAAAGGTCGTCTGAAAACGGGCATCGTAGGTTTTCAGACGACCTTTGCGGCATTTTCAAGCCGATGGATAGGGTTTTGCAATCAAGATGGACAGCTTGAACCTTCCGTCTTAAGGACGGTAGAATCAGTCATTTCAATGCAGCAGTTCGAAGTTTTGTTGAAACTGCCGTATATCCCAAATAATCAGATATATATCATGAGTACCGAAACCAAAAACTACATTACGCCCGTTGGTTGGCAGGCGTTGAAAGACGAGCTGTATCAACTGGTCAATAAAGAACGTCCCGAAATCGTCCAAATCGTCAACTGGGCGGCAAGCAACGGCGACCGCAGCGAAAACGGCGACTATCTTTACGGAAAACGCCGTATGCGCGAAATCGACCGCCGCATCCGTTTTCTGACCAAACGTTTGGAAGCCGCCGTCGTCGTCGATCCCGAATTGCGCGAAGCGACCGACCAAGTTTTTTTCGGCGCAACCGTCGGACTGTTGCGCGGCGACGGGCGCGAGCAAACCGTCAAAATCGTCGGCGTCGATGAAATCGATACCGCGCAAAACAAAATTTCTTGGATTTCCCCGTTGGCGCGTTGTCTGATTAAAGCGAGAGAAGGGGACGAAGTCGTTTTAAATACACCGGAAGGGCGCGAGGAGATTGAGATTTTGTCGGTGGAATATATACGGATAGATTAAATCTCTCGTAAGCTTAAGAGAAAGGTCGTCTGAAAACTTTACCAATACGTTAATACGTTTTCAGACGACCTTTTCTATAAAAAACACCGCTTTTGCAAGCGGTGTCCGGTAAAGCATAAATTATTTGCGCAGACCCAAGCGGGTGATCAGGTTGCGGTATGTATCAGGTTGGGTACGGCGCAAGTAAGACAACAGACGGCGACGTTGGCTGACCATTTTCAACAGGCCGCGACGGCTGTGGTGGTCTTTAGGGTTGGCTTTGAAGTGGGGAGTCAGGTCGTTGATGCGGAAAGTCAACAGAGCGACTTGCACTTCAGAAGAGCCGGTATCGCCTTCTTTACGTTGGAAATCTTTAACAATTTGTGCTTTTTGTTCTACGGTCAATGCCATGATGGATAACTCCGAAAAATAAAAGAACCGTTATTCGGTTCGGACAAGTTTGACGAGCGCGAACCCGTTCAAACTCCTGAAGCCTTTTTGTGAAGACGGGCGGATTATGCCACAGTTCCATCTGTTTTGCACGGCTGAATCCTGTTTTTTATACGAAATTGTGGAAATGTCGTCTGAAGAAGTATCGGGGTGTGGCGTAAAGTATGCGCGAGAAGTTTTGATTCGGTACATTTTATAGCAGGTTAAAATAGAAAATATTTTCATCATTCCTGTATAGGGGTGAGTCCGGGCTTCTGATTTCGGCAAGATTCAGCGATTATTGCGGATTGCCGCCTGAACAGAAATGGCGGCGTGGGTACTTTTTTAGAATTTCAGCGAATGGGCAGGGCTTTTCGGGATGAGATTGGTTTTGTAGTAAAATAGACGCTGATCGACGGCATGAAGAGGTCGTCTGAAATTTGCAAAGAGCTCTGATATTATGAATTTTTTTAGAAAAACAGCCTTGTTTCTGCTCGTTTTGTCCGTATTGGCTGCCTGCGGTTCGTTTGTTTCGCAATATGTTTTAGGGATGAATCCCTGCGTATTGTGCATCGTGCAGCGTTTGTGCGTATTGGCGGTAGGCGTGGCGGCTTTGTTGGCGGTATTTTTCCGTCAGTCTTCTAAAGTGGGGCGGACATTTTCCGCTTTGCTTATCAGCGTGCCTGCGGTGTACGGGATAGGGACGGCGGCTTATCAGTTGTGGCTGCAAAGCCTGCCGCCGGGTACAGCACCTTCCTGCGGCGCACCGTGGACGTTCCGCCTGAAGGACTGGCCGTTGTTTGACTGGTTCGAACCCATCGTGCGCGGCTTCGGCAATTGCGCCGTACCGGATTATTTTTTGGGTATCGCGCTGCCGGTTTGGAGTATCGCTTATTTTTGTTTCGTCGTCGTATTGGTCTGGTTTGCTTGGTTGAAAACGAGATAAATGTCCGGAATTTAAAAAAAAGGTCGTCTGAAAACTTTTCAGACGACCTTTTCACGATTGCGGATTAAGCCTTGTCGTGGAATTCGTGGAATTCATATTGGTAGGACAAGTCTTTGCCTGCTTTTTTCTGCGCCAGATAATCGTCGTAAACGGCGCGGATTTCTTTGCGCAAGAGGAATAGGGCGATTAAGTTGGGAATGACCATGAAGCCGTTGAACATATCCGACAGGCTCCAAACCAAATCGACCTTACCCAACGTGCCCAACACGATAGCCAGCAGCACGAGCGCGCGGTAGATGCCCAAGTGTTTGCCTCTGAAGAGGAAGCGGATGTTGGACTCGCCGAAGTAATACCAGCCGATGATGGTGGTGAAGGCGAAGAAGGTCAGGCAGACGGCGAGCAGTTGCGAGCCGAAGCCGGGGAAGGCTTTGCTGAAGGCGAATTGGGTCACCGCCGCGCCTTGTTCGCCGGCAAGGTTGGCATCGGTCAGGAGGATAATCAGCGCGGTGGCAGTGCAGACCAAGATGGTGTCGATGAATACGCCGATAAATGCCGCCAAGCCTTGTTGAACGGGGTGGTTTACGTCGGCGGTAGCGTGTGCGTGCGGTGTCGAACCCATACCCGCTTCGTTGGAAAACAGCCCGCGTGCCACGCCGAAACGGACGGCTTCGCGCATACCGATACCCGCTGCGCCGCCTAAAACGGCTTCAGGGTTGAAGGCGGCGGTAAAGATGTGGTTGAACATCGGTATGATGTGGTCGGAGAATTTGAACAGGATAACGACGGCACACAAGATATAGATAATCGCCATAAACGGCACGACGAATTGGGCGATGTTGGCGATGCGGTTGACGCCGCCGACGATAATCATGCCCGCGAGGACGGCGAGGACGATGCCTACTGCCAATGCCGGTACGTTAAAGGCGATGGTAACGGAGGAGGCGATGGAGTTTGCCTGCGTGGCGTTACCGATAAAGCCCAGCGCGATAATCAGGGCGATAGAGAAGAAGCCCGATAAGAAACGTGCCGCCCCGCGCCCGATTTTCGGGGTCAGACCATGCGTGATGTAGAACGCGGGACCGCCGATGTATTTGCCGTGGCTGACGACGCGGTATTTTTGCGCAAGCAGGGCTTCGGCAAAAATCGTGGACATCCCCAAAACGGCGGAAAGCCACATCCAAAAAATCGCGCCCGGCCCGCCTGCGGTAATGGCGGTTGCCACGCCGGCGACGTTGCCCGTACCGATTTGCGCGGAGACGGCAACGGCGAGTGCTTGGAATTGCGACAAAGATTTATCGTCTTTGTCTTTTTTGGAAAACAAACCGCCGAAAACGGATTTGAACCCCGCCCCCAATTTAGTAATCTGCGGCGCGCCCAGATAGAGTGTGAAAAACAGGCCGATGCCCAAAAGGGCATAAATCAGCATGTAATCCCACAGAATCAGATTGACTGCGCCCACCAGTGCAGACAATGTTTCTTCCATAATTACAAACCTTATATTGAAAAATGAACAGATGACGGCATTCTGCGGCGGTTACTCCGTCGAATACCGTTGTGTCGGACGGCGCGGCGAGCAGGCCGGCTTCGTCCGTTTCGCCCCAAGTTGTCAACAATCCTGAAGCAGGTCTGCATGATACCGTAAACCTTTTGTGAGGCAAACGAAAAAAAGGATCAGGTTTGGGCAAAGACAAGATTTTTGCGTTTTTCAGGCGCAGGCAGCGTTTTCAGACAACCCTTTGGCAGGATGAGGGGTCGTCTGAAATATTTTAGGCATATCTGACCTTGTG
>NZ_AEPF01000091.1 GCF_000193735.1 Neisseria sicca 4320
TCAATCATTCCCGAATTTCCGCGATGTGTGAGCAGCGGCTTTTTTGTCGGATACAGGTATCCGATTACATCGAAACCGAGCAATCCATGTAGGTCGGATTCTCGAATCCGACATTTCAATCATTCCCGAATTTTCGCAATATGTGGACATCGGCTTTTT
>NZ_AEPF01000090.1 GCF_000193735.1 Neisseria sicca 4320
CCAATCATTCCCGAATTTTCGCAATGTGTGAACATCAGCCTTTTTGTCGGATACAGGTATCCGATTACATCGAAACCGAGCAATCCATGTAGGTCGGATTCTCGAATCCGACATTTCAATCATTCCCAAATTTTCGCAATGTGTGAACATCGGTTTTTC
>NZ_AEPF01000089.1 GCF_000193735.1 Neisseria sicca 4320
GCTATGTTCAGGTTATCTCTGCGCTATCATCCAAGGCTGTACTCGCAGGCAAAACAGAACGCCGTTTCCTTTCAATCTGTGCGCAGCACCATTATTGCGAATATCAAGCCGAATCATAACGCGGACGATGATAAAGAGAGTCGTCTGAAAGCAGAAAAGAGGAGATGCTCCGATTTCAGACGACCTTTTCTTGAAAAATGCAGGTTTTTCGGGTTCATTCATCCGTTTCGGAATAAGCGTTATAAGAAAGTATTCTTTGTGTTTGCCGTAATTTCACTTAGAATGCTGCCCTTGCACACTTTTTCTTCAGGAGAAGATTATGTTGAAAAAATTCGTACTCGGCGGCATGACCGCATTGGTTTTGGCAGCCTGCGGCGGAGAGGGCGGCAGCGCGTCTTCTTCTGCTCCCGCTCAATCTGCCGGTGCTTCCGGTTCTTTAATCGAGCGCATCAACAATAAAGGTACGATTACCGTCGGCACCGAAGGCACTTACGCGCCGTTTACCTACCATGACAAAGACGGCAAGCTGACCGGCTACGATGTGGAAGTTACCCGTGCCGTTGCGGAAAAATTAGGCGTAAAAGTCGAGTTTAAAGAAACGCAATGGGATTCGATGATGGCGGGTTTGAAGGCGGGACGTTTCGACGTGGTGGCAAACCAAGTCGGTCTGACCAGTCCCGAACGCCAAGCGACATTCGACAAATCCGAACCTTACAGCTGGAGCGGTGCGGTTTTGGTGGCGCGTAACGACAGCAGCATCAAATCCATCGACGACATCAAAGGCGTGAAAACCGCGCAATCCCTGACCAGCAACTACGGCGAAAAAGCCAAAGCTGCGGGTGCGGAGCTTGTGGCAGTGGACGGTTTGGCGCAATCGCTGACCCTGATTGAACAAAAACGCGCCGATGCGACTTTGAACGATGAATTGGCGGTTTTGGACTATCTGAAGAAAAACCCGAATGCGGGCGTGAAAATCGTTTGGTCTGCGCCTGCAGATGAAAAAGTCGGTTCCGGCTTGATTGTCAATAAAGGCAATGACGAAGTCGTGGCGAAATTCAGCACGGCAATCAACGAGCTGAAAGCCGACGGTACGCTGAAAAAACTGGGCGAACAATTCTTCGGAAAAGACATCAGTGTTAAATAATTTTCTTGCTTCGCTGCCGTTTATGACGGAAACACGCGCCGACATGATTGTCAGCGCGTTTTTGCCTATGGTCAAAGCCGGTTTTATGGTGTCGCTGCCGCTGGCAGTGGCGTCGTTCCTGATCGGGATGGTGCTTGCCATCGGCGTGGCTTTGGTGCGGATTATGCCTGCGGGCGGCATCGTGCGGAAAATCCTGCTTAAACTGGTGGAAACTTATATTTCTATCATCAGGGGGACGCCGCTGTTGGTGCAGCTTGTGATTGTGTTTTACGGGCTGCCGTCTGTCGGTATTTTCATTGATCCGATTCCCGCCGCCATCATCGGCTTCTCGCTCAATGTCGGCGCATATGCTTCCGAGACTATCCGTGCTGCGATTTTGTCCGTACCGAAAGGGCAGTGGGAGGCGGGTTTCTCCATCGGCATGACCTATATGCAGACTTTCCGCCGCATCGTCGCGCCGCAGGCATTTCGCGTCGCTGTGCCGCCTTTAAGCAACGAGTTTATCGGCTTGTTCAAAAACACTTCGCTCGCGGCAGTCGTAACGGTAACGGAATTGTTCCGCGTCGCGCAGGAAATGGCAAACCGTACCTACGACTTCCTGCCCGTCTATATCGAAGCCGCTTTGGTTTACTGGTGTTTCTGCAAAGTGCTGTTCCTGATTCAGGCGCGCTTGGAAAAACGCTTCGACCGCTATGTCGCCAAATAAGGGAAAGCCATGATTAAAATCCGCAATATCCGCAAAACCTTCGGCGAAAACACCATTTTGCGCGGCATCGATTTGGATGTGGGCAAAGGTCAGGTGGTCGTCATCCTCGGGCCTTCCGGCTCGGGAAAAACGACGTTTTTACGCTGCTTAAACGCGCTGGAAATGCCCGAAGACGGACAAATCGAGTTCGACAATGAGCGACCTTTGAAAATCGATTTTTCTAAAAAAACGACAAAGCACGACATTTTGGCTCTGCGCCGCAAATCCGGCATGGTGTTCCAACAATACAACCTTTTCCCGCACAAAACCGCGTTGGAAAACGTGATGGAAGGTCCGGTTGCCGTACAAGGCAAACCTGCCGCCCAAGCGCGTGAAGAAGCTTTGAAATTGCTGGAAAAAGTCGGCTTGGGCGACAAAGTTGACCTTTATCCCTACCAGCTTTCCGGCGGTCAGCAGCAGCGCGTCGGCATCGCCCGCGCATTGGCGATTCAGCCCGAGCTGATGTTGTTTGACGAACCCACTTCCGCGCTCGATCCTGAATTGGTGCAAGACGTGTTGAATGCCATGAAGGAATTGGCGCAGGAAGGCTGGACGATGGTCGTGGTTACCCACGAAATCAAGTTCGCGCTTGAAGTCGCCACTACCGTCGTCGTCATGGACGGCGGCGTCATCGTAGAGCAGGGCAGTCCGAAAGAATTGTTCGAACACCCCAAACACGAACGGACGCAGAAATTCCTGCGGCAAATCCGTAAGGATTCGGCGGATTATCGACATTAAGCCGTTTCGTTCCATCAAAAGGTCGTCTGAAAACAAGCATAGTGAGTTTCGTTAACACTATTCGCCGTTTTCAGACGACCTTTTTTCATTATGGATTTACGTTGAAACGCTAGGGCATTAACGGACGGCGACATATAGTGGATTAACTTTAAACCAGTACGGCGTTGCCTCGCCTTAGCTCAAAGAGAACGATTCTCTAAGGTGCTGAAGCACCAAGTGAATCGGTTCCGTACTATTTGTACTGTCTGCGGCTTCGTCGCGCCTTGTCCTGATTTAAATTTAATCCACTATAATGCTGTTTTCGCTATAAAATACCGCCTTTCCCATTTTTCCGCCCGTCCCTTACCACCATGATTGAAATCAAAAACCTCACCCTGCAACGCGGTTTGAAAGTCCTGCTCGACAAAGCCAACGCCACCGTCAATCCCGGTCAGCGCGTCGGTTTGATCGGCAAAAACGGGACGGGCAAATCCAGCCTGTTTGCCTTAATCAAGGGTGAAATCACTCAGGATGGCGGCGATATCTCGATTCCGAAAAATTGGCGGATTGCTTCCGTTTCCCAAGAAACGCCCGACTTGGACATCTCCGCGTTGGACTACGTCTTGCAGGGCGATGCCGAGTTGCAGGCTTTTCAGACGACCTTGGCGCAGGCGGAAGCGCAAAATGACGGCATGAAACAGGCGGAATATCATGCCAAATTGGAAGAAATCGACGCTTATACCGCGCCGGCCCGCGCGGCGAAATTGTTGAACGGACTGGGGTTTTCGCAAGAAGAACACAGCCGTCCCGTCAAATCCTTTTCCGGCGGCTGGCGTATGCGCCTGAACCTTGCGCAAGCCCTGATTTGCCGCGCCGATTTGCTCTTGCTTGACGAGCCGACCAACCACTTGGATTTGGAAACTGTCTTGTGGCTGGAAAACCACCTTGCCTCTTTACCCTGCACGCAAATCATCATTTCCCACGACCGTGATTTCCTCAATGCGGCCACCACCCAAACCATCGAATTGTCCCAGCAAAAGCTCACGCAATACGGCGGCAATTACGATTTTTACCAAAACGAACGTGCGCAGCGTCTCGCGCAGCAACAAGCCGCCTATGTCAAACAGCAGGCGCAAATCAAACATTTGCAATCCTTTATCGACCGCTTCAAAGCCAAAGCCACCAAAGCCGTTCAAGCGCAAAGCCGCATGAAGGCGTTGGCGAAGCTCGAGCGCATCGCTCCCGCGCATCTGGACAGCGAGTTTTCCTTTGAGTTTTACAATCCCGACCATCTGCCCAATCCCTTGCTGAAGCTGGAACACGCTGATTTGGGTTACGAAGGCAAAACCGTCCTGCACGACATTACCCTGTCGCTGGAAAGCGGCGCACGTTACGGACTATTGGGTGTCAACGGCAGCGGTAAGTCTACGTTTATCAAAGCCTTGGCAGGCAAAATCGATTTACTCTCCGGCAGCATCGTCCGTTCCGAAAAACTCAATATCGGCTATTTTGCCCAACACCAACTCGATACCATCCGCGCCGACCAAAGCCCTGTTTGGCATATTCAGCAGCTTTCTCCCGAAGTGCGCGAACAAGAAATCCGAAATTTCCTCGGCGGCTTCAACTTTGTCGGCGATATGGCGTTGCAGAAAACCGAACCCTTTTCCGGCGGAGAAAAAGCCCGCCTCGCCCTCGCCATGATCATCTGGCAAAAGCCAAATCTGCTACTGCTTGACGAGCCGACCAACCATTTGGACTTAGATATGCGCCACGCCCTGACACTCGCGTTGCAAAGTTTCCAAGGTGCATTAATCGTCGTGTCGCACGACCGCAGCCTGCTCGAAGCGACTACCGACAGCTTCCTTCTTATTGATAAAGGTCGTCTGAAAAACTTTGACGGCGACTTAAATGACTATCGCCAATGGCGGTTGGCGCAGGAAAACGCCACAGCCGCACCTGCCGCTTCCGCACAAAGCCAAAACCGCAAAGACATCAAGCGTATCGAAGCACAAATCCGTCAAGAAAAAGCCCGACGCGGCAAGCCGATACAACAGAAAATCGACAAAGCCGAAAAAGAAATGGCGCAGCTTTCTGAAATTCAAACGGCATGTGAAGCATTTTTGGCACAAGAAGAAGCCTATTCGGACGAAAATAAAACAAAATTACAACAAACGCTCACACAATTAACAGAAGTTAAAGTAAAATTAACACAAATAGAAGAAAACTGGCTTTTGTGGCAAGAAGAGCTGGAGCAAATCCTGACGGAAATCGACGCAGAATTTACACAACTATAAATATCCCGTTGCCCGAGTTTCCGTATCTGCCTTCAGAAGCCGCCAAAAATACAGTTCGGCATGGTCATTTCAGACCGTCGAACTGCATAAAAACAAAAATAGGTCGTCTGAAAACTCAAACTACGGAAAACACATGCCTTCACGAATCAAGCAAGGAGGATTCATCGTTGCGTCCTCCCTTATTTTGGGCTTATCCCTTCATACCGCAGCATCTGTCTTCAGTTGCCATTCAGGCAACAGCAAAACCTATACATCCGAACCTTCGGGAAACTGCACAGGCGCAGACCTGCCCAAAATCAGCAGCCATCAAGGCGGTGCATATCGTTTGAAAATTAACAAATTAAGCAGCGATACCGAAGAAAAGGCAGCCAAACCCAAGAAGGCGCGTTCAAAAGAAAAATCTCGGGAAAAAGCGCAAGAGCAAGAGGCAAAAAGCAAAAACGCCAAATCACGCGCCAAAAAATCGGATAGAGCTGGACAAACGTCGTCTGAAAACGAGTGAAGCAAGTTTCGCTAAAATGAAGAGGGCGGTTTGCACAGTTTGAAATTTAAAAAGCCGGCCGTCCTATTTGAGAGAATATGCCGGGATTGTTATACTATTACAGTTGAATGCAATATCTGATCGAACAATTACTTATTTCACATTGCGACCTTACCATGAAACAATCACTCCACACATTGGCAGCTTCATTGCTGATGTTTGCCGCCGTATCGGGCGCACAAGCCTCTTCCAAAATTTATACCTGCACAGTCAACGGCGAAGTTGTCTATACTTCCCGCCCATCCGCAAACTGCCATTCGGCAGATTTGCCGACCATCGGTAAATACAGCAGCTCACGCTACGACGCGCCCGCCTTTGAAATATCGGAATCTGCTGCCGAAACGCCGTCAAAACGAGCCGGTAACGTAAAACCTGCCCTTAAAAATACTGCTAAGGCAAATCCTGCACCTGCGCCCATCCGTCCTGCCCCTGAAGTCGCAGCAACGCCTGCGCCCAAATCCTCCGGCAGCACTAGCCGCCGTTCGATTTTGGAAACGGAATTGAGCAACGAACGTAAAGCGTTGGGTGAAGCGCAAAAATCTCTGGCTCAAGCCCGCGTAGCCAAAGGCGGTCATGTCAACCAACAGGAAATCACCAGTCTGCAAAGTGCAGTACTAGACCGCCAGCAAAACATCCAAGCCCTGCAAAGGGAACTGGGGCGACTATGATAATTTAGTTAACCGGGTAGAAGCTTTAAACTAAATAAGAGAGGCATTACACTTGTCCTAAATGAAGTTCTATGAAATAAATCCACGAACACAAAAGGTCGTCTGAAAACCTGATTTTCCGGTTTTCAGACGACCTTTTCGATTTTTCGCTTGTTTAAGGATAAGCAATATAGGCGTAAGCCGAGTGGTTGTGTATCGACTCGAAGTTTTCGCTCTCGACGATGAAGCTTTCGATACGTCCGTCGGCAATCAGCGCGGTTGCTACGTCGCGCACCATGTCTTCCACGAATTTCGGGTTTTCATAGGCTTTTTCAGTAACGTATTTTTCATCGGGGCGTTTGAGCAGGCCGTAAAGCTGGCAGCTTGCCTGCGCTTCCACGCAATCGATGATTTCTTCGATACCGACTTCGGCGTTGGCAGTCAGGCTGACGGTAACGTGCGAACGTTGGTTGTGCGCGCCGTATTGCGAGATTTCTTTGGAACACGGACATAAAGAGGTTACGGGAACCATCACTTTCAAATTATGGCTGTATGTTCCGTTTTGGATTTCGCCCGTCAGGGTAACGTCGTAGTCCAGCAGGGATTGGATGCCGGAAATGGGCGCAGATTTTTTGCGGAAGAAGGGGAAGGAAACGCTGATTTTGCCGGAATGGGAGTCTAAAAGGGCAACCATTTCGGCAGTCAGTTTGTGCAGCCTGTCGAAATCCAAAGCCTCGGTTTGTTGTTCCATCAACGCCACGAAGCGCGACATATGCGTGCCTTTTTGGTCGGCGGGCAGGAAAACCGTCATGGTCAGGCGGGCGACGGTGGATTGGCTGCCTTCGGCAGTATTTAAAGTAATCGGGAAGCGAAGGTCTTTGATACCGACCTGGTTAATCGGCAGATTGCGTAAATCGCGGCTGGATTGCACGTCTGCAATGGCGTTCATGCGTTGTTTGTCCTTAATTGTCGGATTGCTGGGATGTGTGTCGTTTTGAAACGGATTCATGCCGTCCGTTTTGCAAATGCGAGATTATATCACTTGCAAACCGTGTCCGCATTGATTGTTTCTATTTTTCGGATAGTGATAAAATCCTGAATTATTCATATCTTTACAAGGTTGAGCCGAGATGAAATTCGCCACCAAAGTCATCCATTCCAGCTACGATTGCGACGAACACAACCGCGCACTGATGCCGCCGATTTATCAGAACAGTATGTTCGCGCTGCACGAAATCGGCGAGCAGGTTCCCTACCGCTATTCGCGCCTGAGCAATCCGACCCGTCAGGTTTTGGAAGACACGGTTGCCGATTTGGAACGCGGGGCGGCGGGTTTTGCCTTTTCCAGCGGTATGGCGGGCATCGATGCCGTGTGGCGCACATTCCTGCGTCCGGGCGATACCATCGTCGCCGTCGCCGACATTTACGGCGGCGCGTATGACTTGCTGGTTGACGTATATAAAGCGTGGGGCGTGAACGTCGTTTTTGCCGATTTGGGCAACCCCGACCGCTTGGACGAGCTGCTTGCCGCGCACAATGTAAAACTGGTTTGGCTGGAAACCCCGTCCAATCCACTATTGAGATTGGTGGACATCAAAGCACTTGCCGCCAAAGCTCACGCCGCCGGTGCATTGGTCGGCATCGACAACACCTTCGCCACGCCGTATCTGCAACAGCCGCTGGAGATGGGCTGCGACATCGTGTTCCATTCCGCCACCAAATACCTTTGCGGCCACTCCGACGTATTGATGGGCATCGTCGCCGTCAAAACCAAAGAACTGGCGAAACCGCTGCACGACATGATGGTGCATACCGGCGCGATTGCCGGCCCGATGGACTGCTGGCTGGTGTTGCGCGGCATCAAAACGCTCGCCTTGCGCATGGAGGCGCACTGCAAAAACGCGCTTGACATCGCCCGCCGCCTTGAAGCCCATCCCGCCGTGGAAAAAGTGTTCTATCCCGGACTGCCGTCTCACGAACATTACGAACTGGCGAAAACCCAAATGCCCAAAGGCATAGGCGGCGTGGTAACGGTTTACCTCAAAAACGATACGCGCGAAGCGGCAAACAGCGTGATTAAAAACATGGATATGGTCAAAATGGCGTCCAGCCTCGGCGGCGTCGAAAGTCTGGTCAACCATTGCTATTCCCAGTCCCATAGCGGCGTGCCGCATGATGTGAAAATGGAAATGGGCATCAAAGTCGGCTTGCTGCGCTTCTCCATCGGCATCGAAGACGCGGACGATATTTGGAACGATATTTCCAAAGCTTTGGATACGACGCTGTAAATATCAAGAGGTCGTCTGAAAAGTGCATGGCAGGTTTTGCTAGAGCGTTTTCAGACGACCTTTGAGCTGACCCCACGTTAGAAAGGCAAAATCATGAAAACCCTGATCCCCACCCTTATGACCGCAATCATGCTGACTGCCTGTACTTCGCCTGCTGAAAAACCGCAGCCGTCCCAGCCTGCTGCGTCGTCTGAAAAACCATCCGAACCGCGTCAAGCGTCAACGTCGGCTTTGGCGGCAAAATGGTTTGTGGTTTCTTTCGGAAAATTCACCGAAAAAGATTTGGCGGGCAGAACGGCTTTTTTGGATTTGAGCAAAATGCCCAAGGCGCATGGCAAGATGGGTTGTAATCATTTGATGCTCCAAGCAAAAGAAGTCGGTTCGGGCAAAATCGATTTCGGTCCGATTGCGACGTCGATGATGTTGTGTGAAGACATGAAGTTGGAAGAGGCTTTCTTAAACATGAAAAGCGTGTGGAACTATCGTTTTGACGGCGATGATTTGATTTTGGAGCAAAACGGCAAAACCATGCGCCTGCGCCGTGAGCCGTAAATTTTGAGTTTACCGTTAATTATAGTGGATTAACTTTAAATCAGGACAAGGCGACGAAGCCGCAGACAGTACAGATAGTACGGCAAGGCGAGGCAACGCCGTACTGGTTTAAAGTTAATCCACTATATAAAAGGTCGTCTGAAAACCGGATAATCAGGTTTTCAGACGACCTTTCGCCAAGCGAACGGGTATAATACCTTCCGTTTCCATACCGCACACACAAGGAATCCCATTATGGCAGCCTCGCCCGAAGACAAGTTCACCGAAGAAAAAGTCTTGTGGATCAAACACCATACGCCCAAGCTGATGACTTTTGCCATCAGCCGCCCTGAATCCTACCGCTTCTCGGCAGGGCAGTTTTCGCGGCTCGGTTTTCGCGACGGCGAGGGCTTTATCTGGCGCGCTTATTCCGTCGTGTCTGCCGAATACGCCGATACGCTTGAATATTTTGCCGTTTTGATCGAGGGCGGTCCCATGTCGGCGCGGTTTGCCGCGATGAAAGAGGGCGACACCATACTGCTCGACAAAACCGCTACGGGCTTCCTCCTGCCCGAGCGATTCCCCGACGGCAAAGATTTGGTCATGCTCTCCACCGGTTCGGGCATTGCGCCTTTCCTTTCCATCATCGAGCAACCCGAAATCTGGCAGCGTTTCGACCGCTTGGTTTTGGCGCACTCGGTTTCTTTCGCCGGCGAACTGATTTTCAGACGACGTGTTGAAGCATTGAAAGACCATCCGCTGATTGGCGAGCATTTCCACAAATTCCGCTTCGTCCCCATCACCACGCGCGAGGAAACCGAAGGCGCGTTGAGCGGCAAGCGCATTCCCGAGCTGCTGAAAGACGGCAGCCTCGAAGTATACACGGGATTCAAGTTCACCAAAGCGGACACGCGCTTTATGGTCTGCGGCAATCCCGCCATGGTCAAAGACACGTTCCAAGCCCTGATGGACTTGGGCTTCGCCATGCACCGCAACCGCATCCCCGGCGAAATTATGATGGAAAACGGGTTTTAAGCCCTCTGAAAACGAAAGGATTTTCCTTGTCCAAACGCAACATTTTCCCCGTCGACAAATCTTTGGAGCAACCCGAACGCGTGATGCTGGTCGGGGTGATGTTGAGCGCGGATTATTCGGGTGCGAACGAAGTGCGCGAGCGGACTTTTCAGACGACCTTGGAAGAGGCGGCGGAATTGGTCGCGGCGGCGGGCGGCGAGCTGGTGTTGCGCGAAACCGCCAAGCGCGACAAGGCGCATACGGCTTATTTCGTCGGCACGGGCAAGGCGGAGGAGCTGGCGGCGGCGGTGAAGCTGCACGACATCGGCTTGGCGGTATTCAACCATGAATTGACGCCGACGCAGGAGCGCAATTTGGAAAAAATCCTGCAATGCCGCGTTCTCGACCGCGTGGGTCTGATTTTGGCGATTTTTGCCAAACGCGCCCAATCGCAAGAGGGTAAATTGCAGGTGGAGCTGGCGCAGTTGAACCATTTGGGCGGGCGGCTGGTACGCGGCTACGGACATTTGCAGAGCCAGAAGGGCGGTATCGGCCTGAAAGGGCCGGGCGAGACGCAGTTGGAAACCGACCGCCGCTTAATCGGGCAGAAAATCACGGCGTTGAAAAAGCAGTTGGCGCAAGTGAAAAAACAACGTGCCACGCGTCGCAAATCGCGAATGGAAGGTCGTCTGAAAACCTTTGCCATCGTCGGTTATACCAACGCGGGCAAATCCAGCCTGTTCAACCGTCTGACCAAGGCGGACGTGTTGGCGAAAGACCAGCTTTTCGCCACGCTGGATACGACGGCGCGGCGTTTGTTTTTGTCGCACGAGGCGGGCGTGATTCTGACGGATACGGTCGGGTTCGTCCGCGATTTGCCGCACAAGCTGGTGTCGGCGTTTTCGGCGACACTGGAGGAAACAGCTTTGGCGGACGTGTTGCTGCACGTCGTTGATGCGTCCAATCCCGATTTCGAGCGGCAGATGGACGATGTGAATGTGGTTTTGGAAGAAATCGGCGCGCATGAAGTGCCGCAGCTTGTCGTTTACAACAAAATCGACCTGCTACCGGAAGGCGTGCGCGAGGCGGGCGTGTTGCGGGATAATTCGGGACGCGCCGTCGGCGTGAATACTTCGGTGACGAAAAGTCTGGGCTTGGACGCTTTGCGCGAGGCGATGATTGAGCGGGCATTGGAAAACGGCGGCAAGAGGTCGTCTGAAAACTTTGAGTCCGAATAAAAACAAGGTGTTTTGACTGCCGTTGTTTCTCAATGGAAAAGGCGGCGGGGTGGATTTCGATTTCTGTCTATTGTTTGCCGCTGCGTGTTTCAAAAGGTCGTCTGAAAAGAGTAAAGGCCGTTTGGAAAACAAAGATAAATCAGGGAGGGTTTATCTTTTTTTTCAAACGGCCGTTTAAAGGGTTTACCGCTTAGAAAGGGAGGAGGCGGCGTTTTTTCATAACGTTTTCGTAAATCATCCATGCCGCCAAGCTCAGGTAGGCGACGCTGGACAGGATGCCGATAACGGCAAAAATAGGTAGCAGGCGGTCAATCATGATGTTTTCCCGAGTAAGTAGTTAATGTAAATTTTTGTGTAAAAGCGTAATGTTTTGTATTTTTTACCGCACTGTTTGTACGGAATATGCGCATAGTATGCAGCTTCCAGTCGGGTAGGTCAACAAAAATGTAGTGTGTTTTTTAAAAAAGTTCCGTTTTTACATTAAAATAATCGGTAAATTCGTACGATATGCGGTATCAGAACGCAACCGTTCGTCTGTTGATGAGCGGTTATATTATTGAAAAATATAAATAAAAGTAATAAAAATATGCAAATTGTTTTAAATTGAACGTTTTGTAAAATTTTTTTAAAAATCTGCTAAAAAGCGACACTTTAATAAAGTTTACATTTTTAAACATTTCAAATCCAAGTCTCAAACGGCAAACCACCTGCCGCACACCATCAGGCACATATTATGAATCAAACGGAAAGAACCTGTTTCCATTGCGGTCTGGAAGTCCCCGAACACCTTCATTTGACCGTCCTCTACGAAAATGAAGACCATGAAACCTGCTGCGCGGGTTGTCAGGCAGTGGCGCAGAGCATTATTGATGCAGGTTTGGGCAATTATTACAAACAGCGTACCGCCGACGCGGAAAAATCCGAATTGCCGCCGCCGGAAGTGTTGTCGCAACTGAAACTGTATGATTTGCCCGAAGTGCAGGCGGATTTTGTCGAGGTCGGGGAGGGGGATGAACGCGAGGCGGTGTTGATGCTGGGCGGTATTACCTGCGCGGCGTGCGTATGGTTGATTGAGCAGCAGCTTTTGCGGACGGCGGGCGTGGTGCGCGTGGATTTGAATTACAGTACGCACCGCTGCCGCGTGGTGTGGGACGAGGGCAAAATCGCGCTGTCGGACATTCTCTTAAAAATCCGCAAAACAGGTTATACCGCCGCGCCTTACGATGCGCAAAAAGTCGAGGCGCAGGCGCAGAAAGAGCGCAAACAGTTTATCGTCAGACTGGCAGTAGCGGGTTTGGGCATGATGCAGACGATGATGTTTGCCGTGCCGACGTATCTTTACGGCGGCGACATCGAGCCGCTGTTTTTGGAAATTCTGCACTGGGGCGGCTTTTTGATGGTGCTGCCCGTCGTGTTTTACAGCGCATTGCCGTTTTACCGCGGTGCGTGGCGCGATTGGAAAAACCGCCGCGTCGGCATGGATACGCCGATTGCGATTGCGGTTGTGATGACCTTTGTCGCGGGCATTTACAGCCTTGCCGTCAATGCGGGGCAGGGGATGTATTTCGAATCCATCGCCATGCTGCTGTTTTTCCTGTTGGGCGGGCGGTTTATGGAACAAATCGCAAGGCGCAGAGCAGGGGATGCGGCGGAGCGGCTGGTAAAACTCGTTCCTGCGTTCTGCCACCACCTTCCGTCTTATCCCGACAGCGAGGAAATCGAGGAAGCGGCAGTTGTGCAGCTTCAAGCGGGCGACGTGATCGTCGTCAAACCGGGTGAAGTCATTCCTGTGGACGGCACTGTGTTGTCCGGCGAGAGCGAAGTGGACGAAGCCATGTTGACGGGCGAGAGCCTACCGGTCGTCAAAAGGTCGTCTGAAAACGTTACCGCAGGCACGCTCAATACGGGCAGCCCGCTTGTTATCCGAACCGACCGCACCGGCAACAACACGCGCCTGTCGCACATCGTCAAACTGCTCGACCGCGCGCTCGCCCAAAAACCGCGAGCCGCCGACCTTGCCGAGAAATACGCCTCCAGCTTCGTGTTTGGTGAGCTGCTGCTTGCTATCCCTGTCTTTGTTGGCTGGACATGGTATGCCGACGCGCAAACCGCTTTGTGGATTACCGTCGCGCTGCTGGTCATCACTTGCCCTTGCGCACTTTCGCTTGCCACGCCAACCGCGCTTGCGGCATCAACAGGCGCGCTTGCCGACGAAGGCGTGTTAATCAGCGGCAAACAAAGCCTCGAAACACTCGCCCAAATCGACGATGTCGTGTTCGATAAAACCGGTACACTGACCAAAGGACAACTTTCCGTCAGCCGAATCATCAACTTAGGTCGTCTGAAAACAGAAGAAGCGCTCGCCGCCGCACAAGCCCTAGAATATCAATCCGAACACCCCATCGCCCGCGCCATCTTGAACCACACAATTTCAGACGACCCTAACCCCGCGCCCGCATACGCAGTCTCCCAGCGCGTCAACCGCATTGGACAGGGTGTCAGCGCGCAAATGACCTACAAAGGCGAAACCCAAGTTTGGGCATTGGGACGCGCCGATTTCGTCGCCGGAATAGCCGGCGTGTTGCCTGACGAAGCCGCCGGCATCGAACACGCAGGCAGCATGGTATTCCTCGGCAACCAAAGCGGTTTCCAAGCCGTCTTCCTGCTAGAAGACCAAATCAAAGACAGCGCCGCCGCCATGCTCGACATCCTCAAACAACAAGGTATCCGCACGCACCTACTCAGCGGCGACCGCACAAATGCCGTCGCACAAGTCGCGCAGGCACTCGGTTTGGACACCTACCGCGCCGAAGCCGCGCCCGAAGAAAAACTCGCCTACGTTGAAGAATTGCAGAAACAAGGCAGAAAAGTCTTGATGGTCGGCGACGGCATCAACGATGCTCCCGTCCTCGCCCAAGCCGACGTGTCCGCCGCCGTCGCAGCAGGCGCCGATGTCGCACGCGACGGCGCCGATTTGGTTTTGCTCAACGACGACTTGAACATCCTGCCCGCCACCATCGCCCAAGCCCGCCG
Source organism: Neisseria sicca 4320 (assembly GCF_000193735.1). Lineage (GTDB taxonomy): Bacteria > Pseudomonadota > Gammaproteobacteria > Burkholderiales > Neisseriaceae > Neisseria > Neisseria sicca_E. The sequence continues at coordinate 14,193 of NZ_AEPF01000089.1, forward strand.
CACGCGCGAAATCATCCGCCAAAACCTCGCCTGGGCAAGCGCATACAACATCATCGCCGTCCCGCTCGCCGTCTTAGGCTACGTCAAACCCTGGATCGCCGCATTAGGCATGAGCATCAGCTCGTTGTTTGTCGTGGGCAATGCGTTGAGATTGTTGAAGAAAAGAAAATAGTTAATTTTGGAAGAAAGAGGTCGTCTGAAAAACCGGATTTTGGGTTTTCAGACGACGTGAGACCTTTGCAAAAAAGCCCTTCCTTCGACAGCCGAAACCCAAACACAGGTTTTCAGCTATTTCCCTCCCCCAATACCTCCTGATTTCACCCAAATGCCCCCTTAATCCTCCCCGGACGCCCCATAATAAGGCATCCGAGCCGCCTTTTAGGCGCAAACAGACACACTTAGCCAGTTAGCCGCTTTCAACAGGTTCAAACACATCGCCTTCAGATGGCTTTGCGCACTCACTTTAATCAACCCGAAATAGGCTGCCCGGGCATAGCGGAATTTACGGTGCGGCGTACCGAACTTCATCGACTTCTATGGCCTGACGCTGTTTGCTGCCGACGGTCTGAATAATGGTGGCGTCAATGACGGCGGCGGATGCTTTCTCTACTTTTAAGCC
>NZ_AEPF01000088.1 GCF_000193735.1 Neisseria sicca 4320
GCATCCAATACCGACTTTGGCTGCCCAGCTGATTTTTAGAGACAACATATTTATTGGTGCATCATTCCCGCTCAGGCGGGAATTCATCGGAAATCTTCAATTCAAAATTAGATTCAATCCTATGGGAAATGGCGGTTAATAGCGGGTGTCGTATCAAAAAATAAGCAAAATAAGCGTGTCGGACGTATAGAAAAAGGTCGTCTGAAAACCTTATCCATCAGGTTTTCAGACGACCTTTTTCTATAGTGGATTAAATTTAAATCAGGACAAGGCGACGAAGCCGCAGACAGTACAGCTAGTACGGCAAGGCGAGGCAACGCCGTACTGGTTTAAAGTTAATCCACTATATCTGCGGTCTTAATCGGGCGATTCAGTTCAAATCACAAAATCCATTGCCACGCCCTGTAAGCTTTGGTCCATATCCGCGGCCGGGGTTTTGACCGAACGTCCTACCGGTTTGGCAGGTACGCCGACGACGGTAATCGAAGACGGTACGTCCGCAACGACCACGCTGCCTGCGCCGATTTTGGAATTGTCGCCGATGCGGATGTTGCCCAATATTGAAGCGTTCGCGCCGATCATCACGCCGTCGCCGATTTTCGGATGGCGGTCGCCGCCTTCCTTGCCCGAGCCGCCGAGCGTTACGCCGTGCAGGATGGAAATATTGTTGCCCAACACGGCGGTTTCGCCTGCCACGAAACCGGTGGCGTGGTCGAGCATCAGACCATGACCGAAACGGGCGGCGGGGTGAATATCGACGCCGAACACTTCCGACATTCGGTTTTGCAGGAAATACGCCAGCGTTTTGCGGCCATTTTGATAAAGCCAATGGTTGATGCGGTGTGCCTGAATGGCGTGAAAACCTTTGAAATACAAAAGCGGCAGCGAATATTCGTCGCACGCGGGGTCGCGTTCGTAAATGGCTTTCAAGTCTGCCTCGACGCAGTTGCCGATGCGCGCGTCGCTGCCCAATGCCTGCTGGTAAATTTCAAACAAGGCGCGCACGTCCATAATCGGGCTGCCGAGTTTGCTGGAAAGATGATAAGCGAGGACGGAATCGAGCGAATCGTGGCGCAACACGGTTTGGTGCAGGAAGCTCGCCAGCATCGGTTCGGCTGCGGCTGCGGCTGCGGTTTCTTCGCGGATGGTGTGCCAGAGGTTGAAATCGGTTGTGTTCAGGTGGTCTTTTTTCATATCGGAGGTCGTCTGAAAACAGGATGGTATCGGCGTATCTTACCTTTTATCAACGATTTGCGATAGCACATCTCGGAATATGCTTATGATGGTTTCCGTTTGCTTGAAGTTTTTTCAGACGACCTTATATAAAGTAACATTCGATTCAAACCATTCCAAAGGATGCACGAAATGAGCGAACATCACGAACAATATCAACACGAAACCGAAGAGGCGGCAAACGCAGAAACCACCCAAAACCCCAATACCGAACAACCCGAAGCTGCCGAACCGCCGACTTACGAAGAATTGCAGGCGCGTATCGCCGAGTTGGAAGGGCAGTTGAAAGACAGCGAACTGCGCGGTCTGGCGAACGAGCAAAACCTGCGCCGCCGCCATCAGCAGGAAATTGCCGATACGCACAAATTCGCCGGACAAAAATTCGCCGCCGAAATGCTGCCGGTCAAAGACTATCTCGAAATGGCGCTGCTCGACCAAAGCGGTAATTTCGACGCGCTGAAAATGGGCGTGCAGATGACGTTGAACGAATTGCAAAAAGCGTTCGACACCACGCATATCAAAGAAATCAACCCGCAACCCGGCGACAAACTCGACCCGCACCAACATCAGGCGATGCAGACGGTCGTCAGCGAGCAAGAGCCGAACACCATCGTCAGCGTCATGAAAAAAGGCTACACCCTGTCCGACCGCGTACTGCGCCCCGCGATGGTTATCGTAGCGAAAAAAGAAGCCTGAAGGCACCGCTTGATGAAGTTTATCAAGCATAAAATTTTCAGACGACCCTTTCCTGTCCCTCAGCCTTCAATCCCGCTTTTGGAAAATCATTCCGATGATGCCCAATCGGAAAACAAAGACTAGGTCGTCTGAAAAACAAAATACCGCCTTGTGGATAAATAGTTTAGCTTGTTGAATTTTATATAAAAAAATTTTAACAAAACCCTTGAAAAAATATCGGACAACCCTATTTACAGGTCAACGGAACAAAATGTTCCACACAATTATTAATTTAGAAAAATCTTTTTAGGAGCAACATCAATATGGCAAAAGTAATCGGTATCGACTTAGGTACAACCAACTCTTGTGTATCCATCTCTGAAAACGGTCAAACCAAAGTTATTGAAAATGCAGAAGGCGCACGCACTACGCCGTCTGTCGTCGCTTATCTGGACGGCGGCGAAGTCCTCGTCGGCGCACCAGCAAAACGCCAAGCCGTAACCAACGCTAAAAACACCATCTACGCTGTAAAACGTTTGATCGGTCATAAATTTGAAGACAAAGAAGTCCAACGCGACATCGAATCCATGCCTTTCGAAATCATCAAAGCCAACAACGGCGACGCATGGGTGAAAGCGCAAGGCAAAGAGCTGTCTCCGCCGCAAGTTTCTGCAGAAGTCCTGCGTAAAATGAAAGAAGCCGCCGAAGCTTACTTGGGCGAAAAAGTAACCGAAGCCGTGATTACCGTTCCCGCCTACTTCAACGACAGCCAACGTCAAGCTACCAAAGACGCAGGCCGCATCGCCGGTTTGGACGTAAAACGCATCATCAACGAGCCGACCGCAGCCGCTTTGGCATTCGGTATGGACAAAGGCGACAACAAAGACCGCAAAATAGCCGTATATGACTTGGGCGGCGGTACCTTCGATATTTCCATCATCGAAATTGCCAACCTCGACGGCGACAAACAATTCGAAGTATTGGCAACCAACGGCGATACCTTCTTGGGCGGTGAAGACTTCGACCAACGCCTCATCGACCACATCATCGCCGAGTTCAAAAAAGACCAAGGCATTGATTTGAAACAAGACGTGATGGCATTGCAACGCCTGAAAGAAGCTGCCGAAAAAGCCAAAATCGAATTGTCCAGCGGCCAGCAAACCGAAATCAACCTGCCGTACATCACCATGGACGCAACCGGCCCGAAACACTTGGCAATGAAAATTACCCGTGCCAAATTCGAGAGCTTGGTTGAAGACCTGATTGCCCGCTCTATCGAGCCTTGCCGCACCGCATTGAAAGATGCCGGCTTGAGCACCAGCGACATCGACGACGTGATTTTGGTCGGCGGTCAGTCCCGTATGCCTAAAGTACAAGAAGCCGTTAAAGACTTCTTCGGCAAAGAGCCGCGCAAAGACGTGAACCCTGACGAAGCCGTTGCCGTAGGCGCAGCGATTCAAGGCGAAGTATTGAGCGGCGGCCGCAGCGACGTATTGCTGCTGGACGTAACCCCTCTGTCCTTGGGTATCGAAACCATGGGCGGCGTGATGACCAAGCTGATTCAGAAGAACACCACCATCCCGACCAAAGCGTCGCAAGTGTTCTCTACCGCCGAAGACAACCAAAGCGCAGTAACCATCCATGTACTGCAAGGCGAACGCGAACGCGCCGCTGCCAACAAATCTTTGGGACAGTTCAACTTGGGCGACATCGCACCCGCACCGCGCGGCATGCCGCAAATCGAAGTAACCTTCGACATTGACGCCAACGGTATCCTGCACGTTTCCGCCAAAGACAAAGGCACAGGCAAAGCCGCCAACATCACCATCCAAGGTTCTTCAGGCTTGAGCGAAGAAGAAATCGAACGCATGGTGAAAGATGCCGAAGCCAATGCCGAGGAAGACAAAAAACTGACTGAATTGGTCGCTTCCCGCAACCAAGCCGAAGCCCTGATTCACTCCGTGAAAAAATCTTTGGCGGACTACGGCGACAAACTCGACGCAGCCGAGAAAGAAAAAATCGAAGCCGCGCTGAAAGAAGCCGAAGAAGCCGTGAAAGGCGACGACAAAGCCGCCATCGATGCCAAAGCCGAAGCACTGGGCACAGCCAGCCAAAAACTGGGCGAAATGGTTTACGCGCAGGCACAAGCCGAAGCCCAAGCAGGCGAAAGCGCACAAGCCGAGCCGTCTTCCGCCAAGAAAGACGACGACGTCGTAGATGCCGACTTTGAAGAAGTGAAAGACGACAAGAAATAATTTAGGTCGTCTGAAAAAGCGCGAATCGCAAGGTTCGCGCTTTTTGTTTGAATTATTGATAGTAAAAAGTCGTCTGAAAACTTTTCAGACGACTTTGGCTTTAGAAATTTTGACAGACAAGAAAAAGATATAACCCATTGGAAAAACAGGGTAGGGCTAATCTGTTTGTACTTATTCTGGAAGCGATTTTTTCTTTTTAGATTTTATGTATTTCAAGAACATCAGCTCAACCAGGGTACACATAATTAACACTTCGGCCCAGTCGGGAAGAAAACGGTCTCCTCCAAAGAAATACTTCGGATTGATGATAAGGCTCAAAATCAAGTTCGCAAGGAAAACAGTAAAGCTGGCTGCAAAGCACATAATCAGCAATACCTTCCAGTATTGTTTGCTGAATTTCACCATCAGTTGCAAGTTACTCTTATAATTTTCCCAAAAATTTTTCATGTCTATATCCTTTGATAATGTTTATGGTTGATTCGTATTGTTTAATTCTTGGAAGCATCTTTTTGTTTGTACTGAATATATTTTAGAAATGTCCATATCATCAGGCTTACTGCGACGAGGCTTTCGATAATTTCTGAAAGGAAATACTCCTCTCCTAAAAAATATTTCGGATTGATCACATAGAGACTCAGGATGGTGTTCACCTCGATGACAATAAAGTTTACAGCGAAGCTGATGACCAGTAGAACCTTCCAATATTTTTTGGCAAAACTGGTGAGCAACTGCAAGTTTTTCTTATAATTTTCGCAAAAATTTGTCATGCCTTTATCCTTCAGGATTATCGGTAAAGAATCCGTACCCCGTAAATATTTTCGGGATACGGAGTTTGATCGGCAATAATTTAATAGCCAAACGATCTTCTGGCGACAAGCGAACCTAATTTACCTCCTAAATATCCGCCTACGCGCGCCCCAACGGTACCTCCAACAGCCATACCGCCTGGTCCCGCAATCGCACCTAACGCCATTCCGGTAAAGCCGCCGGCAAAAGCACCTGCGCCACGACCAACCCAGCGGCCGGTTCCTGAAGCCGCACTTCTACCGAAATTAAAACTGCCGGAAACTTGTTGTAAATCTTCCATGTTAAGTGTTTGCATATTAGCACTCCAAAATGAAAAATAGGGTGAAAAGAGAATAGCAAGCGTTTTCATCCGTTTGCTGTTGTATTGACAGCGGCAGATATGCGTTAGTTTGTTTTTTTTTGAAATTATTATTTAAGTTATATTAAAAAATGAAAACATAACAAATAGTCAAGAAATGATTAAATTTAAATTGGTTATATCATCAAGACAGCAAGACAAAATTAAAAACAAGCTTTCAAGTTGCGATAGAAGGTCGTCTGAAAACTTTTCAGACGACCTTCTGCCTATCTGTTGCCCTGTGTGTGGAAACATAAGAAAATAGCCTTATTTTTCAAACCATCCAATCAAAGGAAACCTTCATGACGACATTCCCCATCGCGCGCGCGGGCGATAAGACACTTGAAATCCAAGGCAAAATGGCGAACCGCCACGGCTTGATCGCCGGTGCGACCGGTACGGGTAAAACCGTAACCCTGCGCCGTATGGCGGAAGCCTTCAGCAGCGAGGGCGTTCCCGTATTTTTGGTTGACGTCAAAGGCGATTTGTCGGGCATCGTGCAAGCGGGTGCCGCCAGCGGCAAGGTGGGCGAACGCATTGCCGAGTTTGGTTTGGGCGAGCAATGGCTGCAAAGTTTCCCCGTGCGCTTTTGGGATGTTTACGGCGAAACCGGCATTCCGGTGCGCGTAACCGTTTCGGAAATGGGCCCGCTGCTGCTGGCGCGTTTGATGAATCTGAACGACACGCAGGAAGGCTTGCTGAACCTTGTGTTCAAAGTCGCCGACGACAAAGGCTGGCACATTCTGGATTTGAAAGACCTGCGCAGTATGCTGAAACACGTTTCCGACCACGCTTCGGAATACCGCACGCAATACGGCAACGTTTCCGCCGCCAGTATCGGCGCGATTCAGCGTCAGCTTTTGACGCTGGAGAACGAAGGTGCGGAAAAATTCTTCGGCGAGCCGTCGCTCAACCTGCAAGATTGGATGCAGGCCGACAACGGCAAAGGCGTCATCAATGTCCTCAATTCGGAAAAACTGATGCGCTCGCCGCGTATGTACAGTGCGTTTTTGCTGTGGATGTTGGCGGAATTGTTTGAAACCCTGCCCGAAGTCGGCGATTTGGACAAACCGAAATTCGTGATGTTCTTCGACGAAGCGCATTTGATGTTCGACAACGCCGCCAATGCGCTGGTGGAGCAGGTTGAACAAGTCGTGCGCCTGATCCGTTCCAAAGGCGTGGGCGTGTATTTCGTGACCCAAAACCCGCTCGATTTGCCCGATACCATCCTCGGACAACTCGGCAACCGCGTGCAACACGCCCTGCGCGCTTTCACGCCGCGCGACCAAAAAGCGGTTAAGGCCGCTGCCGAAACCTTCCGCAGCAACCCGAATATCAAAGTTGCCGAAGCGATTGCCGAACTGGGCGTCGGCGAAGCACTCGTTTCCTTCCTCGACGAAAAAGGCATGCCCGAGCCGGTAGAGCGCGCGCTCGTCCTGCCGCCGCAATCCGCCTTGACCCCGCTTGCCGCCGAAGAGCGCAACCGCTTGTTCCAAAACGATGATTTGTATCCGACCTATAAAGACATGGTGGACAACTATTCCGCTTTTGAAGCCTTAGCCGAAGCCGACAGTCAGGTTGCGGCGGAGAAAGAGGCGGCAGCAGCGGCAAAAGAGCAGGAAAAAGCGCAAAAAGCCGCTGAAAAAGAAGCTGCCAATGCCGACCCCGGCATACTCGGCGGACTGCTCGGCGGTTTGAGCGGGGGTCGTAAAAAGTCAGGGCAGGGCTTGGGCTACAACGTCGCCGATGCCATCGGCAGCCAAATCAACCGCCAAGTGACCAACGCCATCTCCCGCAGCGTGATGGGCATCATTAAAAATATGTTTAAAAAATAAGGCGTAAAAAGAAGGCAAAGGTCGTCTGAAAGCCTGACAATCGGTTTTCAGACGACCTTTTATATTAAATTCAAAAAATATAACGTCATTCCCGCGCAGGCGGGAATCCAAGCCTGCCCACACAGAGTCTTATCGGGTAAAACGGTTTCTTCAACTTTAAGTTCCAGATTTCCGCCAGCGTGGAAATGACTGAATTTGATGACATGCTGGATTTAAAGTTCAGTATGTTCGCTATACATTCCAGATTTTCGCCTGTTCTATTTTTACATTAACCTTGCCATTGGCTCTGTGCGGGTCTGATTCCCGAATCCGACAGTTTAAGGCGTTTGGAATCCTCGTAAAAAAGGTCGTCTGAATGTTCAGACGACCTTTTCTTATGAATCAAACTGAGAAGGCACCTTTCAATTCTCATTCAAAATGTCAACAATTTTATGGACAAAGATACAAGATTCAAGAAACCTAAATCATATTTATCCTATAAAAATCAAAAAGCAATCTTCTCAATATTCAAACAACGTTAAAAGATGAAAGATTTTGTCTTGATTGAACAGACGGTTTGCGTTATCGTTTGCATTCTTTCATTCATAAACTCTGTGTTTCATCCCAATTGATTGGACAGTCTGACTGTCGCCGTGTTTCTTCAATGCGCGTACCCTAAACCGCTGCTTGGAGGGCTTGCATTACAGGTGCTGTGGCGAGGCGGATTGACCCTATTGGTTTGAAGCCGTATAAAAGAGGTCATTATGCAATTATCAGGCGCACAAATCATAGTGCAAAGTCTCAAAGCCGAAGGTGTAGAGTATGTTTTCGGCTATCCGGGCGGCGCAGTCATCGAAATCTACGACGCTATTTTCCAACTCAATAAATTCAAACACATCCTGGCACGCCACGAGCAGGCGGCGGTACACGCGGCAGATGCGTATTCGCGCGTCAGCGGCAAAGTCGGCGTCGCGCTGGTGACTTCCGGACCGGGCGTGACCAATGCGCTGACCGGCATCGCCACCGCATACAGCGACTCTATTCCGATGGTAGTCATCAGCGGACAGGTCGGCAATGCGCTCATCGGTACGGATGCGTTTCAAGAGGTCGATACGGTCGGCATTACCCGTCCGTGCGTCAAACACAATTTCTTGGTAACCAATGTCAACGAGCTTGCCGAGACCATCAAGAAAGCATTCCAAATCGCCGCCAGCGGCCGTCCCGGTCCTGTTTTAGTCGATATTCCTAAAGATGTAACGCAGGCGATGGCAAAATTCAGCTATCCGCAGGAAGACATCTTTATCCGTTCTTATCAACCCGTCGTACAAGGCCATATCGGGCAGATTAAAAAAGCCGTCCAAATGTTGGCTTCCGCCAAACGTCCGATCGTCTATTTCGGCGGCGGTGCCATCTTGGGCAATGCTTCGGAAGAGTTGACGAAGTTCGTCCGCATGGTCGGCGCACCGTGTACCGGCACGCTGATGGGTCTGGGCGCATATCCTTCAAGCGACCGACAATTCTTGGGTATGCTGGGTATGCACGGCACTTACGAAGCTAACCTCGCCATGCAAAACGCGGATGTCGTGTTGGCAGTGGGCGCGCGTTTTGATGACCGTGTCGTGTCCGTTCCGTCCAAATTCTTTGAAAAAGCCAAAAAAGTCATTCATATTGATGTTGACCCGTCCAGCATTGCCAAACGCGTCAAAGTCGATATTCCGATTGTCGGCGACGTGAAAAACGTGTTGACTGAAATGATCGGCTTGTGGGGCAAACAAGATACGACTCCCGCGTCCGATTCTTTAGACAAATGGTGGAAAAGCATCGAAGAATGGCGTTCGCGCGACTGTCTGTGGTTTAACAACGACAGCGAAATCATCAAACCGCAATACGTCGTGCAAAAACTTGCCGAAATCACCAACAACTCCGCCATCATCACTTCGGACGTAGGGCAACACCAAATGTTCGCGGCGCAATATTACCCGTTCGAACGCCCGCGCCAATGGTTGAACTCCGGCGGCTTGGGTACGATGGGTGTAGGTTTGCCGTATGCGATGGGCGCAAAACTCGCCGCCCCCGATCAAGACGTGTTCTGCATTACCGGCGAAGGTTCGATTCAGATGAACATTCAAGAATTGTCCACCTGCTTCCAATACCGCATTCCGGTAAACGTCGTTACCCTCAACAACGGCTATCTCGGCATGGTTCGCCAATGGCAGGAACTGTATTACGGCAACCGCGAATCGGAAACCTATTTCGATTCCCTGCCCGATTTCGTCAAATTGGCGGAAGCATACGGACACATCGGCATCCGCGTGGACAAAAAATCCGACGTTGAAGGCGCACTTTTGGAAGCGGTCAAACAAAAAGACCGTTTGGTATTTATGGACTTCTTGACCGACAAAAAACAAAACGTGCTGCCTATGGTCGGCAACGGCAAAGGTTTGGACGAAATGGTCCTGCCGCCGCATATGCGCGAAAACCCGAAAGCGTAAGGAGAACGACAATGCGACATATCTTATCTGTTCTGATGGAAAACGAATCAGGCGCGATGAGCCGCGTGGTCGGTCTCTTCTCCGCTCGCGACTACAACATCGACTCCTTGGCAGTAGCCCCGACCGAAGACAAAACCCTTTCGCGCATGACCATCGTTACCCACGGCGACGAGCAAGTCATCGAACAAATCACCAAGCAACTCAATAAATTGATTGAGGTGATCAAAGTGGTCGATTTGAACGAAAGCCGTTTTGTCGAACGTGAATTGATGTTGGTAAAAGTCCGCGCCGTCGGCAAAGACCGCGACGAATTTTTACGTCTGACCGAAATATACCGTGGCAGCATCATCGACGTAACCGACCGCAGCTACACCATTGAAATAACAGGCTCGACCGACAAACTCGACTCCTTCCTCGAAACTGTCGGACGCGCCCAGATTTTGGAAACCGTACGCACAGGCGCAGCCGGTATCGGCCGCGGCGAGCGTATTTTGAAAATTTAACACCGTCAGTTTTCAGACGACCTATCTAGGGTCGTCTGAAAACAAAAACGGCAGGAGAGATTGATGTCAAACATTAAAATCGTCGCACTGGTTACGGTCAAACCTGAACATACGGAAACGCTGAAACCCTTGTTCCAAAGCCTGGTCAAAGCCAGCCGCGCGGAAGAAGGCAACATCAGCTACGATCTGCATCAGGAAATCGGCAAACCCGAACGTTTCGTCTTCGTCGAAAACTGGAAATCTCAGGCGGCCATCGATGCGCACAACGCCAGCGAACATTTCCAAGGCTTCGTCAAAGCCATCGACGGCAAAACTGACGCGCTCGAAATCGTTTTGATGGAAGAACTCTCCGTTTAACCCCTTACCCCCAATCCAACTGTCCGGCATCCTCAACGCAAAGCCGGAACCCATTTTATCCAAAGGAAATCAAATGCAAGTTTATTACGATAAAGACGCCGACCTGTCCCTGATCAAAGGCAAAACCGTTGCCATCATCGGCTACGGCTCACAAGGCCACGCCCACGCAGCCAACCTGAAAGATTCAGGCGTAAACGTAGTAGTCGGTCTGCGCCAAGGCGGTTCTTGGAAAAAAGCAGAAGCAGCCGGTTTTGAAGTATTGTCCGTAGCTGATGCCACCAAAAAAGCAGACGTCGTGATGATTCTGTTGCCTGACGAAAACCAACCCGTCGTGTACAAAAACGAAGTCGAGCCTAACCTGAAACAAGGCGCCGCACTCGCTTTTGCACACGGCTTCAATGTCCACTACAACCAAATCGTACCGCGCGACGACTTGGACGTGATTATGGTTGCCCCAAAAGGTCCTGGTCATACCGTACGCAGCGAATTCCTGAAAGGCGGCGGCGTACCTTCACTGATCGCCGTTTACCAAGATAAAAGCGGCAAGGCCCGTGACATCGCCCTGTCTTACGCAGCAGCCAACGGCGGCACCAAAGGCGGCGTTATTGAAACCAACTTCCGCGAAGAAACCGAAACCGACCTCTTCGGCGAACAAGCCGTATTGTGCGGCGGCGCGGTCGAGCTGGTGAAATGCGGCTTTGAAACCCTGGTTGAAGCCGGTTACGCACCTGAAATGGCTTACTTCGAATGCCTGCACGAGCTGAAATTGATCGTGGACTTGATGTACGAAGGCGGCATTGCCAACATGAACTACTCCATTTCCAACAACGCGGAATACGGCGAATACGTTACCGGCCCCGAAGTCATCACGCCTGCTACCAAAGAAGCGATGAAAAAAGCCCTGTACCGTATTCAAAGCGGTGAATATGCTAAAATGTTCATCCAAGAAGGCGCAACCAACTACGCCAGCATGACCGCACGCCGTCGTCTGAATGCCGACCACCAAATCGAAAAAGTCGGCGCACAACTGCGTTCTATGATGCCTTGGATTGCCAAAAACAAACTGGTCGACTTGGATAAAAACTAATTCGATTCAGCTATCAAAAAACCTGCCCGATGATTCGGGCAGGTTTTTTTGTTATACACAGCGTAAAAAGGTCGTCTGAAAACCCAAATGTATTTCAGACGACCTTTTTATACCTAAGCTCTAAAAACTGCTTACTTCACAATCTCAACCGGACCATGATCGTCGCAGTGGTCGCCGTGTTGATGATGCAGGCGGCCGTTGACGATGTAGTCGGTGTGATCGCCGTGCGGTACGGCTTCGTGGCCGCAGCCTTCGCCGTGAACGTGGCCTTGGCAGGTGTCGACGGGATGGCAGCCGTCGGGGTTGGTTTCATTGACGCTTAAGCTGTGTTCGTCGTAATGACCGTTATGTTCGTGATGCAGATGACCGTCGTGCAGATAGTCGGTGTGGTCGTCGTGTTTGATGGCGGTATGGCCGCAACCGGCGCCGTGGGTATGATCGTGATGATCGTGGATTTTACAAGTCATTTTGATTCCTCGTTATTGGTGGTTAATTCAAACCCTTTAGGTTACGCCCCTATAGTATCCTTTTTTGGCAGTTCAGTAAACAATTTATTCTTTATTAACATAGTGTTACGGTATATCATTATAGCTTTTAAAGGTCGTCTGAAAGCGCAATTTTGATGATATGACTCTTGCGAATGTTTCAGACGACCTTCCCATTCGTTATCATTTATAATGTCATTTCTTAGGCGGCTCGGCAGCTTGTGCCGATGGTTTGCGGGTCGTCTGAAAACAATATCAAGATAAATATAGGATTTTTCGCTATGTGGGACACAGTACGGCAATGGCTGCATACTCTGCCGGTGCGCGAGGAAGTGGTGGAATCGGTGCTGATGGTGGTGGCGCTGCTGGTTTTGCGGGGTATTTTGCTGAATCTTTATCTGCGCCGCCATCCGCATTACAGCATCGAGGAAAAACGCCGCTCTTTGGTACTCAGCCGCAATCTGACGCTGATTTTGACCATTTTTGGGCTGGCAGTGATTTGGGCGACACAAATTCAGACGCTGGCGCTGTCGATGTTTGCGGTGGCAGCGGCGATTGTGGTGGCAACGAAAGAGCTGATTATGTGTTTGTCGGGCAGCATCCTGCGCTCGGTAACGAAACAATATTCGGTCGGCGATTATATCGAAGTTGACGGCCTGCGCGGGCGCGTGGTCGATATTAATCTTTTGAATACGTTGATGATGCAGATCGGCCCGAACCCGCTGGTCGGACAGCTTTCTGGCAAAACGCTGTCGTTTCCCAACAGCCTGCTTTTGAACCATTCCGTCCGCCGCGACAATATCTTGGGCGATTATGTGATTCATACGGTAGAAATTCCCGTACCGATTCATTTGGATTCAGATGAGATTGTGGGTCGTCTGAAAACCGTACTCGAGCCTTTGTGCCGACCTTATGTGCCTGCCATTCAGCGGCATTTGGATAATGTTCAGGCGGAGAAATTATTTATCACACCCGCCGCCCAGCCGCGCGTAACCCGTGTGCCGCATGACGACAAGGTGTACCTTATCATCGTGCGCTATGCCTCGCCCGTGGCGAAGCGTTTAGAAATCCAGCAGGCGGTCATAGACGAATTTTTGCGCGTACAATACCGCCTGCTAAACCCTCAAGCTTAACCCAATAATCTATTAATAATCAGGAAATACTATGTTGCCCGAATCTGCTCTTACGCAAATGTACCCCGTCATCATGACCCCCAGCCACGACGGGAAATATTTCCACAATTACGTCCTTTCGCTGCTCAACATCGTCAACACCAGCGCGCAAAACGGCTGGCCGCTGCAAGTGATGATGCAGCGCGGCGAAAGCCTGATTACCCGCGCGCGCAATAATTGCGTGGCGACCTTTTTAGAAAACAAAGAATGGACGCACCTCTTCTGGATAGACTCCGACATCGGTTTTTCCGCCGAAGCGTTCTACCGCCTGCTTTTGGCGGATAAAGACGTCGCCGCCGGCATTTATCCGCTGAAACGCGAAAACTGGCCTGACGAAGGCGTTCCCGCCGGTACGACCCAAGCGGATTTCGAGCGGATGTACACCGCCTACACCGTCAACACAGGCGATAAAAACGAAAACGGCGAAATCGTGCTGCGCGTCGATGAAGAAGGCTTTATGAAAGTCGATGATGCACCGACCGGATTCATGGTCATCAAACGCAGCGTGTTCGAAAAAATGATGGCAGCCTACCCCGAGCTGAACTACATCTCCGACAGCGACTACAAGCGCGAAGACAAAGGGCTGCACTACCGCTTCTTCGACTGCATGGTCGATCCCGAAAGCAAACGCTACCTTTCAGAAGACTACACGTTCTGCCGCCTGTGGCAGCAAATCGGCGGCGAAGTTTATGTCGACGTCCAATCCAACCTGACCCACCAAGGCGCGAAAATCTACCGCGGCGCGTTTGCCGACTCGCTGCAAACCAATATCGCACAAGCCGTGTTCGCCCCCGCCGGCACACCGATGAGCCTCGACCTCGCCGCCCCGCTCAAATCTAACCCGCGCGGCGCAGAATAGCGTAAAAACAGGGAAAGACGCTTTAAGCCTGACAAGATGGCACTATATCTCCCCTATCGTTTGCCCCATCGTTTTCAGACGACCCAGAATGCAAACAGGTCGTCTGAAAACACAATCGGACACCCCGAACGGCAAACCTAAAACCAAGACACACATCCTCCCCATTTTCCCATTGACTCAGGCGGCAGCCATTTTTCAGACGACCTCCGTCCGACCCCGCCACCCACACAAAGGAATCCCATCTATGACCGACAACGTACTGCTCCATTTGGGCGAAGAACCCCGTTTCGACGCCATCCAAACCGCCGACATCAAACCCGCCCTGCAAACCGCCATCGCCGAAGCGCGCGCGCAGATTGCCGAAGTCAAAGCCCAAACGCACACCGACTGGGCAAACACCGTCGAGCGTCTGACCGGCATTACCGAGCGTGTCGGCAGGATTTGGGGCGTCGTGTCGCACCTCAACTCCGTTGTCGATACGCCCGAACTGCGCGCCGTCTATAACGAACTGATGCCCGAAATCACCATCTTCTTCACCGAAATCGGACAAGACATCGAGCTGTACAACCGCTTCAAAACCATCAAAAACTCCCCCGAATTCGCCATCCTCTCTCCCGCACAAAAAACCAAGCTCAACCACGACCTGCGTGATTTCGTCCTCAGCGGCGCAGAATTACCGCCCGAACAGCAGGCAGAACTGGCGCAACTGCAAACCGAAGGCGCGCAACTCTCCGCCAAATTCTCGCAAAACGTCTTAGACGCGACCGATGCCTTCGCCCTCTACTTTGACAACGCCGAACCGCTTGCCGGCATTCCCGAAGACTCGCTCGCCATGTTTGCCGCCGCCGCACAAAGCGAAGGCAAAACAGGCTACAAAATCGGCTTGCAGATTCCGCACTACCTCGCCGTCATCCAATACGCCGACAAACGCGAACTGCGCGAACAAATCTACCGCGCCTACGTTACCCGCGCCAGCGAACTTTCAGACGACGGCAAATTCGACAACACCGCCAACATCGACCGTACGCTCGAAAACGCCCTGCAAACCGCCAAACTGCTCGGCTTCAAAAACTACGCCGAGCTGTCGTTGGCAACCAAAATGGCGGACACGCCCGAACAAGTCCTCACCTTCCTGCACGACCTCGCCCGCCGCGCCAAACCCTACGCCGAAAAAGACCTCGCCGAAGTCAAAGCCTTCGCCCGCGAACGCCTGAACCTCGCCGACCCGCAGCCGTGGGATTTGAGCTACGCCAGCGAAAAACTGCGCGAAGCCAAATACGCATTCAGCGAAACCGAAGTCAAAAAATACTTCCCCGTCGGCAAAGTCCTGGCGGGCCTGTTCGCCCAAATCAAAAAACTCTACGGCATCGGATTTACCGAAAAAACCGTTCCCGTCTGGCACAAAGACGTGCGCTACTTCGAATTGGAACAAAACGGCAAAACCATAGGCGGCGTCTATATGGATCTCTACGCCCGCGAAGGCAAACGCGGCGGCGCGTGGATGAACGACTACAAAGGTCGCCGCCGCTTCGCCGACGGCACGCTGCAACTGCCCACCGCCTACCTCGTCTGCAACTTCACCCCGCCCGTCGGCGGCAAAGAAGCCCGCTTGAGCCATGACGAAATCCTCACCCTCTTCCACGAAACCGGCCACGGCCTGCACCACCTGCTCACCCAAGTCGACGAACTGGGCGTATCCGGCATCAACGGCGTCGAGTGGGACGCCGTCGAGCTGCCCAGCCAGTTTATGGAAAACTTCGTCTGGGAATACGACGTTTTGGCGCAAATGTCTGCCCACGAAGAAACCGGCGAGCCCCTGCCGAAAGAACTCTTCGACAAAATGCTCGCCGCCAAAAACTTCCAACGCGGCATGTTTCTCGTCCGCCAAATGGAATTCGCCCTCTTCGACATGACCATTTACAGCGAAGACAACGAAGGTCGTCTGAAAAACTGGCAACAGGTTTTAGACAGCGTGCGCAAAGAAGTCGCCGTCATCCAACCGCCCGAATACAACCGCTTCGCCAACAGCTTCGGCCATATCTTCGCCGGCGGCTACTCCGCAGGCTATTACAGCTACGCATGGGCAGAAGTCCTCAGCGCCGACGCCTACGCCGCCTTTGAAGAAAGCGACGACGTCGCCGCCACAGGCAAACGCTTCTGGCAGGAAATCCTCGCCGTCGGCGGCTCCCGCAGCGCAGCGGAATCCTTCAAAGCCTTCCGCGGACGCGAACCGAGCATAGATGCACTGCTACGCCACAGCGGTTTCGACAACGCGGCTTGATGGTAAGGTTGATGTAAAAATATAGTGGATTCAATGTAGAAATACCTGAATCGTCATTCCCTCGCAGGCGGGAATCCAGAACGTAAAGTTGAAGAAACCGTTTTACCCGATAAGTTCCTGTACCGACAGGTCTGGATTCCCGCCTGCGCGGGAATGACGGCGAAGATGTTTTTTATTGGAAATTTACT
>NZ_AEPF01000087.1 GCF_000193735.1 Neisseria sicca 4320
GGGAATAGGCGGGCATTCCCTACCCGTGTTAAGATTGGATTACCACATCTTCTCTTTACACGAAACAAGAAATGCCCATGGAAAAACATTCAAAAGACTTAGCAAACCAAATCGGGGCAGTTTTGCCATAAGGAAAAATGATACAGCCTGCTATCGGTTCATATTTGACAATCCCATCAAAATAGAGATGAAAGAATACCCATCACTTAAAAAATGAGGAGCAACCGTGGCGTGAACCGACATCCAAGGATGCCCAAATAATTATTTCAGATAAAATCCACACCTGAAAGCCGTTGGTTATCGTTATCAAAGCCGATTGCCTGTCGTACTCTTTCCAACCTCGGAATATATGGAAAGAATGCAACAACGCCCATGTTAAAATTATAGACAGCCTGATTTTATTGCAGCAGTCCATCTTATCATTCATCTCCAAATGTGAACTCAGGTGGTAGAAAAGGTCGA
>NZ_AEPF01000086.1 GCF_000193735.1 Neisseria sicca 4320
AGCAGGCGCTGATAGAAATCCCGAATAAGCGGTTCAAAACGTGTCGCTACCACGGTAGCCATATACAGCGCCTTACGCACCGCAGACCTTCCGCCGAAGCAGCGGCTTTTGAATTTGGTTTCCCCGCTCTCCCTCGGGTGCGGGGCCATACCGACCAAACTCGCCAGCCGTTTGTGCGACAGCCGTCCCAATTCGGGCAGCATCGCCATCAGCGTAGCCGCCGTTATCGAACCGATGCCTTTGATTTGCTCTGCCACTTTGGCTTTGCCGTCAAAATGCGTGTGGGTGTGGTCGTCGATTTGTTTGTCCAATTCGTCAATCAGCCGGTCAAAATGGGCAATCAGTTGTTTGACGCTTTCGACTTGCGTTTCGTGAACCTGATGCAGACGGTTTTTCTCGGCAGTCCGCATATCCACCAGTTGGTTGCGGCGGTTGACCAATGCTTCCAACACTTCTTCCGCTTCGGTGGGCGGTTGGTAGAGCATGGTTTGCCAACCTTCTTTCTGCGTCATCATCTGTGCGAAGAAGGCGAGCATTTGGGCATCTTTGGCATCGGTTTTGGTCAGCGACTGCGATTGGGCAAACTGATGCGTCTGACGCGGGTTGGCGATAACCACGGCTATGCCTGCGCGGTGGATGGCTTTGGCGGCGGGGATTTCGAGACCGCCGGTGCTTTCCATCACGACGAGGGCGACGTTGTGCTTTTTAAGGTATTCGACGGTATGGGCGATACCTTTGGGGTTGTTGGTTTCGGTTTTGGTTTTAGACAAAGACGAAACGGCGATGACGAAGTTTCGTTTGGCGATGTCGATGCCTGCATAATTGTGTTGGGTACTCATCATAAACCTGCCTTGCATTCGGTTGTGTTGTCCGGCAACTGTCCGGTTGTGTCGATGGGTTGCCCGGCCGCTCCCTGAGCTACGCGACGGTTGTTTGCCTT
>NZ_AEPF01000085.1 GCF_000193735.1 Neisseria sicca 4320
ATTCGTCAGGGCTTTATCATTGTATCCGTCATACATCAGATTTTGCGGGCTTGCCCCGCCCATTGTCAAGACCTGCGGAGTGTCTGGCGTATAGGCTGTCTGCGTCGGTTTTGCCGCTTCTGCCGTCTGCGTTTTGTAGGGATTGAACGGTAAGCCGTCTTTTACGTAGTTCAGGCAGGTTTGTTTGCCGATGTCTTTAATCTTCGTGCCTTGGTCGGTGTAACAGGTGCAGCGGTTTTCTGCTTTGATACAGGCGGCAGGCCACGGCATGGCTTTAACTGCTTTATTCATGCCGTCGTATATCGGGGCGGTTTCAGGACGCTCTGCGATACGGGGCTGATAGTCTTCTTCGCTCAAATGCGGTTTCTTTGGTTCTTCGGGTTTTGTTTCGGCTTTCGGATACTGCCCGTTTGTTACAGGCTCACTTGCCGATACGGCTGACGGCTGCATTTGTGCTTGGGCGTTTTGGGTCGTACTTGCCTTCTTCGCCTTTTCTCCTTCGCCCGAGAACTTGCCCCAGAAGTCGGTAAACGACCATATGCCATAACCGACGAGGCATAGGGCGAGCGGGAACAGCATTAAAAGTTTGCTTTTTTTCGTCCTGATTTTGGTGTGTACTTCGGCGGACTTGTACAGCCCGTACACGCTTTTATCAAGCCTATACACGCTGATTAGTGCTTCCCTGATGTTTGCCCTGCTTTCAGGGTCTTTCGCGCCCCCTGTCGTCCATTCCATCTTACGACGTAGTCCTAGATTGGTCTTACCTAAATGCGTGTGATGTTCTATCAGTCCGCGCAAATGGACGTCTATCAGGCGGGGATGTTGGGTTATCAAGATGAAATCAAGACCACGGTGTCGGTGTGTTTCTAGTTCGGCGACGTAGTCGGGTACTTTCGATCCGCTTGGACGTGGACGAAATATGCGTTGGCATTCGTCAACGACGATAATCGCGCCCGGCGGTGCCCACTTCGGCCACGTCTGAATGCTTTCGCCTTCGGGTATATCGAAGTAATTTATTTTGTCGTGGTCTAGGTCTTTGATTCCGTCCACGAAGATGGGACGGTCTTTAAAGTCTTTGCGTTTAACAAGGTTGGAAACCGCATACAATGTTTTTCCCGCACCGGGAACGCCTGTATATAGGTAAAGCATTTTTTATCCCTCGCTTTTGACGATAGTGGACAGTTTCTTAAAGCCCTTTATCGTGGCTATAAATGTGAACGCGCCAAATATCCAATTCAGCATGACGCCGAAGCCCATGATATAGACGATTTGCAATGCGTCTTCAGGGAAACCGCCAATATGGTTTTGAACCTGTTGGATGAAATAGGATTGCAACTGGCGAAATCCCGCCACTGTTACGAAAGAAAGCCCTATGGCGGTCAATATTCTGCCCGCCACAGACATTAATACTGCTGTTATCAAACTGCCCCAGTTCATAGCTCCTCCAATGCGCCATAGACGAACCATGCACAGGTTAGAATGGTCATCATGATTAGGACGGGTCTCAATTTTGCGGCAAAGTCGCAAAGCGGCTGATAGCTGAATTCGACCTGCCCAAGTGCGCCTAAATCCACGCTTTTCGGTTGCGGGCAAACGCCTTCTGTTTGAAAGACGTTTTCAGGGCTGAAACTCAAATCTATTGTGTTTTCAGGCAAGACGATGTCTTCATAGGTCATATCGCCACCCGGCATACATTGCGCAGCATTCGGGTTTTGCTGACAAAAATTCTGCTGCTGATTCTCTTGATTTTGATTTTGCTGCCCTGTCGGACTGTTCGGCTGATTCGGCATATTCGGACTGTTCGGCGTCGTCGGTGCATTCGGACTATCTGGCGTTGTAGGCGTATTCGGACTGTTGGGTGTTGTCGGTGTGTTCTGTCCTTTATTGGGTGTCGGTATGATTTCGCTTCTTGTCGGTGCGAGCGTGGAATTTGGTTTCAAATCAGGACGCGGAATAATAGACGTTGAAACCGAGCCGTCTGCGTTAAGTGTGAACCGTGTCTGTTGCGGTGTATTGCTGCCTTGCGGTGTGTAGGGTGCTGAATCGGCGGTCATAGGCGTGAATTGGTTTGATTCGGTGGACTTTTCTACGGCATCTCCTATACGGGACAACTGATTCATCAATTCGGCATGGTTGGTCTGTTGGTTGTTCAGCATACGGGCTAGGATGTCTTTGATGTCTTGCTGATTCAACATCATGTCTTTTAGGACTGTTTCAGGATTTGGTCTTTCTATTTGGTCATATGACACCGATTTATAATCAATCGTTATGGCAACAACGCCTTTAGGAGCTTTTTTTGGCAAATAACCACTAAAGCTTCCTACTTCGAAAACTACACCGTTATGTTCTCCGGTACCATCATATTCAGCCCTAGAACGTTTATATTTAGGAGCTTTATCTGTATATTCTCCTAATGACTGTTCAGTAGCTGGAGCATTTTTAAAGGTTGTGAATTTAGTAAGCTGCCAAATGGTTTTGCCCTGTTTTGCCTGCTCTCTTGCTCCTTGGGCTTTTTGTTCGGTTTCTTTTGCAGCGGCTGCTCCTTCTGCTGCTTTTTTAGCGGCTGCGGCTGCGATTGCTCCGCCTAGGTT
>NZ_AEPF01000084.1 GCF_000193735.1 Neisseria sicca 4320
CAAATATACTGCATGTAAGATTCCATTTTGAAATATGGCCAAAAAGATTTCCTTGACTTTCAACAATTTTGTTGTAGGCGGAAGTTTTGTTCTGAAACTTAGATAAAGGAAGCTTGTTTGAGTGTTAAGAACTTTTTGTATGAGGAAACTCTGTTTGAGACTTGGCCAATGGGGGACTTATTTGAGTTTTAACAACTTCTTTGTATATGGTAATGTTGTCCTAAAACATGGCCAGAAAAACGCTTGTTTTAACCACTCCTTGTATGTGGAACTTCTGTCCTGAAACTTAGT
>NZ_AEPF01000083.1 GCF_000193735.1 Neisseria sicca 4320
GCGGCTGGCAGGGATATAGAGTGTGTTTTTCAGACGACTTGAGGGGATCTGAAAGTGGCTGCCGTAGCGTGGGCTTTGCCCGCGAGAATATATTAAGAGAGCCGCCGCAACTGATATTGTCGTAAACCATATCC
>NZ_AEPF01000082.1 GCF_000193735.1 Neisseria sicca 4320
TGTAGGATTTTTGAAGAACTCAGTTCTCAATATCCTCTGTTTCAAATGAAGGAAAGGTCGTCTGAAAATTAAACACAGTTTCAGACGACCTTTTGATTGTTGGGTTTCACCTCAATCTACATTTACTATGTTTTATTGAAATAATCAAATTTCATGTTATCTATATCTATATCAGTAAAAATATAACGAAGTATTGTTCTGAATCTTTCATAACGTTCATTGATTTCTACACCATCAGATAGCCAAGGGGAAGCTTTAATTTCGAAAACCTTCCAATTCGGAACCATTAAAAAATCAATAATGGTACAAATTCCAATTACAACATATCTTGGTATATCCATTGGATAAGGATATTTTTTTCTAACCTCAATTAAATCATTCTCCAACTTCCAATATTCTTCATCATCCCACACCCCATCATCATACCATTTGCCAATAAATGAATTTTCGTCATATTCCTCAAAACAAGGAATATTTCTTTTGAAGTTGCTTAACTTACACATAATAATTAATCTCCAATACGATTTAGATTTTTATCAAATGTGCCATTTCTTGTTTCTTTTTTGTTCAGCTTTTCGGGTGAAGATGCCTCTTTCCAAGCTCCTCCGTTGTGTCCGTCCTTATCGCGACTGATATAACTATTTCCTTTTTTAAAAATGGCAGCATCATTTCTCGTTCTTTCTTTTATTTTTCTATATCCCAATTCCTTTGCTGCTGCATATGCTTCTGAATCATTCCGATATACGGGGGTAGATGGTGTTTTTCTTGGTGGACACTCATTATGAACCCAAACCCCTTCCGTTTCCGCCTTATCACCCTTGACGAAGTAAGTATGCCAGTCGGCAACGGTCAGATTGTAGGCTTGCAGCGGTTCTTGTTTGACGGTAACGCTTTGAACGGTCGGCTCCGCCCCGCTTTCGGAATG
>NZ_AEPF01000081.1 GCF_000193735.1 Neisseria sicca 4320
TATCTCGAATCATTGCAGGTATACATCTAAATACACTTTGAACATACGCGAAGCCAAAGCTGCCGTCCAGCTTGAATTTTCAGATTCATTAGTAGCGCCGCCCATTTTTTTCACAAAAATAGCAGAGGCGGTAAAAACATACTTGACTGAATAATCATGTGTTTTCCTAATTTTTACTGCTGATTTTGATTTCAAAATAAAAAGGTCGTCTGAAATCTGTTTCCAGTTTTCAGACGACCTTCTTTCACCTGCATTCGGCTTAAACCGTCATCAGTCTTTCAATGCAGTCAAAACTTTGCCGGCGATTTCATTCAGGCTTACGGTTTGCGCCTGATTGTCGCGGCGTTCGGCGTATTCGACATTGCCTTCTTTTAAGGCGCGGTCGCCGATGACGATGCGGTGCGGGATGCCCAGAAGCTCGGAGTCGTTCAGCAGTACGCCTGCGCGCTCGTCGCGGTCGTCGAGGAGGACGTCTGCGCCTGCCGCCAGCAGTTCGGCGTAGATTTTGTCGGCGGCTTCGCGTACGGCGTCTGATTTTTTGTAGTTCATCGGCACGATAACGACTTCAAACGGCGCCATTGCTTTGGTCCAGATGATGCCTTTTTCGTCGTTGTTCTGCTCGATGGCGGCGGCAACGACGCGGGTGATGCCGATGCCGTAGCAGCCCATTTCCATGATTTGCGATTTGCCGTTGTTGTCGAGGAAGCTCACGTTCATGGCTTGGGTGTATTTGTCGCGCAACTGGAAGACGTGTCCGACTTCGATACCGCGCGCGAGTTTCAGACGACCTTGTCCGTCGGGGCTTTCGTCGCCTTCGACGACGTTGCGCAAATCGACGAATTCAGGCTCGGCGGCGTCGCGGCCGAAGTTGAAGCCGGTATAGTGGTAGTCGTCTTCGTTCGCACCGATAACCCAGTCTGCGCCTTTTTCGGTAGCAAAATCGGCATAGACTTTGCCTGTGAAGCCGACGGGGCCGAGCGAGCCGCCGTTTGCGCCGAACTGTGCACGGATGGCGGCAGGGTCTGCCATGGTCAGCGGCGATTTCACGCCTGCGAGTTTTTCGGCTTTGATGTCGTTGAACTCATGGTCGCCGCGCAACAGCAATAAAACGATTTCGCCTTCGTTTTCGCCTTCGACTACGATGGATTTCAGTGTTTTTTCAATCGGAATGCTGAGAAAATCAACCAATGAATCAATGGTTTTGACGTTCGGCGTGTGTACTTTGGTCAGCTCTGCCTGAGCAGCGGCGCGTTCGCCCTTAAGCGGCAAGGTCGGTGCCAACTCGATATTGGCGGCGTAATCGGAAGTGTCGCTGTACGCAATGACATCTTCGCCGCTTTCCGCCAACACTTGAAACTCGTGCGAACCGGTACCGCCGATACTGCCGGTGTCTGCGGCGACGGGGCGGAATTCCAAGCCCAGACGGGTGAAGATACGGCAGTAAGCGTCGTACATGGCATCATAGGTCGTCTGAAGCGAAGCGTAGTCGGCATGGAAGGAATAAGCGTCTTTCATGACGAACTCGCGTGCGCGCATGACGCCGAAGCGCGGGCGCACTTCGTCGCGGAATTTGGTTTGGATGTGGTAAAAGTTTTTCGGCAGTTGTTTGTAACTGTTGATTTCTTTGCGCACGATGTCGGCGATGACTTCCTCGCAGGTCGGACCCATGCAGAAATCGCGGTCGTGGCGGTCTTTCAGGCGCAGCAGTTCTTTACCGTAAAATTCCCAGCGGCCGGATTCCTGCCACAGCTCGGCAGGCTGCACTACCGGCATAAGCAACTCCACGCTGCCCGCGCGCGCCATTTCTTCGCGCACGACGTTTTCGACTTTGCGCAATACGCGCAGCCCCATCGGCATCCAAGTATAAAGGCCGGATGCGTTGGCTTTAATCAGACCGGCGCGAATCATCAACTTGTGGCTGGCAAGCGCGGCTTCGGCAGGGGCTTCTTTCAGGGTGGAAATGAAAAATTGGCTGGCTTTCATGGTGTGTTTTTCTGTGTAAAAAAGTAAGCGCGTATTGTAACGCGAAAGGCAGGGGGATTGAAGTTTTTCCCTATGCGGGAACAGCCGCCGCCTTTCTTTTCGATTCGATTCATTTGACATTTATCGGGCGTGTCAATCACTTTTTATACACAATCCCGCATTGGCTTGTTTTGCTTATAAATTTTTCCCATAAAGGCTTTGAAATTTTTTATTTTTATAACTAATTGATTTTATTGTATTTTATTTGACTATTTTTTAAGCAGAGAAAGGCTTGGGTTGTTCCAAAAGCAAAAATTCCGATTACCCAAAGCTTATCAACAAACTTATCCACAGAGTTTGTGTATAGATTAGTGTCGTCTGAAACCATACCGTTCGATAGGTTTTTAAAAGCCCGTAACGCGGTCTTTCTGTTAAGATGATGCCTTCGCTTTTTTCATACCGTCCTATCTATGTCCGCACACGAGTTACACCTGCTTTCCCGTGCCAAAATGTTCAACGGCCATCAGGAGCAATACCGCTGCTTTTCCGAAACCTGCCAAACCGATATGACTTTCGGCATCTACCTGCCGCCGCAGGTATTGAAAGGCTATCCCGCGCCGGTTTTGTATTTTTTGTCGGGATTGAACAGCGACGGCTCGGAACTGATACGCCAAACCGGCATCCAACGTTTCGCCGCGCAATGGAACATCATCGTCGTTTTTCCCGACACCTCGCCGCGCGGCAGCCACATCAGCGACAGCGCGAACGAATTTATCGGACAAGGCGCGGGATTTTACGTCGATGCGACCGAACAGCCGTGGGCGGCGCATTATCAGATGTACAGCCATATCAGCCGCGAACTGCCCGAGTGGGTGGAACGGCATTTCCCCGCCACTCAAGAACGCAGCATCGCAGGTTTCAGCATGGGCGGGTACGGCGCGCTTTCCATCGCCCTGAAAAATCCCGACCGCTATGCCGCCGTTTCTGCGTTCGCGCCTTTGTGCCACCCAACCGCCAGCCGAGGCGGGAAACAGGCGTTTGCTGCCTATCTGGGCGCGGAATCGGAGGCTTGGCAGGCTTACGACAGCACATCGCTCGTTCAGACGGCCTCACGCAAACTGCCGATACTCATCGACCAAGGCGGCATCGATCCGCTGTTCCCCGACGAACTGAAACCCGAAGCCTTCGTCAACACCGCCCGCGCCAACGGCTTCAACGTGGAATACAAAGTCCGTCCCGGCTACGGACACGATTATTTCTTCATCGCCAGCTTTATCGATTCGCACATCGAATTTCACGCCGACGCATTGGGTTTGTAAATCCGCCATCTATAAAGTGTAGGAAATCATCGCATTGTCTACACCACCGACCGAGAAAAACATTTGGCTGCGAAAAGGCAAGTGCTTTACTTTTGAGCCTGTTCAAAATACCGATACCCGAATGTTGCACTTGAAATCCGAATCCAACGACTTTTTAACTTAATCTATTCAAACCACGCCAAGCCATGACCCACACCATTACCCTACCCGACCAAACCACCTTTACCGCCAACGACGGCGAAACCGTTTTAGCCGCTGCCGCCCGTCAAAACCTCAATCTGCCCCATTCCTGCAAAAGCGGCGTCTGCGGGCAATGCAAGGCCGAACTGGTCAGCGGCGATATTCAAATGGGCGAACACTCGGAACAAGCTTTGTCCGAAGCAGAAAAAGCGCAAGGCAAGATTTTGATGTGCTGCACCACCGCGCAAAGCGACATCAGCATCAACATCCCCGGCTACAATGCCGACGCCCTCCCCGTCCGCACCCTGCCCGCCCGTATCGAAAGCATTGTTTTCAAACACGATGTCGCCCTCTTGAAACTTGCCTTACCCAAAGCCCCGCCGTTTGCCTTCTACGCCGGACAATACATTGATTTACTGTTGCCGAGCAACGTCAGCCGCAGCTATTCCATCGCCAACTCTCCCGACCAAGAAGGCATTTTGGAACTGCACATCCGCAGGCGCGAAAATGGAGTCTGCTCGGAAATGATTTTCGGCAGCGAACCCAAAGTCAAAGAAAAAGGCATCATCCGCATCAAAGGCCCGCTCGGTTCGTTTACCTTGCAAGAAGACAGCGACAAATCCATCATCCTTTTGGCAACCGGTACAGGCTATGCCCCCATCCGCAGCATCCTGCTCGACCTTATCCGCCAAGACAGCAGCCGCGCCGTCCATTTCTACTGGGGCGCGCGTCACCAAGATGATTTGTACGCACTCGAAGAAGCTCAAGAACTGACAGGTCGTCTGAAAAACGCCCGCTTCACCCCCGTCCTATCAAAAGCCGCTGAGGGCTGGCAAGGCGAAAAAGGATACGTCCAAACCGCCGCCGCAAAAGATTATCCCGATTTGAGCGGCTACGAAGTTTATGCCTGCGGCTCCGTCGCCATGATTGAAAGCGCGAAATCCGTGTTGACTGCACAATGCAGCCTATCTGAGACAGCCTTCTATTCCGACGCTTTTTCTCCGGCACAATAACCCTGTTTTCTTTCCCCTCTGGTTTATTACAGCCAGACAAACGTCATCAAGGTCATCTGAAAAGAAGCTTGGAGCTTTTCAGATGACCTTTAATTTGATTCTTTTTAGACAAAATGTATAAAATAATTCTTAGTTTAAAAAGAAAATTCGTATTTTTAGAAAAATAGATTGTCGTTTTGTCTAAAATGTGTATAATCTTCTTCCAAGGCATACCATAATTTCGATAAAATTTGGACAAGGAGTATCATGCAATTAGACATTGACCGCTTAGTTGCTTATTTCGGCGGCGTGAATGCACTTGCCGAAGCGTTGAAACAGCACGATCCCGAAAATGCCGCAACAACCGCAGCCATCTATAAATGGCGCACGCGCGGGTCGCTTCCTTTGGCGCAACTGCAAAAGCTGACCGCGCTGGCGGAAGCGCAAGGCAGGCCGCTGGATTTGAATGCTTTTTTACAAAAAAACGAATCTCTGGAGAGAACAGAAATGACACAGACCAACCACGTAATTATTTTCGACACCACCATGCGCGACGGCGAGCAGTCGCCCGGTGCATCCATGACCAAAGAGGAGAAAATCCGCATTGCCCGCCAGTTGGAGAAAATGGGAGTGGATGTGATTGAGGCGGGTTTTGCCGCTGCCAGTCCGGGCGATTTTGAATCGGTCAATGCGATTGCCAAAATCATCACCAAATCCACGGTCTGCTCGTTGGCGCGTGCCATTGAAAACGATGTGCGCAAGGCGGGCGAAGCCGTTTCCCCCGCGCCGAAAAAACGCATCCACATCTTTATCGCCACCAGCCCCATCCACATGGAGCACAAACTGAAAATGAAGCCGCAGCAGGTCATCGATGCGGCGGTCAAAGCGGTGAAAATCGCCAAAGAATACACTGACGATGTGGAATTTTCCGCCGAAGACGCCGTGCGTTCCGATTTAGACTTTTTGGCTAAAATTTTTACTGCAGTGATTGAGGCGGGCGCGACCACCATCAATATTCCCGATACCGTCGGCTACTCCATCCCTTCCGTGTGGTACGAACGGATCAGCAACATCATCAAAAGCGTGCCCAACGGCGACAAAGTAGTCTGGTCGACCCACTGCCACAACGACTTGGGTATGGCGGTTGCCAATTCGCTGGCCGCTATTCAGGCAGGCGTGCGCCAGGTGGAATGCACCATCAACGGCTTGGGCGAACGCGCAGGCAATGCCAGCCTTGAAGAAATCGTGATGGCGTTGAAAGTGCGCCATGACCTTTTCGGCTTGGAAACCGGCATTGACACCACGCAAATCGTGCCGATATCCAAACTGGTGTCCACCGTTACCGGCTATCCGATTCAGCCCAACAAGGCGGTGGTCGGCGCAAACGCCTTTGCACACGAATCAGGCATCCATCAGGACGGCGTGTTGAAACACCCTGAAACCTATGAAATCATGACTGCCGAATCGGTCGGCTGGTCGACCAACCGCCTGACCTTGGGCAAATTGTCCGGCCGCAGCGCGTTCCGCAGCAAACTGGCGGATTTGGGCATCGAGTTGGAAAGTGAGGAAGCGCTGAACGCCGCGTTTGCCCGCTTTAAAGAACTTGCCGACAAAAAACGCGAAATCTTCGATGAAGACCTGCACGCGCTGGTGTCCGACGAAATGGGCAGCATGGGCGCTGAAAGCTACAAATTCATTTCCCAAAAAATCAGCACCGAAACCGGCGAAGAACCGCGTGCCGACATCGTGTTCAGCATCAAAGGCGAAGAAAAACGCGCTTCCGCCAGCGGCTCCGGCCCTGTCGACGCGATTTTCAAAGCGATTGAGAGCGTGGCTCAAAGCGGCGCGACTTTGCAGATTTACTCCGTCAACGCCGTAACGCAAGGCACGGAAAGCCAAGGCGAAACCAGCGTCCGTCTGGCGCGCGGCAACCGCGTCGTCAACGGACAAGGCGCAGATACCGACGTATTGGTCGCCACTTCCAAAGCCTACCTCTCCGCCTTGAGCAAACTGGAATTCGGATCCGCCAAACCGAAAGCGCAGGGCAGCGGTACGATTTGAGCTTAAATAGATTGATTTGAATTTAAAAAGCAAAAAGGTCGTCTGAAAGCCGAAGTTTGGGTTTTCAGACGACCTTTTTCATGACTGCACGTTGCACCCCGAATATCGATACCAATACCAACGCAAATCCTGCCAGCGATTTCGCGTCCATCCCTTGTCCTAAAAACAGCCAGCCCAAGACAAATGCCGAGACAGGGCTGAGTAGTCCCAGCGACGAAACCGCAGCAGGCGAAAGTTTGGCAATTCCCCTGAAAAACAACACATAAGCCAACACGGCACCAAACAGGCACAAATACAGATAGCCGCCGATATTGGCGGGGCTTAACGATTCAAGCGGCGGTTCGGCAAGCAGGGCGACGGGCAGTAAAAACAAGCCGCCGATAAAAAGCTGCCAGCCTGTGAACGCCAACACGGGCAACGAAGTGCGGCGGTGTTTCGACAAATAAACGCCCAACGCCATCGCCGCCGCGCCTGCCAGTGCCGCCAAAATCCCCATCCCGTCATAGCGCGCCTGCGGCGACAAAACCAAGAGCGCAATCCCCAAAACCCCTGCCGCCGACCAAGCCCAAGCCGCTTTGGGCGGCATGGTTTTGCCGATTAACCAAGTGAACACCAACACCATTAGCGTTTGCGTCGAACTCAACACCGCCGCCAGTCCGCCCGGCAAGCGATACGCCGCCACAAACAGCATAGTTTGAAAAAAACCGATGTTCAAAAAACCGAGCAAGACAACGGTCGCCCATTCGTCGCGTTTGGGTATGCGCCGCGTCCACGCCAACAGCAAAAGTCCGGCGGGTAAAACACGGATAAGCGCAGCAGTAAACGGCCTGTCCGGCGGCAGAAATTCGGTGGTTACGAGATAGGTGCTGCCCCAAATCAGCGGGGCGAGCGCGGTGGTCAGGATAGTGGCGGTGCGACTGGGCATGGCGGAGGCTTTTGTGTATGGTGTTTTGGATAGTAGGCTGGGATTTTTGGTATAGTGGATTAAATTTAAACCAGTACGGAGTTGCCTCGCCTTGCCGTACTATTTGTACTGTCTGCGGCTTCGTCACCTTGTCCTGATTTAAATTTAATCCACTATAATGCCAACTTTGACAGGTTCGCTGATTTTGGTAGCCGTGGCTTTGGTTTACAATCATCTGGGCAAAGGGCGGCGGTATCCGACTTATTGGTTGTGAAACCGCTTGAATCTTTTTTGGGATTGGATAATTCAGATAAACCATCCAATCTAAGCCTCCAAAACATGCTCCACTACGATTCCCCGCAAACCCACTCCGTAGCAGTTTAATCAGCAGTCCCACTTATTTTATTCCGCCCGCGCCGTATCTACCGCCGAAAACTCATGGACGGCGGTGCTGTCGAACACGGGCGGCGGGCTGTCGGTTTCATTCACAAGCAGACACTTTTTTCTGCTTCAAAAGATGCATTCAAAGTATTTTACTTCCTATGCTTGGTACGAATAAGCGAAGATAAATCATAGCCTTGCTCTTTTGCACGCTGCAAATACGCTTGATATACCGCTTCATCCATATTCGGTGTACGCGACAATATCCACAAATATTTCCTATCGGGCTGTCCTACCATCGCATATTGGTAATTGCTGTCCAACGCCATCACCCAATAAGGCGCCTTGCCTACAGGCAGCCATCGAATCGCTTTGGGCAGAAAAGTCACGCTCAACTTGGTGTTTTCGGCGTTCTGCACACGTGCCAGCCCTTCGGCTGCCGACCAAGTTCCATCCGCCTTCAAACAACGGTTGGTCACGCTGATAGTGTCCTTACTTTTTATCTTATAAAACGCCGTCACATCCGATACACAATGACTTTGGTAAGGCATAGGCAATCGCGCGATTTCGTACCACTGTCCTGCATAACGCTGCACATCTAATTGCGGAATGGTTTGCAGCGGAGGCAAACTTTCCGACTGTGCGTAAGCAGCAAAACCCATAGCTCCTAATAATAACAATCCTTTAATTTTCATCTTGCACGCTCCTTTAAAAATATCAGCATATATCATTTCGGCAAAGACAACACGCCAATTTAAGTAAAATATTCGAACGCTTACCGGATAAACCGGAAGCCTATTGAAGCCTATTGACAACAATGTCTGGCAGGCCATGCTCTGTGTCTTGGTGGTTTTTTTGATTGTTGCCGGTCGGTGCGGCAACGCCGGTTATTGATACGCGCACTTTCGCGCAGATTTAGTCAGCATTCATATGTATAGTGCATTAACTTTAAACCAGTACGGCGTTGCCTCGCCTTGCCGTACTATTTGTACTGTCTGCGGCTTCGTCGCCTTGTCCTGATTTAAATTTAATCCACTATAAATGTTCGCCATGAGTCTGGACGACGTACCGCGATTGGTCGAACAATATTCCAACCTGAAAGACATCGGTCAAAGAGTGGAATTGTCTGAAAAAGGGCTGGCATAGGCAGAGGTCGTCTGAAAACATTTTCAGACGACCTTTTTTACTTCTCCTGTTTCTTCAACAACAAACACGCCAAAATCAGGCTGGTGGCGGCAAAGGCGGCGATGGCGGCGTATTCGTGCAGCAGGTCGGCGGTGTGCAGCCCTTTGGTAAAACTGCCGACGCTGACGGTGTAGTACCACGACGACGGGAAGGTTTTGCCGATAACCAACGCGCCGCCTTCCATGGTGGACAGCGGGTAGAGAAAGCCGGAATAGGTTTGCGCGGGAATCATGGTGATGATGGCGGTGGCGAAGATGGCGGCAAGCTGGGAGCGCACGAAGCAGGAAATCAAAAGCCCCAGCGCGGTGGTGGCGGACACCATCAAGAGCGTGCCGATGGCGAGTCCGGCAAACGAGCCTTTGAGCGGCACGCCGAACAGGTAAATAATCATCAGCATCATGGCGGCGAAGTTGACCATGCCGACGGCGATATAGGGAAGCTGTTTGCCGATCAGATATTGCGCCACGGCGGCAGGCGATGCGTAAAAATTGGCGATAGAGCCGATTTCGCGTTCGCGCACCACGCCGACCGCCGACATCATGGCGGGGATCATCATCAACACCAGCATCATCACGCCCGGAGCGATGGCGTTAATACTGTCGAAATCCTGATTGTACATAAAGCGCGGTTCGATGCCGGCGGGGGCTTTGAGCGAAACGGGCAGCCCGCTTTCGGCGATGCGGTCTTTAGTGTAGGCGGTAATCAGGCTGCCGATGTAGCCGCGGATGTTGGTGGCGTTAAACGGCATGGAGCCGTCCACATAAAAACCGACTTCGGGTTTGAGCCCGCGCGCCAAATCACGCCCGAAACCGCTCGGAATATCGATGACCAATATGGCGCCGGAGCTTTTGAGCACGGTGTCGATTTCGGCTTCGGACTGTATCGGCGGCTGTTGGAGGAAGTAGCGCGAACCGTCGAAATACTCAACCAGCTCGCGGCTGGCGGCGGTTTGGTCGCGGTCATAAACGGCGAATTTCAGATTCCGCACGTCAAACGAAATCCCCCAAGATACCGACGCCATAATAATCAGCGGACCGAACACGGCGAAAAACAGGCGGATTTTGTCGCGCAAAAGCTCTTTGGCTTCGCGGCGGGCGAAGGTCCAAATCATGGAAAAACGGTATTTGAAGGTGTCGGTGTTTGGGTTGTCTCGTAAGGTATGTGAACTTTGTTCACGCACGCTGTTTTGGGTTTCAGACGACCTCGTATCTTTTTGAAGGTCGTCTGAAAGTTCAGAATGCCTGTCATCCGATTCCCCTTCCGCATGCGTGGCTTGCGCCACACACCCTACGGTCAGAGTTTCCGCCGATAGGGTGTGTGAACTTTGTTCACGCACGCCGTCTACGTCTTGGCGAAACTCGCGCTGTTCACTTTCAGAGTGCGCAGCCTCCTGGCGGGATGACCTTTCCTCACCTTCCCCGCCTTCCGCTTCAATCAGATACTGTACAAACGCTTCTTCCAAATCCGGCGCATTCTGCCTTGCCGCCAGTTCGGCGGGCGTGCCCACCGCCAGCACGCGGCCTTTGTGCATAAAGGAAATGCGGTCGCAGCGGGCGGCTTCGTTCATAAAGTGGGTGGAAACAAAAATGGTGATTTTGTCTTCGCGGGAGAGTTTCAGAAGATGCCGCCAAAACATATCGCGTGCGGCGGGATCGACCCCCGAAGTCGGTTCGTCCAAAATCAATACTTCGGGGTGGTGCAGGCAGGCGGCGGCAAGTTGCAGGCGTTGGCGGATGCCCAGCGGCAGCGATGCGGGCGCGGTGTCGGCAACGTCCGCCAAATCAAACTGTTGCAGGGCTTCTTCCACCGCCGCCGCGCCTTTAGCGCCCATCTGGTAGAGTTTGGCATGCAAATCCAAATTGCGGCGCACGCTCAACTCCTCATACAGTGAAAACGCCTGCGACATATAGCCGACACGCATCTTCGTGTCCAAGCCGCCCGCGTCTATCGGCCTGCCCAACAGCGTGGCATCACCTTCGGTCGCTTCCAGCAGACCGGTCAGCATTTTCATGGTGGTGGACTTGCCGCAGCCGTTGCTGCCGAGAAAGCCGAAAATCTCGCCTTTTTGAATGGTGAAGCTGACGTGATCCACAGCGGTAAAATCGCCGAAACGCTTGGTCAGCCCGTGCGCTTCCATCGCGGGCGGCGCATCGTGATCAGGGACGAACGGCGTAATGTCCAAACCGCCCGAACCCTGCTGTTTTTCCGGCGGCAGCATTTTGACGTAGGCTTCTTCCAACACATCAGTGCCGTAATCCGCCAGCACATCGGCGGTGGGCTTGTTTTCCAGCAGCCTACCCGCGTCCATCGCCAGCAGCCGCTCGAAACGCTGCGCTTCTTCAATATAGGCGGTCGCCACAATCACGGTCATGCCCGAATGTTCCCGCCGCAAATCGTCCACCAACGCCCAAAACTGGCGGCGCGACAAAGGGTCCACACCCGTGGTCGGTTCGTCCAGAATCAGCAAATCCGGGCTATGCACCAGCGCGCAGCACAAACTCAGCTTCTGCTTCATCCCGCCCGAGAGCTTGCCCGCCGCCCTGCCGGAAAACGGCGCAAGGCGGGTCGCCTCCATCAGCCGCGCAATCTGCCTCGTGCGTTCCTGCCCATCCAAACCAAACAGCCGCGCGTGGAAATCGATATTCTCATACACCGACAAGGTAGGATACAGGTTGCGCCCCAAACCCTGCGGCATAAAGGCGATGCGGTGCGACAAATCCCGCCGCACATCCTTGTCCGCCATATCGCCGCCCAACACTTCCACCCGTCCGTCCTGAATCACCTTCACGCCCGCCATCAGCGAGAGCAGCGTCGATTTGCCCACCCCGTCCGGCCCGATCAAACCGACCGTCGCGCCCTTCGGGATGTCCAGCGACACATCGTCAAGCGCAAGGGTCTTGCCGTAGCGGTGGGAAAGGTTTTGGATAGAAACGGTGTTCATGATGCAGCCTTTTTTGCAAAAAACGGGATTTCAGACGACCTGTTCGTAACGGCTGATTTCCAAAAGATTGCCGTCAGGGTCGCGCAAATAAACCGACCGTATCGCGCCGACCGCTCCCGTGCGCGGAACAATCCCGCTGATGGCGTCCACCCCATGCGAAGCCAATTCTTCCAAAACCTGCTCCAACGGAGTCTCCGTCAACAAACAAAAATCCGCCGTACCGCAGGCTGAATTTTCAGTATGCGGGACAATTTCCGCCCCGCGCCTGTGCAGATTGATTTTCTGCCTGCCAAACAACAAAGCCTTACGCCCCTCGCCAAACGTGATTTCTTCCATACCCAAAATACGGGTATAAAAATCAATGCTGCGGGAAATATCGGCAACGGTTAAAACCAAATGATCCAGCGAAGTAATCTTCATTTTTTGTATCTCCTTAGTTTTGGTTTGGTTTGGTCGCAAGCAACGAATCAATCAGGCTTCTATAGTGGATTAAC
>NZ_AEPF01000080.1 GCF_000193735.1 Neisseria sicca 4320
CGCCTGCTGCCGCCTAAAAGGCGGCCCGGATGCCTGATTATGGGGCCTCCGGGGAGGATTAAGGGGACATTTGGGTGAAATTAGGCGCAATTAGGGGCGAAAACAGCCGAAAAACTGTGTTGGGGTTCCGGTTGTCGGGGGAAGGGCTTTTTTGCAAAGGTCTCAGGTTGGATTTTATTCGGAGTAATGGCAGCGGTGTATTTCGTATCCGTCCTAAAAAGGGTCTTGAGATGATGGATTTCTATTTTTACTTGGGACTGGCAGTACCGGTTTTGATAGGGGCGATTTTATTCAAGGATTGATACCCGATTAGGATAATGGCAAAATCCCGACTTTCTGCAACCGTTACGAAAGTTAGGATTATGTTTTACATTTCAGATGAAGAATTGAGATTCAAAAAAGATACGAATCCAGATTTTGCAAATGAAAAATTGTGTCATGTGTTTATGACTGAATTATTCAATTTGAAAAATTTGTATCCATTCCATAATTTTATTGAGATTGCAAAAAACGCAATGCAATATTATTTGAACAGAAGTTACTTAGATGAATTAATTGTATTTTTTGAAGATTGTTCAATTCTGAAAGTGAATTTCACAAAAGATGGGTTTGAGTGGTCTGAACATTATGATGAAGATATTACAACGGCTTTTTATTACGGTCGTTATGCTTTTAGGGGTTAATTTTTCGTTCGCTGATGTGGATATACACGTTGAAAAAAATGGTCGTATGCGTGTACCAGCTGGCGGATTTAATCAGAATGGGATACGCCCTTGGATGTATCTTGATAATAATGGACCTAAGTTTCATCATGAATATGTTTCAAGATTCGACAAATCACTTCACGTCCGCGAAGCCTCCACAGGCCTCCGCTCCGCCTCAACTATCCCTGTAACAGTAGAAAGCCGCGTCTCCAAATCCACAGTCTTCAGAAACCTGCTCGCACGTGCAAGGGTCGGCGGCAAATACGCCGTCCAACGCGCCGCGGGCAAACTCGGTGCAGGTCTTTTAGGCGGTCCCGCCGGGTGGGCAATAACCGCGGCTTTAACCGCCTATGACCTTGCATCACCAATAGCGGCAAGCGAAGGCTATTACTAGGATGACAAATATCAGGATTTTGTAAAACCAAAAACCTTCGTATATTGCGTCGCAACATCTGGACTTTGTGCCGATCAAAGGGTTCAAGAAACGGTCATGAATCCCGATGCCGTATATGCCGATATGGAGTCAAATCCATCAGATGCCGAAATCAATAAAAAGCTGTGTTCTAAGCTGGATGCCAATCATTTTAATTTTGAATATCCCGACCGATTTAGTAAACAGAACACATATTTTAACGGTAAAAGTCGAATATGCGTTGTTGAATTCAATGTTTTGAGAGCGGTTGGGACTCTATCTGAGGGGGATACGGCAATGTCGGAAACACGTTGGCTGGAACGCGTCCCAAAAGAAAAAGAACCCATACCGCAAAGCGTATTTGATAAAGCCGTCCAGCCATCCGCCGATGCCAGCCCGTCAAAATATGTTGGCGCAACTGCCAATCAAGACGGCAGTGTACTAGGCGAATCGCAAGGCAATCCAACCGTATCGAATGGAACAGTCATCACACTTGGTCCCGCAACAGGTCCGGACGGAAAGCCTGTACAAGTAACGATAACTTTTAATACCCCATCTGGCGGCAATAAATCGGCAGACGTAAAAGTAACCCTGCGTCCCGACCTCACACCGGGCAGTCCTGCCGCTCCGAATTACACGCCTGCTCCCGTCCCTCCGCCTGCAACAACCCCTACAACAACACCGGGCGATAATGGCAAACCCGATGGAAAGCCGAATGAAACACCTGAAGACAATCCGAAGGACAACCCTAAACCCGACCCTGACGGTAAAGACGACCCAAAACCCGACGACAAGCCTAAAGAGGATGACAAGCCTAAAGAAAGCGGCGGTTTGTTGTGTGAAGTATTTCCCAACATCTTGGCATGCGACAAAATGGGTAAGCCCGAAGAAGGTATGTTTGACAGCATTAAAATACCCCACATAACTGATGAAACCACGTGGAATACTGACAACTTCCTACCGCCAAACGGCGTTTGTCCTCAACCCAAAAGCTTCAACATTTGGGGCAGACCGGTACAAATCAGCTACGAACCGCTCTGCGTATTTATGCAAAATATCCGTTTTGCTGTTTTACTCGGATTCATTATCATGTCCGCCTTTATCGTTTTCGGCTCTTTAAGAAAGGGATAATAATATGCCACTGCTCGCCGGATTGATTCCTCTTTTGGGAATCCTGTTAAAAATGCTGATTGTCCGCATGATTATTGCCACCGGCTTAACTTTTGTTACATACGCCGGTTATGTAATCGCATTGGGTAAATTCAAGGAATACACCTTAAATGCTTTTAACTCCATGCCATCTGATATTCTCAATTTGCTGTTAATTGGTGGTTTTGGCGAAGGTTTGGGTTATTTGTTTGGCGCATTCTCTTTTTATATCGGCATGGCTGCCTTGAATAAATTGACTTTCGTTTCTCCCGCGGGGTAATTCATGATTTATCTTTTCACCGGCAACATGGGCACGGGCAAGACTTCGCGAGTAGTGTCCATGATTCTGAACAACGAAGACGGTTTGTTTAAGATGAAGCTTGAAGATGGTACTGAAGTAGATCGCCCGCTTTACTTCTGCCATATCGACGGCTTGGATAAACGTAAATTTAACGCGCATGAAATTACTGAAGAAGAAATCATGTCTGCACCGTTGCGCGATATTATTCCGCAAGGCGCCGTCTTGATTGTTGATGAAGCACACTATACCTATCCTGTGCGCGCATCAGGTCGCCCCGTTCCTCCCTATATCCAAGAATTAACCGAACTGCGCCACCACGGCCATACGGTTATCTTGATGACCCAGCACCCAAGTCAGCTTGACGTATTTGTACGCAATCTCGTGTCAAAACATACCCATCTTGTACGTAAAGCCGTGGGTATGAAGCAGTATTCTTGGTATAACTGTGTTACGAACCTTGATAATCCCGCCGGTGTTGCAGGCGTTGAATCTTCAAGTTGGAAGCCTCCAAAAGAAGCTTTTAAATATTACAAATCCTCAAGTCAGCATCAGAAGTTTAAAAAGAATATTCCGCTTGCTGTTTGGGCTTTGATAGGTATATTTGCTTTCATGGCTTGGAAAGGCTACAACGTTTATCAGATCTATCAGCAAGGCATTGGCCAACAAGAACAGGTTGAACAACAGGAAGCAGCCGCCAGTCAGCCGCAAATGGTGTTACCAACGGAATTAAACGATCAAACGGCCAAAATTGATAACAGCCTAAACCCGACAGACTTTATCCCCACGTTGGCAGAAAAACCCGAATCCAAACCGCTTTACGACAGCGTGCGCCAAGTTAAAACCTTTGAACGCTTGGCCGCTTGCATAGATGGCGGTAAAAGTGGTTGTACCTGTTATAGCGACCAAGGCACGGCTTTGAAAGAAGTGACTAAGGCAATGTGTAAAGACTATGTCAAAAACGGCATGCCGTTTAATCCTTACAAAGACCCAAGCCCGACAGCACAGGCAGCGCCTGCACCGCAAAGCCTGCCAGCAACGACAGAATCAAACCAAATACTGACAATGGGCGGCAAATCGCCACAGAATTTGATGTATGACGGCTATGTCGAAGCAGGAGCGCAATTCCAACAGCGCGGCGGTATTGTTGGCACTAATTAATTGAGCTGCTTTTTACCGTGTTGATGAAGCCCTAAAAGGCGTAATCAACACGGTAAAAAGCAGCCATGGGGTGCGGGAACTCCCGCCTTTTTGATTTCATCAAAATGCCAAATCTAAACCTGTAAGCCCTTTGATTCAGACGGCTTACAGGTTCGGATTAGCTACCCGAACCGAAAAACGCCCATCTTGAAACGGCCTAAGTCATCAGACTGTAGAAAAGATGAAGAGGGCGTTTTTTTGTTGTCTGAAAATTGAGTAGCATCAAAGAACACACAAAAGTGTGAATCTGCATAGTAAGGGAAATTATGAGAAACGCTGTCGGTTTGGATATATCGCAAAACACCTTTGATGCTGCCGCTATTGTCAACGGTCAACGTAAGCAAGCCCTGTTTGACAACAGCATCAACGGCTTTGAAAACTTTAAAGCCTGGCTTGACGGTTTTGACTGTGAATTGCATATCTGCATGGAAGCAACCGGCAATTACTTTGAAGACGTTGCCGACTATATCGGCCAGTTTTACACCGTTTCCGTTATTAACCCTTACAAAATCAGCGAATACGGCAAAAGCCGCTTTCACCGCACAAAAACAGACAAACAAGATGCAAGGCTTATTGCCGAATATTGCCATACGGCCATGCCCAAAGACTTACCCGCTCGGCAAAAAATAAGCATCGGTCACTACCGCTTGAAACGCTTATTGGCTCTGTACGAACAGCTCAAAACCCAAAAGACCGCACAAAAGAACAGGCTGAAAGTCGCTAAAGACGAATTTGTTCGAAAAATCCATCAAGCTCAAATCCAAGAATTGGATCAACACATTCAGCAAGCCGAAGCAGAAATACAGGCAATCACGAACGGCAATCAAGATTTGAAAACCGTTTCAGAAGGCCTGCAAACCATTCCGGCCATTGGTAAACTGACAGCGGCCATACTCACAAACTATTTGCTTAGCGGCGACTTTAAAACCGCCAATCAATTCACCGCCTTTGCCGGCTTGAATCCACAACAAAAAGAATCGGGAACCAGCGTCAAAGGTCGTTCAAGCATGACACGTTACGGAAACAGACGGCTAAAAGCCGCCCTGTTTATGCCTGCTATGGTTGCACTCAACAGGGATTACTTTCATGATTTTGTCAAACGCCTGAAAGCCAAAAACAAACCCAAGATGCTGATATTGGGTGCTCTAATGCGTAAGCTGCTTGTCGTTGCTTACCACGTTTACAAAACACAAAAACCTTACAATCCTGAACGCTACAAACCTGCATAGTGTTTGTACAAAATAACAAAGCTGTTTTTGTCTGATTGTCAAGCAATAACAGCTTAAAACGCTTGCGTCATGAGGAAATAATCAAAATAAATATAACGATAAATCAATATGATATAGAAATTCCTCGAAATAGGGCTAGACGGTTAAAGTAGCATCTTTTCTCATGCATACCATATCCCCCCAAAAAAACAGGCCGCTAAAAGCGACCTGAAAAACTCTTGCAGCTGGGAGTGATAGCAAGAGGTTACGACACTTTAAACCAAGCTTCGTTAGCATAACGGAGCATTTGTTCAGGAATCTCTTCAGCGTTACTGACAACAGAGATACCGGATTTACGCATTTTATAGACAGCCTGAATGGTGCTTTCAGGTGCATAACCGTGGCAGGCGGCAAGATTGACGATAATGTGCAGGCTGTCGTTGTACCACAGTAATTGTTCGGCGGTGCGGCTGATTGCTTCTTCCGTTGCCAAACCGCCGATAATGACGGTATCGGCTTTTTGTGCATAAAGCCATTCAATCAAACCGGTACTGCGGGCTTCGTTATCATCATGGAAGCATGCGCCAAAACCATTCTCCCCGCCCAATTCGATTACATGATCATAATCAGCAGATGCGGGCAAACCATCCAGCAAATTTGCACCGCGGCAACCACCCGCACACTGGCTGAAATAACCGCCTTCCCGCGCAAACATAATTCCGTTGCGTTTAACGACTGCGGCGCAAACACTCTCCGGATCGATATTGACGTTTTCGACCAAAATACGTTTGTCTGCAATAGACGCATTGCGGTTTAATTCTTTAATCATGTTGTCCGGCTGATGCAGGAAATGATTGGCGTTGGCTGCCATGCAGGTAAAGCGGAATTGGGGTTGAATATCGATAGCGACAGTCGTCATGATGTGGCTCCACAAAAATCCGGATAAATCCGGAACATTACCTTAGACAAATGGTTATTATCCAAGATAATCGGTGTATTTATGATGAACGGTATATTATCAGGATAATCGGCAAACCGCTAGAAATATTTAACAATTAGTAACAATTTATACCGCAAATATCTATTTTGTAGAATTCACTTTCAGAAATTTCACAATGAATATCAACTCAATAAGCATAAATATTTGAAAATTATTTCTGTTTAATTCTCCTTATTATCTCTTTCCCGGCTTTTACCCTAAATAAAATGTGGTTAAAAAACAACAACACGAGACGAATATAGTTATTTTTTGGCTTAATAAACCTTTCCATATGTTTTTACCGAGACTTCTTGCCAAAACAGATTAAAACGCAACACATAGACAAACGGCAGTCATTCCACCTTAGACCTACAAATCCAAAACCACAAATACAAAAAGGTCGTTTGAAACCTTAAATCTCAGTTTCAGACGACCTTTAATCAGCTTTAAAACTACTGTTTACCGAACTGGCTGTAATCCACCACCATGTATTTGGCAGTAATTTTCTGCGAGGCGTTGCCTTCGTCGCCCATCAGAATCATCTGCGGCTTGCCGTTGACCGTAATCGAATCGACGGCTTCGACGTTGGTAATGTGGTGCAGATTGGGCAGCGAGATTTTTTGCGGTTCGTCGGTCGGGTTTCCGCTCCAAGTCCATAATTGCGAGAATTTCTGACCGGTTTCATCTTTCACTTCGTTGGCGATGACGTAGTTTTTCAACACGGGGTCGTAGTTGATAGAACGGATACCGCCGCCGTCGATGTCGAGAATGGCGACCTCGTCAAACTCAGGTTTGGCATTGCGCTCGAATACGTCTTTCGGGTTGCTGATGAATGCCACCAAAGCCATATTGTTGAACTCAGGATCGCGGAAGCCTAAAACGAGGCGTTTCTTCACGGGATCAAACGCCATACCTTCGATATTGATTTCCTCAAAGGAAACCTCGGCTTTGGTGCGTTCGCGGATCAGGTCGTGCAGCTTCTTATCAGTTTCCAAAACCTGCGTCAGATTATCGTAGCTGGTCAGCCCCAACACATTGCCGTCTTGGATTTTAAAGCGCATCAAATGTTCGCGGTCGGGCGAGCGGTTGCCTTTGCGGGTGCGCGAATGCGAAGTGAGTGCGTAGATAAAGCCTTCATCGTCGCGCGCCAAAGCTTCCAAGTCGCTCAGACGGCGTTTGAAGCCGGTAATCACACGCGTATCCAAGGCTTCGTCTTCGACAAATCTGCCTGACGGATCGATGCTGATGATGCTGAACGCGTGGTTGGGTTCGTCTTCGGCAATCAACAGTTTCCCGTCGGGAAGCTGTTGCACGGCGGAAGGCTCGTATACGCCGTTGAACATATTAATACCCAAAGAGCGCAGCTCTGCCGCATTGTTGGCAGGCTTAGTTAAAAGAGAAGGCAATGTCTTCACGCCGATAAACGCCGCCAGCGAAGCCAAAAGCCCCCAGCGGAATACGGCATAAGACAAGTTGATGTATTTGAACTGTTTGTCCGCCAGCAAGCCCAGCCAGTAAAGATGGTCGCTCATCTTTTGATAGACTTGTTTACGGTCGCCCATGATCTCTTGCATCATTTCCCAATATTGCTCTTTTTGCAACTTTACACGGTCTTCGTAAATCAGAATATTGGGCTGGCTACCGCTGAAAAAGCGGGTTTGTGTGCTGCTGAGGCGGGTTTTCAAATCACGCAGTTTGGCGCGCCCGCGGAAAAAATCCTTAAACCAAGTGCGTGCAGCCTGCATTTTGCCGATACGTTCGGGCGAAGCGGACAGAAGCGCGAACACGATGGAGGCGGCGGCGGTAATCATAAACGTACTCGCCGGAATCAGAAATTCGGGCGACGACGAGAAAATAAACGCGCCCGAAATCATCAGCGCAGACACGATAAAACCATTCAGCGAAATCATAATGTTCGCCTTGGTCGCCGCCAGTGCAAGCAGCTCCATCTCCGAACGCACGGCATTACGGAACATGGTTTCTACGCCTTTGTTCGTACCCAAAAGATCGGAAGGTGGCACATCGGCGAGTTGTCTTTGCTTCGTTCCCCTCTCTTTTTTGTCTTTCTTTTTCTTTTTGGTTTTTTCAGACGACGTTCCTATGCCTCCGAAGTTCGTGTTGTTCGTCGCAGCTTCTTCAGCATTGTACCCTTGCAGATTATTCTCCGTTTCAAATTGCACTGCCTCTTCAACTTTTAAAGTTTCTTCAGTTTTCAAGGGTTCTTTTACTTTCAAAGCTTCATCACCGTTTTCAAAAGCTTCATCTGCGCTCTCCCAAATTTCAGAAACAGGTTGCTCTGAAACAGGTTGCTGGGCATCAGGAGCGGGACGCTCAATAGGTTGGTCCCAATCAGAAACTGTATTTTGCATATTTTGCGTCTCTTGACCTTCTTTATTTTTATTGTGGTAATCCATATTATCTTTATACTCCGTTTGAGTGAATCAATTTAGATGGAAAGGAAAAGCGTTTTTTAGTTCCTTTTAGCCAAGATAATTTACATATCGATAAACATTATTGTTCAAAACATTACATTTATCGGAATAATACTTTTAGTAAATATTAATAAAGTAATATAATTTCTATTATTTCAGCAAAAACTGCCGCCAAACTTGATGTTTGCGGCAGTCTTAAACCATTGTTAATCAGATTAGTAATCGATGCGCTCTTTGATGATTCTTAAGTCGGGGTAAGACAATTTGATGTCGTATTCGCGACCGCCTTTATAGGCCTCTACTTCCAACACGGGTCTTCCGCGATAGTCGTCAGCATCGATATCGTGAACGCGGTAACCGCGTTGTTCAAGCATTCTGATGGCTTTTGCACGGTTTTGTTCGAAATTTCTGTCGCTGTAAATTTGGTGTTCAATGTAATCGCTTGCACCAGCAGTAGCGGCGGTCAGAGCAACGATAGCGGTCAATAATAATTTTTTCATGATCGACTTCCTTTCGAAATGTGTCGTTTGGGGTTTTGGTGAATGTGTATTTAAACACGGAAAAATTAGCAGTCATTTAGCACTTCGTAAAACGTAGTAAAGGTCGTCTGCAACATTCCAAATAACCTTTTAACATTTAATCTTTCTCCATTGCAGGCTGTGTCTAAGTTTCTGCAGGCGGAAGGGGCGGGTGCTCGTCGGTTTCTTCCGATTTGGGTTTGACAAAGCGGCTGCACCAGATGCCTGCTTCGTAAAGCAGGATAAGCGGGACGGCAAGCAGGGTTTGGGAAATCACGTCCGGCGGGGTAATGATCGCTGCAACGACGAATGCGCCGACAATGACGTAGGGGCGTGCGTTTTTGAGTTGTTCGGTGGTCACGATACCTATTTTGGCGAGCAGGACGACGACGACGGGGACTTCGAAAGTCGTACCGAATGCGACGAACATGCCTAAAATAAAAGACA
This sequence comes from Neisseria sicca 4320, assembly GCF_000193735.1. GTDB lineage: Bacteria > Pseudomonadota > Gammaproteobacteria > Burkholderiales > Neisseriaceae > Neisseria > Neisseria sicca_E. Next base: position 9,348 of record NZ_AEPF01000080.1, read on the forward strand.
AATATTTGTCGATGTCGGTCGCCATGTTGACGCCGACGGGGGTGATGCCAGCGAGGAATTTAAAGATGACGGGGAAAACGAGGTAGTAGGCAAACGCCATGCCGACAAAAAACAGGCTGACGCTGGAGAGGACGAGCGGGGTAATCAGGCGTTTTTCGTTTTGATAGAGGGCAGGCGCGACGAATGCCCAGATTTGGTAGAGCGTATGCGGCAGGGAAACAAGGAATGCCGCCATCAACGTTACTTTCACCGGTACGAAAAACGGCGCGATGACGTCGGTGGCAATCATGCTGGTGTCTTTGGGAAGATTCACCATCAATGGTTCGGCAACAAAAGTGTAAAGCTGCTGGGCAAACGGCATCATGCCGAGAAAGCAGACGACGATGCCGATGACGATCCACATCAGGCGGCGGCGTAGCTCGATAAGGTGTTCGATAAGAGGTTGGACGGGTTGTTCGTTTTGAGGTTCGGACACCGGTTTACTCACTTTTTACGGACGCGAAGTTTGGGTTTGGCATGAAATTTCGGGCGCAGGTCGCGCTTGCGGTTCATCGCTTGTTTTTTGAGGGAGGTGATATGCAGCACGGGCGCGTCTGCGGAAGTGTCGATATAGCTGACTTCTACGACATTGGACGCCGGAGCGGCGCTGCCGGTCAGATATTCGCGCCATGTGCGATCTTGCTCGGATTCCGCAGGCGTGTCGGTTTCGACGGCATCCGTCGTAGTGTCTGCTTGCGCCGTAGCGTTTTCAGACGACGTGGAAATAGCCGGGTCGTCTGAAACTTCCGCACTTAACGAAGGAAGCGGGTTGCCGTGTTCATCCAAACCGAAATCGGCAGGCGTGCGTTGCGCCGGCAGGCGTTCCCACGGTTTGAGTCCGTCAGAAATGTCGTGCAGGTTGTCCTGCATATCCGTACCGGTTTCTTTGAGGCTGTCGCGCACTTGTGCGGCGGCGGCTTCAAATTCCTGTTTGGCTTTGCGCAGCTCTTCCAATTCGACTTGGGTGTTGAATTCCTGCTTGACGCTGCTGACGAGGCGTTGCAGCTTGCCGATAAGCCGTCCGGCAGTACGGGCGGCTTCGGGCAGACGCTCGGGACCAAGTACAATCAGGGCGACAATGCCGACTAACAGCAGCTCGCCCAAACCGAAATCAAACATAGATTATGCTTTGTCTTCGTCTTTTTTGTGTTCGATGACTTCGTCTTTTTTACCGTCAGTACCTTCGTTCAGACCTTGTTTGAAGTCATGCACGGCACCGCCGAGGTCTTTGCCGACGTTGCGCAGTTTTTTGGTACCGAAAACCAAAACGACGATAATTAATACGATAATCCAGTGCCACAGAGAGAACATGGTAAATCCTTGATATAGTTGAGAATGGATATTTGAAATGTTGGTTTACGCAGGCGTACCCATGATGTGGATATGCAGGTGGAACACTTCCTGCCCGCCGCCTTTGCCCGTATTGATTAGGGTTTTGAAGCCGTCGGTCAAACCTGCCGCTTTGGCGATTTGAGGGACTTTCAACATCATTTTGCCCAAGAGGGTTTGATGTTCGGGCGCGGCGTGTGCCAGCGAGTCAAAATGGACTTTCGGAATCAGCAGCAGATGAACTGGCGCGGTGGGGCGGATGTCTTTGAAGCACAACATCTCGTCGTCTTCGTACACGGTTTGCGCCGGAATGTCTTTGGCGGCGATTTTACAGAAAATACAGTTGTCCATAATGGCTCCGAGGTCGTCTGAAAACGAGCGCAGCGAGTTTCGCTAAAACGAGTGCAGCGAGTTTCGTCAAACAGACGGCAGAAAAACGAATAAGGTCGGATTGTAATATAAATTCAAGACTCTTTGCGAGAGGCTTTTTCCGCCAAGCCCGATAAACCTTGACGACGCGCAAGCTCGTTGACGACATCTTCGGCGCGCAAACCGTGGTGCGCCAAGAGAACCATGGTGTGAAACCATAAGTCGGCAACTTCGTAAACGAGGTGTTCGCCGCCGCCGTCTTTCGACGCCATCAGCACTTCGCCCGCTTCTTCGATGACTTTTTTGAGGATTTTGTCTTCGCCTTTGTGCAGAAGCTGGGCAACGTAGGAAGCTTCGGGATCGCCGCCTTTTCGGGAGTCGATGGTGTTTTGGATTTGGGAGAGGATGGTGTCGGTCATGGGATTTTTTTCGGCTTTGAAGGATAAGGACTATTCGGATAAGGCATCGGCTTGCTTGGTTTCGGGTGAGTGTTTTGACAACAGACAATCATCAACCCGATTTTTAGCGAAACTCGTTGCACTCGCTTTCAGACGACCTCTAAGGATGCGCATGCCCATAAATGACTTCTTCGTCTTTCAATACGGCATCAACCGTCTGCCATTCGCCGTCTTTCCAAACTTTGTAGAAACAGCTTTCGCGCCCCGTATGGCAGGCGATGCCGCCGTTTTGGTCTATCAGCATCACGATGGCGTCGCCGTCGCAGTCGAGGCGTAATTCGTACACCTTTTGCGTGTGTCCCGACTCTTCGCCCTTCATCCATTGTTTCTGGCGCGAACGGCTGTAATAGTGTGCAAAGCCGGTTTCTACCGTTTTTTGCAGCGCCTCGGCGTTCATCCATGCGACCATCAATACGCGGCGGGTCTGCCGGTCTTGGGCAATGGCGCAGACCAAGCCTTTTTCATCGAATTTGACGGCTTCAAGCAGGCTGTTATCCATATTCGGCATCCTTATTTTATATTGGCGAAACTCGCTTCACTCGTTTTCAGACGACCCTAAGTCAATCAAGTTCAACTTACAGCCGCACTTCGATTCCGGCTTCGCGCATGGCGAGCTTCGCATCGCGGATACTGACTTCGCCGAAATGGAAAATACTGGCGGCAAGCACGGCATCGGCTTTGCCTTCTTTGATGCCGTCAATCAGATGCTGCACATTGCCGACGCCGCCGGAGGCGATGACGGGAATATCGACCGCTTCGCTGACGGCGCGGGTCAGCGGCAGGTTGAAGCCTTGTTTCGTACCGTCCCTGTCCATGCTGGTGAGCAGGATTTCGCCCGCGCCGCGCCGTTGCATTTCAACTGCCCATTCGACTGCGTCCAAGCCCGTCGGCGTGCGCCCGCCGTGGGTGAAGATTTCCCAGCGGGTGTTTTCGGGATTGACGGCTTTGGCATCGACGGCAACGACGATGGCTTGCGAGCCGAAAAATCCGGCGGCTTCGTTGACTAAATCGGGATTGGTTACGGCGGCGGTGTTGATGCTGGCTTTGTCCGCACCAGCATTGAGCAGACGGCGGATGTCGGCTACGGTGCGCACGCCGCCGCCGACGGTCAGCGGAATGAAAACTTGTGAGGCAACGTCTTCGATGACGTGCAAAATGGTGTCTCGGTTGTCGGAGGAAGCGGTGATATCGAGAAAGGTCAACTCGTCCGCGCCTTCGTCGTTGTAGCGTTTGGCGACATCGACGGGGTTGCCTGCATCGCGCAAACCGAGAAAGTTCACGCCTTTGACGACGCGGCCGTCTTTGACGTCGAGACAGGGGATGATGCGTTTTGCCAGTGCCATTTCGAATGCCTTTCCAAACCTAGGAATGAGGTCGTCTGAAAGTGAGCGAAGCGGGTTTCGCTAAAACCTATACAACGGATTTTACCCAAACGGACAATCCTTTTCAGACGACCTTTTAAATCATTGATACCGGCAAGGCAGGTGTTACGCCAGCCAGTTGTGAACCCATTTGGGCAGGTGTTGGAGCAGTTGGAAATAGCCGACGCCCGCAATGGCGGCGAATACGCAGGAAGTCATAAAGTTGCCGCTGAAACGTCCAACGATATAAAACACTGCGCTGGCAAATGCCCACAACGCGCCGTTAAACGCCATCCAATAGGTGTCGATCATTGGCATATCAAACGCGGAAAGCTGACGGACGAGGATAGCGATAATGGTAAATCCCAAACCTTCGCTGACGGCGCGCACATTGCGACCGGACGACCAGATAATCCAAAAGCCCAAAATAAATGCTTCAAACATGAAATACCCCTTAAAAAAGTAAATAAAACAATTAAGTGTGAGATGGTGAGTCCCAAGCAATATTCGGCGGTCAGCCGCCTTTTATTGTGAAGAAAAAATGGACGAACCCATCTTTTGCCCTGTCTATACAGATAGGGCAACAATGAAAGCAAACGGGTTCAACCGATTATTTTGTATCTTCGCCCCGCTATCTTGTTTTAAAACAGCGGGACAAGTGAGTAAGAAAGCGTTTGGTCATTTCAGACGACCTTGATGATTGTTTTATATAAGGTAGTCTGAAAACGAGCGCAGCGAGTTTCGCTAAAACGAACGCAGTGAGTTTAGCAAAACGAACGCAGTAAGTTTCGCTACATCAACTTATACCAGCGAATCCGCCAACTGCTGCGCTTGGGCAAAATCAATACTGCCCTCGTAAATCGCGCGACCGGTAATCGCACCTGCCACGCCGTGTTTCTCAACGGCACACAAAGCGCGGATGTCGTCCAAATTGGTCAGTCCGCCCGATGCGATAACCGGAATGGCGACGGCTTGCGCCAATTTGACGGTTGCGTCGATGTTCACGCCGCTCATCATGCCGTCGCGACCGATATCGGTGTAAATAATGCTGTTGACGCCGTCGTCTTCAAAACGTTTCGCCAAATCAATCACATGATGCTCGGTTACCGTCGCCCAGCCGTCTATCGCCACCATGCCGTCTTTGGCATCCAGTCCGACGATAATCTGCCCGGGAAATGTTTTGCACGCCTCGCGTACGAAGTCGGGATTTTTTACCGCCGCCGTACCGATAATGACGTCGTTCAATCCCAAATCCAAATATTTTTCAATGGTTTCTAAGTCGCGTATTCCGCCGCCCAGTTGTACGGGAATGTTTTTGGCAACGGCAGCGAGGATGTCCTTGATGGCAGGAAAATTTTGCGGAACGCCGGCAAATGCGCCGTTCAAATCCACCAAATGCAAACGGCGCGCGCCTTGCTTGAACCAATGCAGCGCAGTTTCAGCGGGCGAGTCGGAAAACACCGTCGCCTGCTCCATCAAACCTTGTTTCAGGCGCACACAGCGGCCTTCTTTTAAATCGATTGCGGGAATCAGCAGCATGGGAGTCCTATTCTTATGCGGAACGTATTTTACACAAATTATCGAGTTTTAGCAGATTTGAATAATTCAAGTTAACAGTAATACGAAATCCTAATCAAAATCGCTTGAAAATCCTTTTCAGACGACCCGATTAATTTCTAGAAATCAAAGGGTAAGCCTTTTCAACTTGTCCAGTCCAAGAAATTGCGTAACAGCAACAATCCTGCGTCGTGGCTTTTTTCAGTATGGAACTGGGTGGCGAACACATTGTCTTTGCCGACGATACAGGCAAATTCGTTAGGATATTCGCTGGTAGCAAGGACGGTTTCGGGGTCTTCGGGAGCGAAGTAGTAGCTGTGTACAAAGTAAAAGCGCGTTTCTTGACCGATGTCTTTAAACAGCGGGTGCGGGCGGGTTTGGCGTACTGTGTTCCAGCCCATGTGCGGCACTTTCAGACGACCTCCATTTGCGTCGGTCTGATTGAAGGGAAAGCGTTTGACCCTGCCTTTAAACCAGCCCAGTCCGTCAGTATCGCCTTCTTCGCTGTGTTCAAACAATAATTGCGCACCGACGCAGATGCCGAAAAACGGTTTGTTTTTCAAGCCGTCTTCCACTGCTTCGCCCAAACCGCTTTGCCGCAATGCAGCCATACAGTCGGGCATCGCGCCCTGACCGGGGAAAATGATTTTGTCGGCAGCAAGGATGTCTTCGGGACGGGCGGTCAGGTAAATTTCGGCAGCGTTGCCGGACAAGGCTTGCGCGGCCTGTACGGATTTGAGGACGGAATGCAGATTGCCCATGCCGTAATCGACAATAGCGGTTTTCATGTTTTCTCCTTGGTTTGCAGCTTGTACTTATCGGTATGGTTATGAATATTGTAACAAAACATCGTACTGGAAGGACAAAAGAAAAAGGTCGTCTGAAAATTTTCAGACGACCTTTTGCTCTGTAAGCTCTTATAAGAAGAAAATAACTGCGACTGCGACAGCAATCACGCCGTAAATCGCCATGGGAATGACGGTTTTCTTGATAATGGTACCTTCGGCGTTTTTTACGTCCAGTACGGTACATACGGCGATGATGTTGTTGATGCAGACCATGTTGCCCATTGCGCCGCCGACGGATTGCAGGGCGAGGATGAGGGTAACGGACAGGCCGGTATCAAGGGCGATTTGTTGCTGAATCGGACCGAATGTCAGGTTGGATACGGTGTTCGAACCGGAGAAGAATGCACCGATGGCACCAAGGTAAGGGGAGAAGTAAACCCAGTGTTCACCCGCCATCGCGGCAAACTCTTTACCGATGATTTTCACCATGGAGTTGTCGCCGCCAACCATCATCAGTTGAACCATAATCAGCGCGCCCATCAAGGCAAGCAGCGGTTTTTTGGTTTGGTTGAAAGTTGCAGCGTAGAAAGCCCAGGCGTCTTTGAATTTGGTTTTATAAAGCAGGATACAAATCCAAACGGTAAAGACAAACGGAATCCATGCGGGAACGTAGAGGGTTTGGTAGGACGCATTTACGCCTTGTCCGAAAATATTGCTGAAAGTAATGGTCAAAGAGTCGCTGACGGTGATATTGCTCAAATCAAACGGCAGTTGGAAGCTGAACCATTTATCTTTGCTGGTCAGCAGGTCTTTGATGCCGAGCTGTTTGATGCGGGTAACCACCAGCATGCCGATAAGCATACCCAGAGGGGCAAGTGCTTTGGCGACTTGGGCGAAAGGTACTTTTTCAGTATTCGGATCTTTCGGATGGTCTTTGCTCAAACCCCAGCCGTGGTTGGCGGCGAATACGGATACCATCAGGCCGATTGCGCCGGCAACGAGTGAAGGAAATTCTTCGTTGACCATCGCCAAGGCAACATAAGGAATGGTACAAGAGAAGACGGAGATGCCGATGAAGCCTAAGTTTTTACGGATTTCAGACCAAGGTACGATGAAGCTCAAACCGATGACAGGAATAACGAAACTTGCGAAGAAGTGCATTACGCCCGTTTGCATACCGATTTCTAAAATGCTTTTTTGATCCAAACCCAAAGGAGCAAAACCGAACCAAGTCGGTGTACCCACCGCGCCGAATGATACGGGTACGGAGTTCATGACCAGCGTAAAAATCGCCACTTTCAACGGATTGAAACCCAAGCTCATCAGAATCGGGGCGGCAATCGCAGCAGGCGTACCGAAGCCGGATGCCCCCTCAATCATAAAGGCGAACGCCCAGCCGATGATCATCAACTGCGCCACGGGGTTCGGGCTGATGGTCGCCAGCCATTTGCGGATAATGTCGATACAGCCGGTGGTTTCCATCATGCGGTTGAACATAATCGCACCGAAAATCACGGTAATCGGCGTCAGTGTGGAAACCAGACCGGACGCTGCGGTTGCGTTGAGCAGCATAGCGTCGTCGTTGAAATAAAACAGCTTGATGGCGTAAATCAGCGCGGCGGTAATCGGCAGCGCAATGTAGGAAGGCATGCTGTTTTTCTTAACCATCAGCCAAATCAGCAGGATGATGGGAAAAATGCTGAGGAATAGTGCCATGGCGAATCCTTAAAATCGGCGTTGTTTATCAATTTTTCTAATGATGTCGGATGCGAGAGAGAGATATCGAACCTTAATCTGAGAGTAATTATTAAATAAATTGGTAATACCAATTTAAAAGAACGCCGCATACTTTACGTAATCTGATGTAATCGGTCAAGTGGTTTATGTACCTTCGGCATCTACCAGACAAGGTTTTCAGGGTTTGCAAATTGGTTTCGGCATATAGCCGATCGAGGACAGCGTGTTGATTACACGAAAAAAGAAACTGTCCTTTAAAAACCAAAAGGTCGTCTGAAACCATTTCAGACGACCTTTTTATGCGTTTATATCTCTACTTTTATTCCCACTCAATCGTGGCGGGCGGTTTGCCGCTTACATCGTATACCACGCGGTTAATGCCTTTGACTTCGTTGATGATGCGGTTGGAGACGCGGCCGAGCAGCAAGTACGGTAGTTCTGCCCAGTGTGCGGTCATGAAGTCGCTGGTGATGACTGCGCGCAGTGCGACGACGTAATCGTAAGTGCGCCCGTCGCCCATTACGCCGACGGATTTCACGGGCAGGAATACGGCGAAGGCTTGGCTGGTCAGGTCGTACCAAGATGTGCCGTTTTCATCGGTGGTGTTGCGCAATTCTTGGATGAAAATGTCGTCCGCTTGACGCAGCAAGTCGGCGTATTCTTTTTTCACTTCGCCCAAGATGCGCACACCCAAACCGGGGCCGGGGAACGGATGGCGGTACACCATTTCGCGCGGCAAGCCCAAAGCTACGCCGAGTTCGCGCACTTCGTCTTTGAACAAGTCGCGCAGCGGTTCGAGCAGCTTGAGCTTCATGTTTTCGGGCAGGCCGCCGACGTTGTGGTGCGATTTGATGGCGTGGGCTTTTTTAGTTTTTGCACCTGCGGATTCGATTACGTCGGGGTAAATCGTGCCTTGCGCCAGCCATTTGGCGTTGGTGAGTTTTTTCTCTTCGGCATCAAATACTTCAATAAATTCCGCGCCGATAATTTTGCGTTTTTTCTCAGGGTCAGTAACGCCGGCAAGTTTCGCCATGAATTGCTCTTCGGCATCGACGTGAATCACTTTCACACCCAAGTTGCGGGCGAACATATCCATCACCATTTTGCCTTCGTTCAAGCGCAAGAGGCCGTGATCGACGAATACGCAAGTCAGTTGGTCGCCGATGGCGCGGTGAATCAGCGCGGCGGCTACGGAAGAGTCCACGCCGCCTGATAAACCCAAAATCACTTCGTCGCTACCGACCTGTTCGCGGATTTTGGCAACGGCTTCTTCGATGTAGTTCGGCATGGTCCAGCTCGGTTGCGCGCCGCAGATGTCCAAGACAAAGCGGTTCAACAGGGCGCGGCCTTGTTTGGTGTGGGTAACTTCGGGGTGGAATTGGATGCCGTAGAATTGTTTTTCGACGTTTTCCATCATGGCAATCGGGCATGACGGGGTATCGCCGATAACGGCAAAGCCGTTGGGCAGCTTGGACACTTTGTCGCCGTGGCTCATCCATACGTCCAGCGTATTGGGCGCGTCGTCGTAAATATCGCGTGTCAGTTCGCTGTCGATGGTTTTGACTTGCGCGTAACCGAATTCGCGCTGGTTGCCGGGCTGCACTTCGCCGCCCAAGTGATGCGCCATAAACTGCATTCCGTAGCAGATGCCCAAAACCGGAATACCCAAATCGAAGATGCCGGTATCGGCTTGATAGTCGGATTCGTAAACGGAATTGGGGCCGCCTGAGAGGATGATGCCTTTCGGATTGAAGGCTTTGATTTCGTCCAAAGGCATGTCGAAGGAATGCAGCTCGCAGTAAACATGGGCTTCGCGCACTCGGCGGGCGATAAGCTGGGTAACTTGCGAACCGAAGTCGAGGATGAGGATTTTGTCTTGGGTCATGGCGGGAACTTTGCAGAGTGATGGGGAACGGTCTGACTGTTTCAAAACGGAATTCCGATAACAAAACAGGTCGTCTGAAAACGGCGGATTATACCATTTTCAGACGACCTTTGCAGGGAGAGGGGCTTAGTTATCCTGCTGTTTATGCTGCTTATAAGGCACCATATCGCTGCGCGAAAGCAGCAGCAGGCAGCCCAGCACCATCATTCCCAAAGCAACCAGCGGCGAATAGCCGAGCCAATATTGATTGTGCAGATACACCGCCGCGCCGATATACACCAGCAGCGGGCCGGACACGATAGACTGCTTGTTGACGCCGTCCATCACCAAAACCGCAATCCCCGCCACCACCATACCGGCGGACACGATGGTCGAAGTTGCAGGCAGGATGTCCGTCGTTTTCAAAAACCAAACGGCACCGAAGATAATCAAAAACAGCGGCAGGAAAAGCGAAGAGCGAGACATGGCGTTACTCCGTAAAATTTCAGACGACCTTGATTATTGGGTCGCAGGGGTCGTCTGAAAAGCCTGAAGAAAGCAATCTTGGGTATGTTTTTGCAAACATAATGCTTGATGTGTAAACGGCGGGAACGCGTTTGCAGCGACATCGGCATTCGGCGGTCAATTCAAGCTGTTATCAGCCTCAGCGCACATTTTTCATCAAACGTTGTTTTTCGCGTTTCCAGTCGGCTTCTTTCAGGCTTTGGCGTTTGTCGTGTTGTTTTTTACCCTTCGCCAAGCCGATTTCCATTTTGATTTTGCCGCGCGTGAAGTGCAGGTTCAACGGGACGATGGTGTAACCCGCACGCTCGGTTTTACCGATGAGCTTGTTGATTTCGGATTGCTTGAGCAAAAGCTTGCGCGGACGGACGGGGTCGGGTTTGACATGCGTCGAGGCTGTCGGCAGCGCGGTAATATGGCAGCCGACCAGATAAAAAGCGTCTTTTTTCCAGTAGATATAGCTTTCTTTCAGCTGAACACGCGCGGCGCGGATGGCTTTGACTTCCCAACCTTCCAATACCAAACCGGCTTCGAGCTGGTCTTCGATAAAGAAGTCGTGAAAGGCTTTTTTATTATTGGCAATACTCATAATTCTATTCTTGTCTTCTGTCTTTTCAGACCGGGTATTTTAACAGGATGCGGGGGTAGTGCGAACTGCTTCTCAAACCGACTGTATTTTCCAGTCTCTCTGGCTTTTCAATCTTTAAACATATACCGCTCTATACGGCAAATTAAAATCGAAACACCAGCCTACCCTAGCCTCACATTCGTATAGTATGGCAAGGTGAAATAAAAATCTCCAACCTACCCCCTTCCCTTCTTCTTAAAGGCAAAAGAATAGGTTGGCATTTTGCTTCATACTGATTTTCGTAAGAGGCATATCAAATGTACCACACGCTTCTCGGTGAAGATCGTCTGAAACTTGGATTAGGTTTTCAGACGACCTTTTCGATTACTGTCTGTCAATTTTCCGCATCGCGGCAGATTTCGATGGCTTCCTGAAGGCTGGAGACGCCGAAGATTTTTAGATTTGGGAACTCTTTTTCGTTGCGCGGCATATTGGCTTTCGGGACGATGGCGCGTTTGAAACCGAGTTTTTCCGCTTCTTTGAGCCGTTCTTGTCCGCGCGCGACGGGGCGGACTTCGCCGCTCAAGCCGATTTCGCCGAATGCGACCATTTTTTCGGGCAGCGGGCGGTTGCGGAAGCTGGAGAGCATGGCGAGGATGACGGCGAGGTCGGCAGCGGGTTCGCCGATTTTGACGCCGCCGACGGCGTTGAGGAACACGTCTTGGTCGAAGCAGGCGATGCCACCGTGGCGGTTGAGGACGGCGAGCAGCATGGCGAGGCGGTTTTGTTCGAGACCGACGGTGAGGCGTTTGGGGGTAAAGCCGTGTGCGTCATCGACCAATGCCTGAATTTCGACCAAAAGCGGGCGGCTGCCTTCTTGTGTAACCAAAACGCACGAGCCTGGCGTGTCGTCGCGGTAGCTGGCTAGGAAGATGGCGGACGGGTTGGATACGCCTTTCAAACCGTTTTCGGTCATGGCGAACACGCCCAATTCGTTTGCCGCGCCGAAACGGTTTTTGATGGCGCGGATCATGCGGTAGTTGGAATGCTGGTCACCCTCGAAATATAACACGGTATCGACCATGTGCTCCAATACGCGCGGACCGGCAATCGCGCCGTCTTTGGTGACGTGTCCGACCAGTATCATGGCGATGCCCATTTGTTTCGCCATGCGCGTCAGTTGGGCGGCACATTCGCGCACCTGCGACACGGAGCCCGGGGCGGAAGTGATTTGGTCGGAATACATGGTTTGAATGGAGTCGATGACGACGACTTCGGGTAGATGTTGTTTCAACGCCGCTTGAATCGCTTCCATGCGGATTTCGGCAAGCAGGTTCACGCCTTCGGTGGGCAGTTCCAAACGTTGCGCGCGCAGGGCGACCTGTTGGGCGGATTCCTCGCCGGAAACGTACAGCACTTTGCGACTTTGCGCCATTTTGGCGATGGTTTGCAACAGCAGCGTGGATTTGCCGATGCCGGGGTCGCCGCCGAGCAGGATGACCGCGCCATCGACCAAACCGCCGCCCAATACGCGGTCGAGTTCACCCATGCCGGTCGGGTTGCGCGGCACTTCGGTGGCGGTCACGGCGGAGAGGGATTGGACGGTCGAGGTATCCGCCGCCCAAGATTGGAAGCGGGCGTTTTTAGGCTCGGGCGCGGCTAGGCTTTCCTGAAGCGTGTTCCATTCGCCGCAATGCGGGCATTTGCCCTGCCATTTCGGGGAAGTGCCGCCGCATTCGGTGCATTGGTAGATGGTTTTGGGGGCTTTTGCCATGATGTTTTCCCTATGGGATTTTTGAAGTGTGAAAAGGTCGTCTGAAAACTGATAGCGTTTTCAGACGACCTCTTTTCAAGGATTCGGACTGAGCTTATTTACCTTCGTCTTTACCGTCTTTCTTGTCTTTTTTCGGAGCCGGTTTTTTCGCCGCCAAACCTAAAGACTTTTGCCATTCGGCTGGATTTTTCACTAAATCCAAGGCTTTGCGGAGTTGGTCGTCTTTGGCAGGATTAGGAATGCGACGGCTGGAGATGTCTTCGTCTTTATCTTTGTCCGTGCCTTTTTTGGACTTGGCGTTTTCATCGGCTTTGGCAGCTTCGTTTGAATCAGGCGTGCTGATTTCGTTGCTGCCGTTGACGTCTTCACCGCCGAGCGGGTTGCCGATGTGTCCGGCGAGGTCGGCTTCGCGGCTTTCAAAAGCGCGGTCTTTGTCTTTGACTTCGACATCGGGAACAATACCTTGCGCTTGAATCGAGCGGTCGTTCGGCGTGTAATACAGGGCGGTGGTCAGCTTAACCGCGCTGCCGTTGGACAGCGGAATCAGAGTTTGAACCGAGCCTTTGCCGAAGCTTTGCGTACCGACGACGACGGCGCGTTTGTGGTCTTGCAGCGCGCCTGCGACGATTTCAGAAGCGGAAGCAGAGCCTGAGTTGATCAACACGGTCATGGGTATGGTTTTCAACTCCGCGGGCAAATCTGCCAGAGGGTCTTTGCCGCTCGTGCGGATGTAGTCTTCGGGACGGGCTTTCAACACCATGCCCTCTTTGCCGTCGCGTCCTTTGGTGCTGACGACTTTTGCATCTGCGGGCAGGAAGGCGGCAGAGACGCCGACCGCGCCGTCAAGCAGACCGCCCGGGTCATCGCGCAGGTCGAGAACGAGGCCTTTGAGCGGCGCACCTTTATTTTCTTTAATCAATGCCTTGGCGGATTCGTTGATGGCTGCCACGGTGCGCTCTTGGAATTGGGATACGCGGATGTAGCCGTAGCCCGGTTCGAGCAGGTGGTGGCGGACGCTTTTGACTTTGATGATGGCGCGGGTCAGATTGACGACGATGGGTTTGTCCGCATTTTTGCGCGAAAGGGTCAGGGTGATTTTGGTACCCGGTTTGCCGCGCATTTTTTTGACGGCTTCGCTGGTGGTCAGGCCGCGTGTAGAAACGTTGTCGATTTTGACGATGAAGTCGCCGCTTTTCACGCCTGCGCGCTCGGCAGGCGTATCCTCAATCGGCGCGACGACTTTGATAAATCCGTCCTCCTGACCGATTTCCATACCCAAGCCGCCGAATTCGCCGCTGGTGGATTCTTTCATATCGGCAAAGCCTTTTTTATCCAAATACTCGGAATGCGGGTCGAGGTCGGATACCATGCCTTTCATCGCGCCTTCAAAGAGGTCGGCATCGGATTTGTCTTGGTAATAATTGGCTTTGATTTGCCCGTAAACTTCCGCCATGTTGCGGATGGATTGTACGGGCAGGGTTTCGTTGTCTTTTTTGTCTTTTTCGGCGGCAAAGCTTTGAACGCTCAAGCTGAGGGCGACACCGCTGAATGCGCCGAGTGTGTAGAGTGCGACTTTTTTCAAAGTGGATGTTGACATTATGAATGGCTTTCTTGTTGTCTTATTTCATTTCAGACCGTAATGACTGTGAAACGGGGTGGGTAAATATTGCTTCAGACGACCTGAATATACGTCCGCAAGACTGTATGCGATTTACGCTTGGCAAACAACCGGATTCGCGTAAAAAATATCTGAGCGGGTGTAAAAGCTTTTGAATATAAGGCCGTTGGGTTCAGTTATTAAATTTCAGACGACCCGTAATACGGGAAAAGGTCGTCTGAAAACATCAAACCTGTTTGCAGGTCAGCTTATCCAGGAGAGCGGGTTCATTGCCTGCCCGTTGTAGCGGACTTCCAAATACAGGCCCTCCATGTCCGAAGGCAGGGTTCCGCTGATACCCAGGCGGCTGCCTGCGGCTACGGCGTAGCCTTTGGCGACTTCGATTTCGCTCAAACCCGAATAAATGCTGACATAGCCGTCGCCGTGATCGATGACGATGACTTTGCCGAAACCTTCCAATTCATCGGCATAGGTAACCGTACCGGCGGCGATGCCGCTGACGGTTGCCGGAGTCGTTTGGTAGAACACGCCTTTCCAAACTTCACCGTCGCCGCGGTCTTGTCCGAAGAGTCCGGCAAGCGTACCGCTGACCGGTTTTTTCAGACGACCCTGCATACGGCTGAAGCTGTTGGCATTGCTGATGCTGACGTAGGACGGCGCACGGATACTCATGTCTTCTGCGGTCAGGTTGGACATGGCGGCGCGTTCATCGGCGGCTTTTTGCGCGGCGGCGGCTCGGTCTTGGCGCGCTTTTTCGGCGGCGGCAAGACGGGCTTCGGCGGCTTTTTTGCGCGCTTCGGCTTCTTGGCGGCGTTGCTCGGCTTTACGCTTATCCAAGTCTTTCAACAGATTGTTCAGGCGTTGTTCGTTTTCTTTGTGGTTGATTTTTTTCTGCGCCTCTTTTGCCATTTGCGCATTTTGGCGGCGGCTTTCCGCTTGTTCGGCGGTATTGGTTATGCCGTGTCGGCGCAGCGAGGATTGGACGTTTACCTGAAGTTTTTTCAGGTATGCCAGCTCGTTGTTGATTTTTTGCTCTTGCGCTGCCAGCTCTTTTTGCTGCTTCTCAAGGTCTTTGATGACTTGCTCGTTGGCAGTGTTGATATAGCGGGTGTAACGCAGGAAGCGGGTTTTCTGACCCGGCTCGGCATTTTTCAGGAACAGGGCAACGGCGTTGGGCTGGCTGTTTTTATAATTGCCCGAAACAAAGCGGGAAATTTGCGCGCGCGTGTTGGAAACCTGAGTTTTCAGGTGGTTCAAATCCGCATTGAGCTTTTGAAATTTGTCCCATGCGTCGCGCTGCTGACGGTTGATGGCGGACAGGTTGATACGGCTTTGCTGCAACTGTTTCAACGTGGTGTTGACGTGAATGATGAAACCTTCGTTGCGGCTGCGCAGCGATTTTTTGCCTTCCAAATCATTGGCGGCGGCGGTTACCGCGGATTTGAAGTCGTCTGAATCGGCGGCAGCGGTTTTCTTATCGGCTTTGTCCGCTTTTTTCTCGACGGCTTTTCTGTCTTGTTTTGCCGCTGCTTCTTCTTTTTTAGGCAACTCGGCAGCTTCTTTTTTTGCCTTTGCATTATTTTTGGCTGCGGGTTTGTCTGCAGCTTTGTCCTTGCCTTTTTCAGGCTCGGTTTTTGCGGGAACGGCTTTGCCTGCCTTCTCTTCCGCTTTGACTTCGCCTTTTTTGGTTCTGTCGGCTTTATCTTGTTTTTTGGCTTCGTTGCCATTTTTGCGTTCTTTGGCAAGCTCGTTTTTCGCCGCTTCGGCAGTTTCCTTTTTGCTTTTGGCTACCGGCTTGTCGTCTGCCTTGTCCCTAGCGTTTTTGGCGGCAGGCTTTGCTTTGTCTTTGGCTGATTCTTTTTTAGCAGGTTCGGCGTCTTTTTTGTCTTTGACGCTTTTTTTGACGGGCGCAGCCTTCTCTTTGGGCGCGTCTTTGGCGGCGAAAGAAGGCGAGGCGAAACCGATGAGCAGGGCGATTAAAAGAGGTTTGTAACGCATGATTGGTTCTGGATCGTTAAAATAAAGGCAATAGGCGGAATTATATAGTCAGCGGGGTCGTCTGAAAATAACATCTGCCGATATTTGTTCAGACAATACTTTCCTCTGCGCTTGCAATCTGAACAAGCGGTCTTATATAGTAGGAGCTACGGTGTTAGCTTCTTTATTTTCAACCCTCAAAGGTTTCTTATTTACATGAAAAAAATCATTCTGCCTGCGCTTTGCGCCCTGTTTCTTGCTTCCTGCGGTAACGATACCGACAAAATCGGACGTGCCAGCACGGTTTTTAATGTTTTGGGGAAAAATGACCGTATTGAAGTCGAGGGTTTTGACGATCCTGATGTGCAAGGGGTTGCCTGTTATATTTCTTATGCGAAAAAAGGCGGTTTGAAAGAGACGGTGAACTTGGAGGAAGACGCAAGCGATGCCTCCGTGTCGTGCGTACAGACGGCTGATGTTATCCGTTATAACGAGCAAGCTGTCGCTAAGCCGCGGGAAGTGTTTAAACGCAGTGCAAGTTTGGTATTCAAAAGCCAGCAGATTGTCCGTTATTACGATCCTAAACGTAAGGCGTTTGCGTATCTGATTTACAGCGACAAAGTTGTTCAGGGTTCGCCGAAGAACTCTTTGAGCGCGGTGTCTTGCTTTGGCGGTGCTAAAGCGGATGCGCAGCAAATTGCCGGTGCGGAAGGCAAACAGATTTACGGTGCGTGCGTCGTGGATGCGCCTGTGCCGACCAAATAAAAGACAAGCGATATGAACCTAACCGACCATTTCTTGATTGCCATGCCCGATATGGATGATCCGTTTTTTGAAAATTCGGTAATTTATGTGTGCGAACACAACGAAGAGGGCGCGTTGGGCATCATCATCAACAAACCGTCGCCGATTACGATGGATATGATTTTTGCGGCGTCTGACCGCAACATCCCTTTGCGGATGCAGCACGAACACGTCATGATGGGCGGGCCGGTACAGATTGACCGCGGCTATGTCGTGCATACGCCCGTGGGCAACTGGCAAAACAGTATGATTGTTTCAGACGACATCGCGCTGACGTCTTCGCGCGATGTGATTGAAAACTTATCGCGTCAGGGCGCGGTGGATAAGATTTTAATCAGCATAGGCTATTCGAGCTGGAGCAAAGGGCAGCTTGAACGCGAGCTGGCGGACAATGTCTGGCTGACGGTTAAGGCGGACGAGCATATTTTGTTCGACCTGCCTTATGAACACCGCTACGCCGCCGCGTTTGCCAAACTGGGCATCCAGCCCGATGCGCTTGTCTGTGGAGCCGGTCATGCATAAAGCACCGGCAGGGACGGTTTTGGCGTTTGATTTCGGCGAGGCGCGTATCGGCGTGGCGCAGGGCGATGCGGAGCTTGGCTTGTCGCATCCTTTGGCGACGGTTACCGGCAACAGCAACGATGAGAAATTCAACGCCATCGCCAAGCTGATACGGGAATGGCAGCCCAAACATCTGGTCGTCGGGCTTCCGACCCACGCCGACGGCACGGAACACGAGTTGACCCGCCTCAGCCGCAAATTCGGCCGCCGCCTGCACGGGCGTTTTAACCTGCCCATATATTGGGTGGATGAACGGATGTCTTCGCTATACGCCGAAAGCCTGCTTGCCGAAGCGCAGGTATTCGGGCGCAAGCAAAAGGCGGTACTCGACCAAGTGGCGGCGCAAGCGATTTTGCAGGGCTTTTTCGATGGCGGTGCGGCGGAGTATTTCAACGGCAGGGAAGAAGGTTCGGAAGAATCATCCGATTGAGAGAGTTTGAAAAAATTTTGAGAAAAAAGGTCGTCTGAAAGCTGTATTGACGGGGTTGAATCCGTTAACAGGCTTTCAGACGACCTTTTTGCATCAGAACAAGGCTTCAATCCTTAACAGCGCGCCGACGCGGTGTTTTTGGTTTTCTTTGCGGTTGTTGTAGTAGTTGACCTCAGTTTGGGTAAACAGCCAGTTGCGCCAAATCGGCTGGCGGTAGGTGGTAAACGGGCCGTAGGTATTGAGGGCGGCTTTGCGTTTTTCGATATTGCCGCCGGTATATACACCGTAGTTGACGTGGCGGTGTTTGCCGAGATTGTGTTGGCGGAAGAGGCTGTTGCCCCATGTCCAGTCTTCGGTTTTATCGTGTTCGTATTGCAGGTGTGCCTGATTGGCGATAAAGCTTTTTTCGTTGGGGATGTAACGCGTTTCCCAGTTGGTACGGACATGGTGTTTGCTCTTGATGCCGTAACGGTAGATTTGTTCCAAGCTGGTGTCGATGTTGTCGGTCAGTTGCCAATTGCTCGAGCTTTTGGCGCGGGCGAACAGGTCGCTGCCGGAGCGGATACCGATATCGAAGTCGGTATCGGTGTGCTGTTTTGCGAATGCTTCAGACCAGCGTACGGCAATGGAAGCATTTTTGTCGCGGCTTTGGGATGCATCGAATATCCTGCCGTTGGTATTGGTACGGTTGCGGTAGGCGTTGGCTTCGTGTTTCAACTCGTCGTCCAAAGAGTCGTCACCGAAAATCACATGGACTTTTTTCTCTAAGGTCGGCAGTTTCAGACGACCCCGTACGCGCGGCGTCACGGTAAACTTGTCGTCAGGGTTCCATTCGGTATCAAGCATAAGGCGCAGGTTAGCGTCGGCAGGATGGTCGGGATTTGGTTCGCCAAACCAGTCGTCGATGCGGTTGGACCATTTGTCCAAGCGTTTGGAAACTCCTTTGTGGCGGTGGTCCAACCAAGTGTCGCCGTCGGCGGGCGGTTCGTCGTTCGCTGCAGCCATCGTCGGGAAGAGGATAAGCAGGGTGAGTAGGGATAAGGTAGGGGTTCGGATAGTCATTGTTTTTCCTAGCTTAAAGCATAAAGCTATTATGGACGGTATCTTAGGGGTAATGCAAGTCGTCTGAAAAAGGCTGTGATAAAATCTTGCGCGCCCGGTTTACCGCCGTTCTGTTGCGCAGAAAAGCAGTCAAGCGGGCGCATACCAATACATAAGGAAAACCGAATGAGTATTTTGTCGAAAATTTTTGGGAACAAGCCGTCCGACGAAACGGCACAAGAGCCGCGCAAACTTTCCGCGCAGGAAAAAAGCGAGGGCGCGGCGCGGGCGATTTATGCAAAAGATAAAGTGTATGTGCCGCTGTCTGCCATGCAGGCGGATGTATCGGAAGGGACGAGCATCCCTTACATAGGTCGTCTGAAAGACGGACGGACGGTTTTGTATCTGTTTGACACCTATGAAGCCGCGCGGACTTTTTCAGACGGGCAGGACGGCGCTTTAGACGGCATCGGCTTGGTCGGTGCGTTGGATAAAGCGGACCAGTTCAATAATTTGAGTAATGTCCTGCGTGTCGCGCACTCGTTGGGCATTCAACTGATGGAATACAGAGGGCAGGACGGCGAGCATTTTGAATGCGCGCTTTCTTGGTTGATGCGTGTGAATGGCGCGGGCAGCATGGCGGCTTCCAGAGAGAAGATGGATGCTTTGTCCTTCGGCACCGATGCCAAGCTGCCGCTGCAATTTCACCCGATAGACATCATCGGTTTTTCCAATCCCTATAAAGTCACACCGGCGCGGGCGGAAGAATTGTTCAAGCAGTTCACGAATGTCGAAGATGACGAATTGCTGGACTTTTTTGCCGGCAACACGCCGCAGGAGAATGTGTTGCTGATCGGGCTGGTGGAAAAATATTCGGCGGATTTGGCGAAATCCGTGAAATATATCGTTTGGAACCAATTGGCGGAGCAGCCGCTTTTTGTCGGGATAAACCGCAAAGACGGCGGGTTTTACGCGCGGGACGGTTATTTATACCTCTTTTACACCGACCGTTTCCAACACATGGGTCCTGCCGGCTGCCATCCCGTTTCCGGCAAGGAAGCCGTGTTGGACTTGGTTCGCCGCTACGAACTGAAAGGCATCGCCCTGACCGACGGGTTGCACAATATGGCGCGGTTTGAAAACGACGTGATTTTCCAAAACGGGGAATAGCCGAAACCTTCCTGCCTCGGCTTGAAATAAAAGGGGCCTTGGATTCGGATTTCAAGTGCAACACAGGCTTTCAGACGACCTTTTTTGTTTTCGCGTCAATTCCCTAAGTCGGGTTTAATTAAGTTAAACCGCAAATTGAACGACGGAATTTTGTTACACTCGGCATTTTACACTTCACACAAAGGAAACATCATGGCATTAATGGACAGCCTGCTGAACGCGGCAGCACAAGCACTGGGCAATAAAGACAGCGGTTCCACCCAAAATTCTTTGATCGATATGGCAATGGATTTGGTACAGCGGCAAGGCGGTGTGAGTAGTTTGATCAATCAATTACAACAAGGCGGATTAGGCGACGTATTGAACAGCTGGGTTTCCAACCAACAAGACAACGCGCCCATATCCGGCAGCGATTTGCAAAACGCGCTGGGCAGCGACACCATCGGCCAAGTGGCGCAAAAGTTCGGCATTGATGCCAACCAGGCGGGCGACCTGCTGGCGCAAGTCCTGCCCAACCTCGTCGATAAAGCCACACCCAACGGCTCGGCACAAGAAGCCGACGGTTTCGGTCTGGACGACATTGCCTCCGCCATACTGAAAAACTTCACCAAATAAGCGGCACTTTAAACAAAAAGGTCGTCTGAAAATATTCTTTCAGACGACCTTTTTACATTCTTTTCACATCAATCCTGCATCAGCCAATATTGCAACCCGATTAAGGTTTTGCCGTCTTTGATTTCGTTGTGTTCCAAAGCGATGCGGACTTCTTCCTTGCTCATCAGGACGGTTTCGGTGATTTCGTCTTCGTCGTTGCTCAAGGTGCTGCCGAGGCGCACGCCTTCTGCTTGGTAGAGGTACATTTTTTCGTCGCAGAAGCCGATGGCGGTGTAGAAGCTGCTGATGAGTTTGACGCTGTCGGCAGTGTACGGGGTTTCTTCCGCCAATTCGCGTAAGGCGCATTCGGCTGGGTCTTCGCCTGCATCAAGTTTGCCGGCGGGCAGCTCGATCGTGGCGATGCCTGCGGCGTAACGCCATTGGCGCACGAGTACGACTTTGCCCTCTTCGGTAATCGCCAAAACGCAGGCGGCGCCGGGATGGCTGATGACGATGCGCTGGCTTTCATTGCCGTTGGGCAGGCGGACTTTGTCGCGGTTGATGCTGACGAATGAACCTTGATAAATCGATTCGCTGCTGAGTTTGGTTTCTTTCAAATCCATTTGCGTGCTTTCTTTATAAAGTGTGGTACGGGGTCGTCTGAAAATCGGGAATGGGTTTCAGACGACCTTTGGTGTCAAGAAGGTCGTCTGAAACGAGCGAAGCGGGTTTCGCCAAAACGATTTGTGTCGTTTTTAAACTTTGCTGCGTTCGATTTCGATACCGACTTCTTTGACATCGGGCAAGATGCCGGGTTTGATGATTCTGACGCGCACGTTCAGCGCGCCGAAATTGTCGAGAATCAGCTTGGCGATGTGTTCCGCCAATGATTCGAGCAAGAGGAAGCTTTGTTCGGCAAGGCTCGCCCTGACGGCTTCGCAGACTTCGCCGTAGTGGACGGTATTGCCGATGTGGTCATCCTGACCGCTTTGTTCGGGGATGCCGATGTCCAAGTCCAAAATCAGGGTTTGGGGGCGTTCGCGTTCCCAGTCGTACACGCCGATCAGGGTGTCCGCCTTCATGCCGCGTAAAAAGATTTTGTCCATTTGTCTGCCTGTTTTTTTGATAAAATGAGCGTCCCATTTTAAGTAAAGCATCTGAAATGTTCAATGTATCCGCCGTTATCGCGGCTTATTTAATCGGTTCGTTGTCGTTTGCCGTTATTGTTTCCAAATATTACGGCATGGACGATCCGCGCACTTACGGCTCGGGCAACCCCGGCGCGACCAATGTTTTGCGCAGCGGCAAGAAAAAAGCGGCGGCGCTGACTTTGCTGGGCGACGCGCTCAAAGGCTTGGTGGCGGTGGTTTTGGCACGCTGCCTGCAAGATGCTTTGAATCTGTCGGACATCACCATAGCAGCGGTTGCCGTCGCCGCATTGGTCGGACATATGTGGCCGCTGTTTTTCGGCTTTAAAGGCGGTAAGGGCGTGGCGACTGCGTTGGGCGTATTGCTGGCGCTTTCTCCCGCAACGGCTTTGGTTTGCGCGGCGATTTGGCTGGTCATGGCGTTCGGATTTAAAGTGTCCTCGCTTGCCGCACTCGTCGCCACCGTAGCCGCGCCGCTCGTCGCCTTCTGGCTGATGCCCTACCCTTCTTGGGCTTGGGCGACCGTCGTCATCGCCGTGCTGGTGTTGTACCGCCATAAAAGCAATATCCAAAACCTGCTTCAAGGCAAAGAAGGCAAAATCGGAGACAAGGCGGACAAACCTTAAACCTGATTTTATTTTTCAGACGACCTGTGCGATTGCGGAATGTATAGTGGATTAAATTTAAATCAGGACAAGGCGACGAAGCCGCAGACAGTACAAATAGTACGGCAAGGCGAGGCAACGCCGTACTGGTTTAAATTTAATCCACTATAAAAAGGTCGTCTGAAAACCTTTCAATCTACGCTGCGGCATTACCTTAACCTGCCGCGCGGTATCAAAAACCGATTTAATCCATTATAATCAAGCTCTTTTGTTTCACAACCAAACCTCCATGCCGAAACGCCCGCTCAAAACCGTCCTGACCGCCTTTACTTTGGCCGCACTGTCTGCCTGCTCGCTGGTCAAGTATCAACCTGTCGCCACCATCAATAAAATTGATATGAACCAAGGCTATCGTTTTGAAACCAGCCAGTTTCGGCGCGAAGAAGACGACACCTTCATCATCCTGATGCTCTCCGGCGGCGGCACGCGCGCGGCGGCGTTGGGCTACGGCGTGTTGGAGCAGCTTCAACAGCAAAAAGTTACCATCGGCGGCAAAAGCAAGTCGCTGATGTCCAATGTCGATTTGGTGGTCGGCGTATCCGGAGGCTCCGTCCTCGCCGCCTATTTCGCGCTCAAAGGCGAAGAAACCATCCCCATGTTTTACAAGCGTTTCCTTCACCAAAACTTCCAACGCCAAGTCGTCAAACAAGCTTTCTCCATGACCAACCTGCCCCGCCTTGCCTCGCCCGAATACGGACGCGGCGACCTCTTGCAGGAGCAGTTTGAAAACCACCTTTTCGGCAAAACCACCTTCCGCGATTTGGAAATGCACGGCAAAGGCCCGTTCGCCATCATTTCCGCCACCGATATGGGGGCGGGCGAACGCCTGAACTTCACGCAAGAATACTTCGACCCCATGTGTCTCGACTTGGGCGGATTGCGCCTTGCCCGCGCCGTTGCCGCTTCCAGCGCAGTGCCCATGGTGTTCGCTCCGATTACCCTCAACAACAACGGCGGCAACTGCGGCTACACCCTGCCGCCGCAGCTGCAAATGACCGGTCTTGAGTCTCAAAACCAGCAAAACGCCACCTATCAAGAATTTAAAAACAGGTTCAACAAATACAGCGACAGCAAAACCCGCCCTTACATCCACCTGATAGACGGCGGTCTGACCGACAACCTCGGCATGCGCAGCCTCTTGGACATGACCGAAATCTATCCCGACAAAGTGTTGGAACAACAAATCCGCAGCCGCAACCTGCGCCACATCGTCGTTATCAGCGTCAACGCCCAAAACCAAATCAGCAGCAATATGGACAAAACCGCCGCTGTGCCGAGATTGCGCGACGTCGTTACCGCCATTGTCAGTATCCCCATCGACCAATACACTCAAGAATCCCTGCGCCGCTTCCGCGCCTTTGTCGATCGTCGTAACAAAGCCAACCAACAAAGCAGCGACGGAATCAGCTTCTCCTTTGTCAGCCTCAACCTCAAAGACCTGCCGCCGTCCGCGTTGCGCGACAAAGTGTTGAACATCCCCACCAGCTTCTACCTCCCGCCCGAAGACGTGGACAACCTGCGAACCGCCGCAGCCGAGTTGATGAAACAGTCCCAAGACTACCAAAAACTGCTGCAAGTATTTGCCGCACACCCCAACCCCGAAACCATCTTCGCCGAGCCGCCGCCACCCGACCCCAAAGACGCCAAAGCAGCCAAAAAACAAAACAAACCCATCCGATAACCACACCACAACCCTTTCAGACGACCCATCAAACAAAGGTCGTCTGAAACACCGAAACGGAACACCCCAATCATGAACGACAAAACCAGCCCCATCGTTACCGACATCAACCGCCCCGTCCTCGTCCCGCCCGGCGGCAATAAAAAAGTCCTCTTGCATTCCTGCTGCGCCCCGTGCAGCGGCGAAGTCATGGAAGCCATGCTCGCCAGCGGCATCGACTACACCATCTACTTCTACAACCCCAACATCCACCCGCTCAAAGAATACATGTTGCGCAAAGAAGAAAACATGCGCTTCGCCGACAAATTCGGCATCCCCTTCATCGACAAAGACGACGACTACGAAAATGACCGCAAAGAATGGTTCGCCAAAGCCAAAGGCATGGAATTCGAACCCGAACGCGGCATCCGCTGCACCATGTGTTTCGACATGCGTTTCGAAAAAGCCGCCCAATACGCCCACGAAAACGGCTTCCCCGTCTTCACCAGCTCGCTGGGCATTTCCCGCTGGAAAAACATGGCGCAAATCAACGACTGCGGCCACCGCGCCGCCGCACCCTACGACGACGTCGTCTATTGGGATTTCAACTGGCGCAAAGGCGGCGGCAGCGCGCGCATGATCGAAATCAGCAAACGCGAGCACTTCTACCAACAAGAATACTGCGGCTGCGCCTACTCCCTGCGCGACTCCA
Source organism: Neisseria sicca 4320 (assembly GCF_000193735.1). Classification (GTDB taxonomy): domain Bacteria; phylum Pseudomonadota; class Gammaproteobacteria; order Burkholderiales; family Neisseriaceae; genus Neisseria; species Neisseria sicca_E. The sequence goes on from NZ_AEPF01000080.1 coordinate 34,094, forward strand.
ACGCCCACCGCAAATCACAAGGCCGCATCCCCATCAAACTAGGCGTGCTGTATTACGGAGACGAATCCACACAATACGAACCCTCGCCTGACGAACAGGCAGCCAAAATCGTTGTGGACAAATAATGGTCTCAGGTTTGATATAAAGAAGGTCGTCTGAGAGTTTCAGACGACCTGCTTCATTCCCGCTACATCACAAAACGGCTGCCGGATAAGAGCCGATGACTTTGACAAACGAAGCGCGTTCGCTCAAGAGCCGCAGGGCGTTTTGGACTTTTTCGTCGTTTTGATGTCCTTCGATGTCGATGAAGAACAGGTATTCCCACAGCGCGGATTTGCTCGGGCGGCTTTCGAACTTGGTCATGGAAATGCCTGATTCGGTAAACGGCTGCAACAACGAAGCGACAGCACCGGCGCGGTTGGGCGCGGAGACTGCCAGCGAGGTTTTGTCGTTGCCGCTGCTGCCTGTATCTTGATGCCCCATGACCAAGAAGCGCGTGGTGTTATTCGGCTCGTCTTCGATACATTCGGCGACATAGTTCAAATGGTAAATATCGGCTGCGGTACGCCCTGCAATGGCGGCGATACTGGGGTCGTCTGATTCTGCCACCAGCCTTGCTGCTTCTCCATTACTGGAAACGGCGATGCGCTCGGCGTTGGGCAGGTTGCGTCCGAGCCAGTCGTTGCATTGCGCCAGCGCTTGGGCGTGGGCGAAGACTTTTGTGATGCCGCCCAATTCGTGCGTACCTTTACGCAAGAGGTTGTGATGGATGCGGACAATGACTTCGCCGCAGGCTTTCAATGCGGTTACTGCCAATAAGTCTAAGGTACGGCCAACCGAGCCTTCGGTCGAGTTTTCAACCGGCGCGACCAAATAATCTGCCTGCCGAGTTTCGACTTGTCGGAAACACTGGTCTATGGTTTGAAATGCGGCGGTATGGGCGGCATGGCCGAAATGTTTGATGGCTGCCTGCTGGGTAAACGTTCCCTGCGGCCCAAGATAGGCGATCATCAGCGGACGTTCCAACGCCAAGCATTCGCTCATCACTTCGCGAAACAGTCTTGCGATGGACTCGTCAGGCAGCGGGCCTTGGTTCAAACTCTGAATCCGCCTCAATACCGCCACTTCGCGCTCGGGACGGTACACCGCGCCCGTTCCTTTCAATTCGCCGATGGCGTGCGCATGGCCTGCGCGCTCGTTCAACAGGCGCAAAATTTCGGCATCGATTTCATCGATGGCATTGCGGTGCGGCAAAAGCTGTTCGTCAATGGATAAGGACATATCGACAAGCCCCTTTGTGATTCATTCATCAATAATAAGCAGTCATTCTAACATCAAACAGGTCGTCTGAAAGCCCGAATACGTTTTCAGACGACCTGTTTTAGAATCCCCCGTTCTTTCTCGAACACAGCCTTTACCGGCATCATTTTGGCTCCCATTTGGCGCGTATCCGGCGTATATTTTGAGGATTTGGTACAGGGGTCGTCTGAAAATGTAAAGACAGCGTCCCTGCAATGCAAAAAAGCGCAAAAGCATAGGAAAACAAGCTATCAAAAAACTCAAAATGCGTGTTAAGATTAGCTATCACTATCCGCCGCACCCGTTTATTTCGGGTTTGCGTAGCGCATACAATCACGAAAAGGAAATCCCATGAGTCGCGTATTACTCGTAGATGACGACGCTTTGCTGACCGAATTGCTCACCGAATACCTTACCGCCGAAGGATTGAACGTCCACAGCGTTCCGGACGGCGAAGCCGGTGTACACGAAATCCTGACTGGTCAGTACGATGTCGTGGTATTAGACTCCATGATGCCGAAAATGAACGGCTTGGACGTATTGAAAAACGTCCGCTCGCAAAGTACCGTTCCCATCATCATGCTGACCGCCAAAGGCGACGACATCGACCGCATCATCGGATTGGAAATGGGTGCGGACGACTATGTTCCGAAACCTTGCACCCCGCGCGAACTGTTGGCACGCATCAACGCCATCCTGCGCCGTGCGCAACAAAGCGGCGAACCGAACAACGCGCCAAACAGCATTTCCGTCAGCGATGTTGTACTCTACCCTGCCAAACGTCAGGCTACCATCAAAGACACTCCGCTTGAGCTGACCAGTACCGAGTTCAACCTGCTCGAAGTCCTGATGCGCCACGCCGGACAAGTTGTCAGCAAAGAAACTTTGTCCATCGAAGCGCTTGACCGCAAACTGGCAAAATTCGACCGCAGCATCGACGTCCATATCTCCAGCATCCGCCACAAACTGGGCGATGCCTCGCTGATTCAGACCGTACGCGGCTTGGGCTACCTGTTTGTTAAAAACTAAAGATAAAACAGATCAATGAAACTGTTTCAACGCATCTTCGCCACATTTTGCGCAGTCATCGTCTGCGCAATCTTTGTGGCGAGTTTTTCTTTTTGGCTGGTGCAAAACACCCTTGCCGAAAACCAATTCAACCAACGCCGCACCATCGAAACCACTTTGATGAACAGCATCCTCTCCGCCTTTAGGGCGCGCGGGGACAGCGGTGCGCGCGAAATTTTGGCGGAATGGGAAGACAGCCCTGTCTCCAATTCCGTTTACGTCATTTTAGGAGACGAGAAAAAAGACATCCTCGACCGCAATATCGACGGACACACCATCGAACGCGCCCGCGTGTTTGCCATCAATAATCCCAATTCCGATTTGGCGCACATCGAATACGACCGTTTCGGCGAAGAATATCTCTTCTTTATCAAAGGTTGGGACAGCCATCAGGCGCAACGCCTGCCCAGCCCGCTCTTCATCCCGGGTCTGCCGCTCGCCCCGATTTGGCACGAATTCATCATACTGTCCTTCATCATCGTCGTCGGCCTGCTGATGGCGTACATCCTCGCCAGTAACATCACCAAACCCATCAAAATCTTGGGCAGCGGTATGGACAGGGTGGCAAACGGCGAACTTGAAACCCGTATTTCCCAGCAAGTGGATGACCGCGACGACGAATTGTCCCACCTTGCCATCCAGTTCGACAAAATGGCGGAAAAACTGGAAAAACTCGTTGCCAAAGAACGCCACCTGCTGCACCACGTCTCCCACGAAATGCGCTCTCCCTTGGCGCGGATGCAGGCGATTGTTGGACTGATTCAGGCGCAGCCGCAAAAGCAGGAGCAATATCTGAAAAGGCTGGAAGGCGAATTGACCCGCATGGATACCTTGGTTGGCGAATTGCTGACGCTTTCCCGTTTGGAAACGTCCAACATCCCGCTGGAAAAAGAAAGCCTGAAACTCGTCCCCTTCCTGAAAAACATCGTGGAAGACAACCAAAGCATCGCCCAGCAGAACAAACAAACCGTTACCCTTTCGGTCGAACCCAGAATCCCCGAAAATGCCACGGTCTGCGCCAACGAAGGCTATTTGTACCGCGCGTTTGACAACGTTATCCGCAACGCCATCAATTACAGCCCCGAAGGCAGCACCATCCGCGTCAATATCGGACAAGACGGCAAACATTGGATTGTGGACGTTACCGACAACGGTCCAGGCGTGGACGAAATGCAACTGCCGCACATTTTCACCGCCTTTTACCGTGCCGACTCCAGCGCCAGCAAACCAGGCACAGGCTTGGGTCTTGCCCTGACTCAGCACATCATGGAGCAGCACAACGGCAAAATCATGGCTGAAAACATCAAGCCGAATGGTTTGAAAATGCACTTTATCCTGCCCAAAAAGAAAGTGAACGGCAAAGCAGAAAAGCCGCATCCTAAAACCACTTGACCATGAATGTTGCCAATCGGGGCTTGTAAACAAATTGCCACACCCCAAGCCTATAAAAGGTCGTCTGAAAAGAACAAACCCTTACGTTCCCGCCTTTCAGACGACCTTTTATGCCATTTGTCATATATAATTCATATAAATAATTAAATCATTTATAGTTTGCATGTTCGCCATACCAAGCAGCAAACAAACTTTTCATTTACAACAAAAACAAATAATAAACACCGAATCCGGTTCATTTACACACGGCAACCCTTCCAACCCAAACCGCCCGAAAGGTCGTCTGAAACGCACCATCCTCACACCGAAAAGGAGGCACCATGTCCGCCCAATCCATGTCCGGCTACTTCTTCATGCCCAACCACATCATCCTCGTGGGCGCGAGCGAACGCCCATACAGCTTGGGCGAACGCATCCTGAGCAACCTCCTGAGCGCACCGTTTCAAGGTCAAATCACACCCGTCAACCTCCGCCACCGCACAGTTGCCGGACTCACCTCCTACACCAACCTCAACAAAATCCCCGGCAGCGCTGACCTCGTCATCGCCGTAACGCCGCCTGACAGCTACGACGCCCTGTTCAAATCCTGCCGCAAAAAACAGTTCGGTCACATCATCCTCATCCAAGACTGGGAAAGCCTCTCCGACGACGAATGGCAGACTGCCGAAGCCGCCATCAAAAAACACCACGGCGACGAACTCAACATCAGCGTGTGCAGCCCCGCCGGCGTACAGCTTCCATCGCAAAGCCTCAACATCAGCTCACAACCCGACCATCCGGCAGGCTACACCGCCCTTCTGACCGGACACGCCTCCGTCAGCAGCGAAATCAACCTCATGCTGCAAAAAATGGGACAGGGCATTTCGCGCCACATCAGTCTCAACTATCCACTCAGCCCCACCACTTCCGCCGACTGGCTCAACCGTTTCGGCCACAACCGCCACACCAAAGTCGCCGTCATCGAGCATAACCCAGCCGAAAACCAACGCAACCTGTTCAGCGCCATCCGCCATTTCGCCCGCCACACCCCGCTCATCCTCCACGTTACCCACCGTTCAGACGACACTGAAAAAGCCGTGTTACGCTGCCTTGCGCGTCATTGCAACTTCCTCGCCACATTCAGCAGCAGCGAACTCGAAGCCGCCCTGCACGCACGTTTATCCGATCTCCCCCCTCTGAACAGTATCGACATCCTGTCCAACACCCCTGCCGAGTGGTTGGAAACCTGCGCGCCTCAAAACCTAAAACTCCAATTCCCCACCGAGCAGCCAAACATCCGCCAAGGTTACATCGGCAGCACACCCACGCCCGCGCATTACCACAGCATCGCCAGCCAACAACTTCAAAACACCCATACCGAAGCCCTGCTCGCCATCGTCTCCCCGACCGACAGCCCTGACGAAAAAAATCTGACCCGCACCCTGAGCATGCTGGCGAAACACACTGCCAAACCCCTACTTGTCAGCAGCCGCTTTTCAGACGACCTCCTGCATTTCGACCGTCCTGAACAAGCCCTGCAAGCCGTATCGTTCCGCAACATTGCCGACCAACTGCAAAAAGAACAGCTACGCCTCGCCACGCCCAAAAAAGGTCGTCTGAAAACCCCGCAAGCAAGAAACATTACCAAAGCCCTCGCCTCAAAAGATCTGCCCCTGCTTGCCGAAGCCCTTTGCCTACCTACCTATCAGCACACCACGCATAACGCGGTGCAATTCCGTTTTCAACGCCATAGCGCCTATGGAGACGTCCTGACCGTATACCATCAAGGCAAAACTACCGCCGCGCTCCCGCCGTTTTCTACGCTGGACATTGAACACATCGCCTATTTCGCCCAACTTGAAAATACGCATATCCTCAACCAACTCTTGCACACCTTAAACACACTCAGCCGGTGGCAGCAATACATCGGCGAAATCCTGCTCAACCTCAACGGTGACCAATACAGCAGCGATTTCGTATTACAAACTGACGAACGCCCTGCATCCAAAAACAAACCGTCCAATATTGCCACCCTCAAGCTCGAACAAGCCGCCGCCAAAGTACAGACCGCAGCGGAATACCTGCGCAGCAAAAATCCTGCTGCCGCCGAGTTCCTCCGCAATACCGGCGAAGCCGCCGCCGAACTTTTGGGCGCAAAAACCGAAAGCGACGCCCCCATCCAAAACGTGCTCGCCCCCTACCCGACCGAGCATCCTGCCACGCTTACCCTGAAAAACGGCGAAACCGTAACCATCCGCCCCTTCATCCCCGAAGACGCAGAAGTCAAGCAACAATTCGTCCGCAGCCTTTCTCCGCAAGCGCGCTACACCCGTTTCATGACCCACACCAACGAATTGCCCCCCCCCACCCTCGCACGCTTCAGCAAACTCGACTATCATAGCGAAGCCGCATGGACGGCACGCAATTCAGACGACCTCATCGTCGCCGTCAGCCGCTTCAGCCGTATCAACCGCAACGAATGCGAATTCGGCATCACGCTTGCCGAAAACGTGCGCGGCAAAGGGTTAGCAGCAGAAATGATGAAGCTGATTATCCAATCGGCAACACAACAAGGCTACCGCGTCATGAGTGCCCAAATACTCAAATCCAACACCCCTATGCTTAAACTTGCTGAAAAATCAGGCTTTACCATCACACCTTCCGAAGAAGACAACACTTTGTGCCAAGCACACTTAAGCCTGACCACTCCGCAAAACAGCAACAAAAACAAATAAAAACTTGCATGAACAACGCAAAATATCCTAAAATTAGCGGTTTCTTATCTATCCGATTTTCTCAAAAGGACTCAAAATGGTAGTTATCCGTTTGGCTCGCGGTGGTTCTAAACACCGCCCCTTCTTCCACGTAGTCGTTGCCGACTCCCACAACCGTCGTGACGGCCGCTTTATCGAACGCGTTGGCTTCTACAACCCTGTTGCCAATGAAAAACAAGAGCGCGTACGCCTCCAAGCCGACCGCCTGAACCACTGGATCGCTCAAGGCGCACAAGTCAGCGACGCAGTTGCAAAACTGATCAAAGAACAAAAAGCTGCTGCTTAATCACCGGCCAATCTTGCTATGACCGACACTCGACAACGGGTAGCCATGGGCTACATCAAAGGCGTATTCGGCATCAAAGGCTGGCTCAAAATAGCCGCCAATACAGAATACGCCGACAGTCTCCTGGACTACCCTGAGTGGCAGTTAAGCAAAGACGGCAAAACCCTGAATGTAACACTCGAAGCCGGCAAAATCGTCAGCGGAGAGCTTCAGGTCAAATTCGAAGGCATAGACAATCGCGATCAGGCTTTTGCCCTGCGCGGCTATACCATCGAAATCCCCCGAGAAGAATTCGCCCCTACCGAGGAAGACGAATACTATTGGGCAGATTTAGTCGGCATGACCGTTGTCAACAAAGACGATATCGTGCTCGGCAAAGTCACAAACCTGATGGAAACCGGTGCCAACGATGTGTTGATGATTAATGGAGAACATGGTCAAATCCTGATCCCGTTCGTATCCAACTACATCGAAACCGTCGATACCGAAAGCAAAACCATTACCGCCGACTGGGGCTTAGACTACTGATGTTGATTCAAGCCATCACCATCTTCCCCGAAATGTTCGACAGCATCATCGAATACGGCGTAACCGGTCGCGCAAAAAAACAAAACCTTTGGCAATTCCAAGCCATCAATCCCCGCAAATTCGCCGACAACAAACTCGGCTATATTGACGACCGCCCCTTTGGCGGAGGTCCGGGAATGATCATGATGGCACCGCCGCTGCAAGCAGCAATAGAAGAAGCCAAACAAACATCTTCAACTCCTGCAAAAGTCATCTATCTTAGCCCGCAAGGTCAGCCGCTAACCCACAAAAAAGCCGTAGAACTTGCAGAATCTCCGCATCTCATTCTGCTTTGCGGACGATACGAAGGAATTGACGAACGCCTGCTGCAAAGCAGCGTAGATGAAGAAATCAGCATAGGCGACTTCGTCGTTTCCGGCGGAGAACTGCCCGCCATGATGCTGATGGATGCCGTACTCAGACTGATACCCGGCGTATTGGGCGATATACAGTCAGCCGAGCAGGATTCGTTTTCAGACGACCTACTAGACTGCCCCCATTACACCAAACCCTTAGAATTCCAAGGCATGACTGTTCCCGACGTATTACGTTCGGGCAATCATGGCTTGATAGCCGAATGGCGGTTGAAACAATCGCTGCGGCGCACCCTGGAGCGCAGACCAGACCTACTGGAAAAGCGCAGTTTAATCCCAAAGGAATCCCGCCTCTTAAAAGAAATCTTGCAAGAGCAACAGGAAATCCAATCATAATTTAGGAAAAACAATGAACCTGATTCAACAATTAGAGCAAGAAGAAATTGCTCGCCTGAACAAAGACATTCCCGAATTCGCACCGGGCGACACCGTAGTCGTTTCCGTACGCGTAGTAGAGGGTTCACGCAGCCGTCTGCAAGCTTACGAAGGCGTTGTTATCGCCCGTCGTAACCGCGGCCTGAACAGCAACTTCATCGTTCGCAAAATTTCCAGCGGCGAAGGCGTTGAGCGTACTTTCCAACTCTACTCCCCTACCGTAGAAAAAATTGAAGTAAAACGCCGCGGTGACGTTCGTCGCGCCAAACTGTACTACTTGCGTGGTCTGACCGGTAAAGCAGCCCGTATTAAAGAAAAATTGCCTGCCCGCAAAGGTTAAGCAAAAGAACAGCAAAAAAAATCCCCACTTTTCAGAGGGGATTTTTATTTTGAAACCCTTATAACGGATATTCGCAGAAATTTAATCACAAAAATATTGAGTTAAACTTAAATCAGAGCAGATCAATGAGACTGTTGACAGCAAGATGGATAAAATCATTTCACTTATTACCCTGATAACTCAATAGAAAATTATCGTTTTCAAACTAGATCAAAGTAAAGCTGACCAAGTTTAAACTTAACTCTCTACACAACAATGTATCCTAATAAAACCCGGTTTACAATTCCGCCTTATCTTCCGTCTTATCCTTCTGACCGGGCAGATAAGGCATGATGACTTCAGACAATGATTGGAAATAAGGAATACTGTACGAGCTTTGCCAATCTTCCGTTTCCGGCAAATCGGTGTGGGCGCAGACCATGACCGCCAAAGTCACCAGCAACACGCCTTTGGCTGCGCCGAACACGCCGCCCAATACTCTGTTGACGCTGCCCAGCCCCATCGATGACGCTGCGTTGGTCAGTATGGTGCGCAAAAACTGCTGTAAAAAACGCGCCAAAAAGAAAATCACGACAAACGAAATGGCAACGCCCAAAGCATGCGGTTGAATCGATTTGAACGCCACTTCTGAAAACGGCACGGCAAACGTTTTAGCCAACAAAAAGGAAATCACCCACGCAAACAGCGAACCCGCTTCGGCAATGACGCCGCGCATCATCGACATCACGATACACGCCGCAATCACGCCGAAGGCGAGTATGTCGGCTAGCGGAATATCATTCATTGGTTACCTGTCCGGCAATGCCGTGTACGCGCAGTTTGTTCAAGTCGCGTTCGGCGTCGTGGGCGTTTTTGTATGCACCTGATTTGACGCGGTAAACCTTGCCTTTATCCGTCATCACTTCGGTAATGGTCGAGTCGATACCTGCCGCTTTCATTTTGCGTTGCAGGCTCAAGGCGCGTTCTTTTTCAGCATAACCTGCCTGAATGGCGGCTTTTTTACCTGATTTGACTTCGGCGGTTTTGGTTTTTGCCTTTTCAGACGACCTTTCGGCAGCAGCGGTTTTCTCTGCTTTGGCTGCAGGCTCGGTTTTGGTTTTGGCAACTTTTGCTTCGGCTTCTCTTACCGCAGAAGCTTTTTTGTTGGCTGTTTCGATTTTTTCGTATTTGGAAGCATCTACCCGAATTCTTTCTTTGGATTCGAACGCAGACGCCGTGGCGGTTTCTTTGGCTTTTTCCGCTGCCGCTTTGTGTTTCGCCGCCGCTTCTTCTTTGGCTTTTAACACCTTACGTTCGGCAACGGCTTTTTCAGCTTTTTCCAATTGCGCCAGCTTGTTGCGTTCGGCTGCGGCAGCGCGTTCAGCCTTCTCGGCTTTGGCAGCTTGAAGCGCACGTTTATGCGCGGCGGCATTGGCTTCGCGTTCCGCTGCTTCTTGGGCTTGAAGCTGCTGCGCTTTACGCTGCTCTTCGCGATTACGGCGACGCTCTTCCGCGCGGCGTGCGGCTGCTTCGCGTTTGGCGGCTTCGGCCTTTTGGATTTTCTCGGATTCTTCCAAACCTTTGATGTCGCTGTCTGACAGCGTATCGTTAATCAGCACCAAAGGCGGACCTAAATCTTCGGGCGCGGCTGGCGGCGCTTCAGGTTGCGGTTCCGGCTGCGCCTGGGCATTTCGCTCCGGCGTGCCTATTTCTTGCGGCTTGTCCGCTACTTCGGCATCGGCATTTTTGGCAGCTTCTGCCGCTGCTTCCAAATCTTCTTTGGTAGAAGGCTCCAACACGGTCGCATCTGCCAAGTTGGCAGGTTCTGCGTTGGCATTATTCTGTTGGATGGTTGTAGTTTGGGCATTTTCTTGTTGCTTGTTTTCCGGCCCGGTTGACAGGGCGACGCCCAACAAAACGGTCGATGCCGCCACCAACCCCGATGCCATAACCAAGCGGCGGCGGTTGCGGCGTTTGAGCTGTTCGTAACCGGTCAGAACTTCATTTTGCTTATTGTCAGACATGGAGATTTCCTTTTACAACGCCGCCATTACGTCGGCAACGGTATGAAATGAGCCGAAAACAACGATTCTATCATTTTCGCCCGCCTTCGCCAAAGCTGCGCGGTACGCCTCGCGAACGGAGGTAAAAGTTTGTATATTTTCGATATTTTGTGCTTCCAGTTTCGCCTGCAAGGCTTCCGCCGTCATGCCGCGCGGCACGTCCAAAGGCGCGATATACCACTCGTCAAACTGGTCTTTAACGATTTCCAACACGCCGTCTATATCTTTGTCGGACAACATACTGAATACGGCGGTGCGTTTTTGTGCAAACGCTAAATTAATCAGGCTGCGGCGCAGGGCGCGGGCGGCGTGGGGATTGTGTCCGACATCCAAAACGGTCAGCGGACGACCGGGCAGGACTTGGAAACGTCCGGGGTTTTCAACCAGCAGCAAACCGCGTTTGATGGCGCCGATGTCTACCGGCAATTTGTCGTTCAAACATTCCAACACGGTCAACGCGCAGGCGGCGTTGGAAAGCTGATATGCGCCGCGCAATGCGGGGAACGGCAGGGAATTGCGGTTGCGCGCGGGGTCGTCTGAATGCTGCGGATGGAAGCGGTAGTTCCATTGTATGTTTTCCAATGAGGAAAAATCGAAATCGCGCTGTACCATCAACAACTTCGCGCCTATGGCTTCGGCGTGTGCGACCAACGATTCGGGTGCGGGATTTTGACCACAGATTGCGGGTTTGCCGCTGCGAAACACCCCTGCTTTTTCAAAGCCGACCTGCTCGACCGTATCGCCCAAAAACGCCTGATGGTCCAAATCCACGCTGGTGACCACCGCGCAATCGCAGTCGAACACATTGACCGCATCCAACCGTCCGCCCAAGCCGACTTCCAATATCATCACATCGACTTGTTCGCGAATGAAGATATCGACCGCCGCCAAGGCATTGAATTCAAAATAAGTCAGCGATATTTCGCCGCGCGCCGCTTCGATGCGCTCGAAGGAAGCAGTGATGAGGTCGTCTGAAACCGGCTCGGCGTTGACGGCGATGCGTTCGTTGTAACGCAACAAATGCGGGCTGGTCAGCGTGCCGACTTTGAAGCCTGCCTGTTTGTAAATCTGTGTCAGGTAGGCGCAGACCGAACCTTTACCGTTTGTTCCCGCGACAACGACGACGGGGCATTGCGGCTCGAGCTTCATGCGTTTTTTCACTTCGCTCGTGCGCTCCAAGCCCATGTCGATTAAGCCGCCGCTGTGGGCGGTTTCCAAATGCGAGAGCCAGTCTTGTAATGTTTTCATGTGTGTTTCGTTTTTCAAAAGGTCGTCTGAAACCGTCGCTTTGGAACAATGGGGACGGTTACTGCTGCTTGTGTGGACTATTTTTATATTGGGTTTAATTTGACGAGAACAAGACGGGAAACCGCCTTGCTGAGATTAAATCGGATGCGCGTCATCCTGAGCCTGACACCAGCGCGCCCAAACTTTCAGACGACGGTAAGATTCTTTATCCACCATATCGGGCGTAACACATTGCCGTATCGTTTTACCGTCGGCGGTCCACTGCAAAAACAACGCGTAAGGAGTCAGCATGGTCGCGCCGTCCAACACCGCGCCCTGCCCTTCCCCGTCTTCGCAAAATATGGAAGCGCGCGCATGGCGGTCGATGGCGATTTTCTTTACCGCACCCGCCGTTCGCAAATTCACCACGCGCCAAGCGTGGACAAAACTGCCCGCCAACGCCGCCAGCCCGAACCACATCATCCAGCCGTAAAACCATATCAGGCACACGGCCACTGCGGACAAATGCAACAAGACGGACAAGGCTTTTAAAGAACGGGACGGCTTCAAGGTCGTCTGAAAAGCGCGCATCGCCTTACATCATGTTGTCGAACACAGGCGTAATGCTCAATTCTGCCTCTTCCATGTCCAAAACCATATCGTGGATTTCGGTATCGAAAAATTCCCAAAACGCCTTCAGGCCCATGTCTTGCGGCCACTTGTTTTTATCGATGTCCCAGCCTGCCAGCTCCGCCTCGAAAATCTGTTGGTAGCGTTCGTCAAAATAGGCAATTACGGCTTCCGGCTTGTCAAACTGTGGCACGAGAAAGACGGAGCAGTTGGCACGGATTTGCTCGATGGTCAGGTCGGGCATATTTTCATCGGCTGATTTCAGCCATTCCAAAAAGCGGGCGGTCGGCTTAAGTACGACGGCGGTACGGTCAACAAAATACATGGTTTTCCTTTGAAACGGCAAAAGCAGAGATAGCCCTTTGCCGTCTATATCTATCGGTTGCATTCGCCAAAGGTCGTCTGAAAGCCCAAACCTGTCTTTCAGACGACCTTTTGACAAGCTGTTAATGCGTCATCACTTGCTGCAAGAACTGTTTGGCGCGTTCGTGTTTCGGATTGGTAAAAAACTCTTCAGGCGTTTCGTTTTCCAAAATCTGCCCTTTATCCACAAAAATAATGCGATCTGCCACTTCGCGCGCAAAGCCCATTTCATGCGTAACACACATCATGGTCATGCCGCTTTCCGCCAAGTCCTGCATCACTTTCAACACCTCGCCAACCATTTCCGGGTCGAGCGCGGAAGTCGGTTCGTCAAACAACATCACACGCGGCTCCATCGCCAACCCGCGCGCAATCGCCACGCGCTGCTGCTGTCCGCCGGAAAGCTGGCTGGGGAATGCGTCTTTTTTATGCGCCAAGCCCACGCGTTCCAACAGCTCCATCGCCTTTTCCTCAGCCTGTTCGCGGCTTTGTTTTTTCACCTTCATCGGCGACAGGATGATGTTTTCCAATACGGTCAGATGCGGATACAGATTGAAGCCCTGGAACACAAAACCCACTTCCTCGCGCACCTTGTTCAAATCCGTTTGCGGATCGGCAACATTGATACCGTCCACCCAAATCTCGCCGCTCTCAATGCTTTCAAGCTGGTTGACGGTACGGATGAGCGTCGATTTGCCGCTGCCCGAAGGTCCGCAAACCACCACCACTTCACCCTGCTTCACTTCCAGATTGACGCCGTTGATGACGTGCAGGTCTTTGAAATGTTTATGTACGTTTTTGAATTTAATCATGTTGTTTCCAGATGTTTTCAGACGACCTTACGGACGAGATAATTGCTCAGTTCCACATATTTCTCCGGCGCGATATGTTCGGCGCGGTCTTGCGGGCTGATGCCGACTGCCTGTAAATCTTCGTCGCCGGCAAGCTCTTTTAAATTGTTGCGTATGGTTTTGCGGCGTTGGTGGAAGGCGAGTTTCACCAGTTTGGCAAAATGCTCGAAATCGTCCGCCTTGCCGATGCGGTGTTTCACCGGAATCATGCGCACCACCGCCGAATCCACTTTCGGCGCAGGGTCGAATGATTCGGGCGGCACGTCAATCAACAGCTCCATATCGAAAAAATATTGCAGCATCACGCCCAAGCGACCGTAGTCGTTGCTTTTCGGCGCGGCAACCATGCGTTCGACCACTTCTTTTTGCAGCATAAAGTGCATATCGACGACATCGTCCGCCACTTCCGCCAACTTGAACAAAAGCGGCGTAGAAATGTTGTACGGCAGGTTGCCGACGATTTTCTTTTTACCCGCGATGCTGTTGAAATCAAACTGCAAGACATCGCCTTCATGAATCACAAGCTTATCCGCAAACGGCAGCGTTTTCAGACGACGTACGATGTCGCGGTCGATCTCGATAACATGCAGGCAGTTCAGCTTTTTCGCCAAAGGCTCGGTAATCGCCGCCAAGCCCGGCCCGATTTCAATCACCACATCATCCGCCTGCGGACGCACGGCATTGACAATATCGGCAATAATCCGCGTGTCCTGCAAAAAATTCTGCCCGAAGCGTTTCCGGGCCTTATGTTCTTTCATCGCGTCTCTTCAAACTGTCGCTTATTACAATAAGCGCGTATTGTAACTGAAAAACATAGCGTTTTGTCGGACAAGAAAGAGGTCGTCTGAAAACGTTTTTCAGACGACCTCTTTAGCTGTAACGGTAATTTCATCCCCTACCCCGCTCAAAAAATGGGTAGGCGGCTGAATCGTTTAATCAAGCATCCACCGGCTTCCAGTCCGCACCTTTTACCGGCGGCAGCCAAGATTGCGTACCGCTGGCGGAAAATTCCCACAGGATGTCGGGTAAGCCGTAATGGTCGGCGCGCGTCGGGTCGAGTTGCGTTTCGATTTCGGCTTCGCGGCCTTCGCTGATTTGTGTGGCGATGTGCGGATTGATCATGACGGTTTTGCCCAATGCGATAAATTCCGCCCAGCCGGTTTCAAACGCCGCCAGAATATCGTCGGCGGCAAACAGGTTGCCCACACCGATAAGGGGCAGCTTGCCGTTGATACGGTCGTGGATAAACTGCATACGGGTTTGCGCCGTATCGCCGCCGCGTCGGATTTTCTTGTCGAATTCCCACAAGGAAACGTGCAGGTATTGCAGCGGCTTTTGTACCAACGCGTCAATCAGCGCGCCGGTTTCAGCCATGGTCAGCCCGTCTTCGCCCGCTTCTTCGGGCGAGAAACGGTAGCCGATGATGAAATCGTTGCGTTGGTGTTTTTCACGGACGGCGGCAACGGCATCGACGACGGCGAGCGGGAAGCGCATTCTGTTTTCCAAGCTACCGCCCCATTGGTCGTTGCGGCGATTACTTTGGGCAGAGTAAAACTGTTGGATTAAATAGCCGTTCGCACCGTGGATTTCTACGCCGTCAAAGCCCGCGCGAAGTGCCAAATCGGCAGCTTGGGCGAAGGAGGCGATGAGTTCTTCCACTTCTGCGGCACTCGCTTCACGCGCTCCATCCTTTTCGCTGGCGGACGCACTGATTTTATCGCGGTGATTGAGTTCTACCATTGCTTGGGAGCCGCCGTGATGGATTTGCAAAATCGCTTTTGCACCTTGTTTTTGAATGATTTGGGCGGTTTCTTTCAGGCTGTCGAGGCAGTGTTCGCCCGTAGCTTCAGGCTGTCCGCGGAAGGCTTTGCCGCCTTCTTGAACCAAAGTGGCGGCGGAGATAAAGAGCCCCATATCGCCTGCGCGGTTACCGAGAAATGTACTCTCTTGGTCGCTGATTAGACCGTCGGCGTGGGAACCGAAATGGGTCATGGGTGCAACAGCGAGGCGGTTTTTGACGGTTACGCCGTTGTTGAGTGTGAAAGATTGGAAAAGCGGAGCGTATTTGGGATTCATTTTGTTCTGTCGAAATTAATAACTTCGACATAATTGGGACAAATATGGAATCATCAAGAACGAGGTCGTCTGAAAAACACGGTTTCGACGAAACGGAATGTTTTCAGACGACCTTTTGCCAACAGTTTCAAGCGTAGCCAACCGGCAAATGGACGCATCCAACGGGGTAGAAATATAAATCCTCCGCCATATCCGCTATAATCGACTCTTTTCATCCGACAGGAAGTCAAATGTCCTCCAGCCGTTTCAACCAAACCGGCCCCAAAATCGGTCTGAGCGTGCGCCTTGCGGAAACGCAGGCGGAAATTGAAGCAGCACAACGCTTGCGTTATCAGGTATTCGCCCAAGAACTGGGTGCAGAAATCGAAAGCGACGATGGTCGCGATGTCGATCCTTACGACGAACATTGCCACCACCTTTTGGCTTTTGACGACGCAACCGGAGACGTTATCGGCTGCTACCGCCTGATTACCGAAGAAACCGCCAAAAAAGTCGGTGGCTGGTATAGCGAACACGAATTTGACTTGTCCCCTTTGAAAGACATCTTGCCGCAAACCGTCGAACTCGGCCGCGCCTGCACCCACCCCGACTACCGCAACGGCGGTTTGGTCATGCTTTTGTGGTCAGGTTTGGTCAAATTCATGAAAGACGAAAACCTGCGCTTCATGATAGGCTGCGGCAGCATTGATATGCACGACGGCGGCAGCGATGCGGCAGGTCTGTATCATGCCCTGAAATCCAAATACCTTGCGCCTGAAAAATGGTGCGTCAAGCCGCTCAATCCACTCAAGTGGGACAAAATCACCCCGTCGGACAAACCGGACGTCCCGCCGCTGATTAAAGGCTACCTTACCGCGGGAGCATGGTTCTGCGGCGAACCTTGTGTCGATGAGGCGTTCAACTGCGCCGACGTGCTTATCATGATGGACATTACCCGCCTGGCAGACCGTTACCTTCAGCGTTTTGCCCCCAGACTATAAAGACTAAAAGGTCGTCTGAAAACCTTTTCAGACGACCTCAACTATTGTGAAATCAACGATTTTTAGCAATTCCACCCTATACCAATATACACACACCACAACCTTATGATTGCCAAACTACGTTTCACATTCCGCCTGCTCTGCATCGGCTTCTGCCTGATTTACGGTATGGCGGAAATGTTCTTCCTGTTCCCCTTTTACAGCAAACGGCGCAAACTGCGCGCCATCCAAATCTGGTCGCTGCGCGTCCTCGCTTCCTGCGGCATGAAACTGGAGACCTTCGGCACGCTGCCTCAGGAAGGGCAGGCGCAGTTGTTAATCAGCAACCACATCTCTTGGTTAGACATCATGGCTGTCAACGGCGCATTTCCGGGTCGATTTGTGGCGAAAGACGATGTCGCCAAATGGCCGGTAGTCGGCTATCTCGCCACGCAGGCGCAGACCGTTTACGTTTCACGCAATAAAGGCACCAAAGGCAATACCGCTAAAATCGCCACGGTAACCGAAGCCCTTAAAAACGGCGATACCGTAACCATTTTCCCGGAAGGGACGAGTACGGAAGGTTATGAAATCCTCCCGTTCAAACCCGGCTTTTTCCAAACCGCCTACGATGCAGGTGTTCCCATTATCCCCATGCTCTGCCGCTACCCCAATCCCGACGGGACAAGCCCGAACCCTAAGGCGGCTTATGTCGGCGATACCAGCTTGTGGCAATCGATCTGCATGATTATCAACCAGCCTTCCAGTAAAGTGGAGCTGCATTTCCTAGAACCGGTTTCTGCAAAAGAGAACCGCTACGAAACGGCACAAGAAGTACACGGCATCTTGAGCCGGAAATTGAAAGAATTGGGCTGAAGAGTCAAAACAAAGGAAAGGTCGTCTGAAGCATAGGGAAACCGGTTTTCAGACGACCTTTTTTGCAAACTATGTTTTGTTTGCCGACCCATTCAGCAATAATACCGTGATGTAGCGCGGGCTTTGCCCACGAAGATGATAAGCAAAAAAGCTGCTGAAACTTCCCTATTATTCGCGGGCAAAGCCCACTCTACGGGTTTTAAGTAAACATAGTGTGATGAACACAAAAGGTCGTCTGAAAACGTACAACTTCTGTTTCAGACGACCTCTTACCCATAAAAAACTGCAGGTATAAAACCTGCGGTTTGCTGTTTTACAGTTTGCTGTCTTCGCTGTCGAGGAAGCTTCTGAGGCGATCGCTGCGGGTCGGATGACGCAGTTTGCGCAGGGCTTTGGCTTCGATTTGGCGGATACGTTCGCGTGTTACGTCAAACTGTTTGCCGACTTCTTCGAGCGTGTGGTCGGTATTCATGTCGATACCGAAGCGCATACGCAGGACTTTGGCTTCGCGCGGGGTCAGGCTTTCGAGGATTTCTTTGGTGACTTCGTGCAGGCTGGTGTACATCGCGGCGTCTGCAGGGGCAACGTTGTTGGCGTCCTCGATGAAGTCGCCCAAGTGCGAATCGTCGCCGTCGCCGATCGGGGTTTCCATCGAAATCGGCTCTTTGGCGATTTTCATGATTTTGCGGATTTTGTCTTCCGGCATTTCCATCAACTCGGCAAGTTTGGCGGAATCAGGCTCCTCACCGGTTTCTTGAAGATACTGGCGGGAGAGGCGGTTCATTTTGTTGATGGTTTCAATCATGTGCACGGGGATACGGATAGTGCGCGCCTGGTCGGCAATCGAACGGGTAATCGCTTGGCGTATCCACCATGTCGCATAGGTGGAAAATTTGTATCCGCGGCGGTATTCGAATTTATCGACCGCCTTCATCAAGCCGATGTTGCCTTCTTGGATCAAATCAAGAAACTGCAAACCGCGGTTGGTGTATTTCTTAGCGATGGAAATCACCAGGCGCAAGTTTGCCTGAATCATTTCCTGCTTGGCGGCTGCAGTTGCTTTTTCGCTCAACACCATGTTTTTGCTGATGTCTTTCAGCTCATCAATGGAAATGCCGGTTTCTTTTTCCATGTCCGCCAACTCGGTTTGTTTTTCGAGAATGGCGTGGCGGAAGCGGTCGAGCGCGTTGCTCCAGACCCTGCCTTTGGCTACTTCATCTTCCACCCATTTCAGGTTGGTGATCTCAGGCAGAAAGTTTTGTATGAAGTAATCGCGTTCCATATGGACGCGGTCAAGGCAGATATCACGGATTTCGCGTTCGAGCTTGCGGATGTTTTCGACACGGTTGCGCAGGCTGCCGCTAAGGCTCTCGATTTGGCGGGTGGCGAAGCGGACTTCCAATAGTTTGTTGGCGATAGCTTCGCGGTGCGCCAGATAATCGGGATGGCGGCTGCCGTGTTTTGCTAATTTTTTAATCATTTTGCCGTATTCGCTTTCAATGAAGGCGAAGTGGTTCAGCACTTTTTGCTTCAATTCGGCAAGATGGGCGGCAGTCACAGCTTCGGAATCGCTGCTGGAATCGTCGTCATCTTCGTCTTCATCCGCTTCATCTTCTTCACTGCTGCCGGAATCGTCGTCGTTTGACGCGCTTTCCAAGTGCCCCAAGCCCAATTCGTTGAGCAACACTTCGTTCGGATCGATGATGGCTTCGACCACTTCGTCCACGCGGATTTCATCCTTGCGGATTTGCTCGATCAGCTCGAGGATTTCAGCGATAGAACCCGGACAGGCGGAAATCGCCTGCACCATGTTTTTCAGGGCGTTTTCTATTTTTTTGGCGATGATGATTTCGTCTTCGCGGGTCAGCAGGTCAACCTGCCCCATTTCGCGCATATACATACGCACGGGGTCGGTGGTTCTGCCGAACTCGGAGTCCGCGCTGGACAAGGCGGCTTCGGCTTCGGCAACGGCATCGTCGTCGGTTACGGCGGCGGCGTTGTCGCTCAACAAAATGTCTTCCGCATCAGGCGCCTGCTCGGTCACTTGGATGCCCAAGCCGGAAATCATGCTGACGATGTTGTCGATTTGATCCGCATCGGACATATCGTCGGGCAAGGCGTCGTTGATTTCGGAATAAGTGATGTAGCCGCGTTCCTTACCCATAATGATGAGCTGGCGCAGGCGGGCGCGCTGCTCTTCGAGGGTCAGCGGACGGTTGTCGTCCTGTTCTTGATAGTCTTCGTGATTTTGGTCTTCTTTAGACATGGGTTACTTTCTTGATCTGATGGTGTGCCGACGGTTTGCATGATGCACCTGAAGGCAGAACAGAGTGATAACCGATTTAACGTCAATCTGTTAAGTTATCACTCTGAGGTCGTCTGAAAGCTCTTTGGAACGGGTGTTCTGCGGGATCATATTCGCAGCTTGGGACAATGCTTTTCTGACGGCCTGAAGGTTGCTGGATTCGGCTGGGATTGCCGTTCGTTCAATTTTGCTTTGCCGTCAAAAGCGACAGCAAGAGTTTTTTTTCATTTTCATTCAAACCCGATTGCAGGCTTTTCTGCTTGAGGGTTTCGATTTGTTTGTATTTTAACTCGTTAAGGAGTTTCTTCATGCCGATTTGGAAGTTTTCGCGGTCTTCTTCGCCTCCGCCTTCCATTTCTTCAGAAGAGAGTGTCGATTGGAAGATTTGGTTCACGGTTTCTTCGTAAGGAGAACCGCGCATATACTCTAAAACCTGCGCGGTAGCAGGTACGGCGGCATGGCTTTTAATGGTTTCGGCGAGATTGGCAAGACAGGCGAAATCGCCGTCCAATGCTAAATAATCGGGCAGGTCTATATATGCAGCCCAATCCGGATTTATCAAGAGGCTGCGGATTTGCCGTTGCACCAGCGTCAGCATGACCGGCTGCTTGACGGAAATCGGAGGCAGTTTGTAGCTTTTTTGTTTGACGTGCCGCTTGGGTGCTTCCTGCCCCAGCAGTTGGGCGAGATTGTCGGGATCGATGCCTACCAGCTCGCTAAGTCGTTGTTTCAACAAATAAGCCAATGCCGGCGCGGTAATTTGCGCCAAAAGCGGCGAACTGGTTTTCACCAATTCCGCCTTACCTTCCTGCGTATTGAGATTGAGGTCGTCTGAAAGATGTTCCCAGAAATATTCAGACAGCGGCTTGCTTTGGTTCAACAGCGCATCTTCAAATTGCGCTTTTCCGTAGGCACGGATGTAACTGTCGGGGTCGTGTTCTTCGGGTAAGAACAAAAAATGCAGCGATTTATCGTCTTTCAACTGCGGCAACGCATTTTCCAACGCACGCCAAGCTGCTTTCCGCCCCGCGCTGTCGCCGTCGAAACAGAAATAAATACTGTCCGCCTGACGCATCAGGATTTTGACGTGTTCCGCCGTCGTCGCCGTGCCCAAAGCCGCCACGCCGTAGCCCACGCCGAACTGCGCCAGCGCGACCACATCCATATAACCTTCGACCACCAAAATCCGCCCTGCTTCCTTGACCGCAGCACGTCCTTCATACAAGCCGTAAAGGTTTTTCCCCTTATCAAACAAAGGCGTATCAGGCGAGTTCAAATATTTCGGTTTCGAATCGTCCAACACCCTGCCGCCGAAACCAATCACCTGCCCGCGCGGATTGCGGATAGGAAACATAATCCGATGACGGAAGCGGTCGTAATGCCGCCCCTCATTGTCAATCACCATACCCGTATCCACCAACGCAGTATTCGGGTACGGTTGGAACACTTGCGCCAAAGGCTGCCAACCGTCGGGGGCGTAGCCCAAACCATAATGCGCAATGACTTCCACGCTCAAACCGCGCTTGTCCAAATACGCCTTCGCCGTTGGATTGAATTTCAACTGTTGCGCATAAAAATCCGCAGCCGCTGCTGTCGTTTCCTCCAGCGTCTGCTGTTTTTTCTTACGTTCGGCACGGACTTCGGGATTATCGTTCTGCCCGCGCACTTTAGGCACGGCCATGCCCACGCGGTCGGCAAGAAACTGCACCGCCTCCGGAAACGACAGCCCCTGATGTTCCATCACAAAACCAATCGCCGAACCATGCGCCCCGCAACTGAAACAATGATAAAACTGCTTGGTCGGGCTGACCGAAAACGACGGCGTCTTTTCCTTGTGGAACGGACAACAAGCCATATAGTTCGCCCCGCCCTTCTTCAGCGGAACCTGCTCGTCGATAATATCGACAATATCGACTTTGGCCAGAAGCTCGTCAATGAAATCGGATGGAATCATAGTTCGGCGGATGCGTATGGACGGGACAAACGTTTTCAGACGACCTTTTTATCTTAAAGGTCGTCTGAAAACAGAATCTCGAATCGGGTTGGGAATAAGGTTCGTATTATAGCGTGGATTCGGGATAAAAATAATCGATATAAAAACAAATTACCAATCCTGAAATGTAATAACCATAGTGATAAAATTATTACTGTCTCCTCGTTAGAACTCAAAAAATATCAAACCAAGTTAAATAATATTGACACATCACAAATAGCAAATTGTGTCCAAACCAATAGTTAAAGGTCGTCTGAACAATTTCAGACGACCTTTACCACACCTTCCATTCCAACATAAGTTAATAATCTCACACCTAATCAAATCATACTTGCAATCGCATCGAGAATCATAAACATCTAAACATTTCTATCTCTAAAGACGCAATTGCCAAAAATATAAGAAATCTACTATCATTATATTTCAAATTGTATTATCCGTATCAAATTTATTTTAATTTTAAATAAATTATTCCGTATCGGAATGCGCACATAAGCATCATAACAAATTACATATATAACTTTCTTCAACAACATGGAGTCCATGATGATTTCCTTTCTCGCTTCCAAACAAGGAAAACCAGTACCCGAAGCCGAGGTACGCGGTCGCTATAACCGTTTGCGCTGGCAAGCCTTATTCGGAATTTTTATCGGCTACGCTGCGTATTACATCTTGCGCAACAACTTTCTTTTATCATCCCCTGATTTAATTCGAGATTTTGGCTTTACCAAACAAGACATTGGTTTCGTATCCGGCACAATGCTGATTATTTACGGCATCAGTAAAGGTTTGATGTCGGCATTGGCAGACAAATCAAACCCGAAACATTTTATGATTTTCGGCTTGGTCATGTCCGCCTTAGTCAATTTAATGATGGGCTTCACCACGGCATTTTGGATTTTCTTTTTGCTGTGTATGCTCAACGGTATCTTCCAAGGTATGGGAGCAGGTCCGGCTTATGTGGTCTTAGCAAGTTGGTTTCCACGCAAAACGCGCGGTATCACAACGGCAGTATTCAATATTTCGCATAATGTTGGCGGCGGTCTGGTAGCCCCTATTGCCGGCGGTGCTGTTGCCTGGTTGGGTGAGACTCATTGGCAGTCGGCACATTTCGTTGTACCCGCAGCCATTGCGTCCGTTGTAGCAGCAATTGTTTACTTTGTAGGGGTCGGACGGACTTACAACGAGGGATTGCCACCGATGAACGAAATCTTGGGTAACTCTCATGAAGAACTGATCGCTACCAAAGAAGAAAACGTTGATCTGACCACATGGCAGATTTTCAAACAATACATCCTTAAAGACATCAATGTATGGTTTGTATCGTTTATTGACGTATTCACCTATATGATACGTTTTGGCGTTTTGACTTGGCTTCCACTGTATCTCTTGGAAACCAAAGGCTTCTCCAAAAAGGATATGCATCTTGCCTTTGCCATTTTCGAATGGGCTGCTATTCCTTCCACGTTGCTGGCAGGTTGGATAACTGATACCTACTTTAAAGGTAAACGTATGCCTTTATCCATCATCACCTTGGTAGGCGTGGGTGCCTCTATCTTCTTGTATCGAAACGGTACCAGCTTGTCTACGGTAACTATCGGCGCAGGCTTGGTGGGCTGTTTGATCTATGTGCCTATGTTCCTGTCTTCTTTGCAAACCATCGAATTAGTGCCTTCATTTGCTGCAGGTTCGGCAACAGGTCTGCGCGGTTTGCTGAGCTACGTATTGGGTAGCGCGGGCGGTACTGCTCTGTTTGGCATCTTAGCCGACAGATTCGGCTGGGATGCCGGTTTCTACCTACTGCTCTTCGCCGTTGTCGGCTGTATTTTCTGTTGTGCCATGGTACATCGTGGCGTATTGAGACTGGAAGCTCAAAAAGCAGCCGGAACAGCTTCGCAGTAATCCCTTCATGACGCTCAAAACACCCCGAAACAAGATGTATTTTACTGTTTTGGGGTGTTTTTAAGGACTAATGCAGATTAAAGCTATACTTGGCACATATAGTAAATTAACTTTAAACCAGTACGGTGTTGCCTCGCCTTGCCGTACTATCTGTACTGTCTGCGGCTTCGCCGCCTTGTCCTGATTTAAATTTAATCCACTATAAAACCTCATTAATATCTATTATCCGCACGTCAAAATTCTTCATTCAAACATAAATCAACAGATTAGAAAAACAAAAACAAAAGGACGTGCGCCAACCAAAACTGTCAGACATTTTCAGACGACCTCGGGTGCTTAAAACCTGTATTCTGCTTTTATCGTAAATTCGTTGCGTTTGTAGCGGTTCAACCAGGACGAGCTTTTGTTGTCGGTGTGCTTGATGCTGAAAACGGGCGTAATGCCGCGGAGGAAAGGGCGGTCGAATTTGATGTCCAACTGGTAGGTGCGTTCGAAATCACGGCGGCGGGTTTCCAGCCAGGCATGGTAGTCCTGATAGGCTGTTTTGCGCCAGATTGCCTGAAAGGTGGCGTCGACGCCGGATTCGAAACGCTTGTTGACACCCGCGCGCAGGCCGTGCCGACGGTAGGAATCCACTTTTTCGCGGCTGTTTTTGCGCAGGTAGTCGTAGCCGCCGAATACCAGCCAGTCTTTCGGCAGGGCGTAGATGGCGGTGGTGAACAGAAGCGTCTGCGGGCCGTTGAAATGTTTTAATTCGCCGCGGTAGCGGTCGTATTTGTGGTCGAGCTGCACGCCCAGCGAGGCTTGGTCGGAAAAGGTGCGGCTGTATGCCGTGCTGATGCCGGCGCTGCTGTCGCGCAGTTTGCCACCCGACCATTCGTATTGCACCTGCGGGCCGATACTGAAGGAATGGTCTTTGCTCTGAAAACTGTAAGCGGGGCTGACGTTGATATTGTGTTCGCCGTATTCCTTGTTGCCGGGATAGAGCCGGCCCCATGCGTAGCCGCCCAGTTGCAGTCCGTGGTGGCCGTTGAGCGAAATGCGTCTGCTTAAGTTGGCTTCATATACCCACATCCGGTTTTTCAACGCATCGGGCGCGTAGGCGTCAAGCTGTTCGTTGCGGCAGGACAGCATTCCGGCATCGTCCAGAATCGGCTGCCCGTTCGAATCGAAACCGCAGCTTGTCTGATTGCGGACAACCGTCGCGCCCGACGACTGGTTTAAGTTGGTGTCGTAACCCGCGCCGAACGAAACCGAGCCGCTCCACGCATCGCGTTTCTTCAAAGCGTCGGCAAACACTTTGATTTTCTCATTGACGGCGGGTACTTCGGGAATATCGATGCCCTCGAACAATACCGCCGATTCTTTGTTTTGTTTGTCTATAAACAGCAGCCGCGCCAAATCCAGGCGGCCGCGCAGAAATTCGGGATTCTTGCGGTAAAGCTCGCGGTATTTCGCCAGCGCGGCCTTCAAATCGTCACGGAACACCGCCTGATTGGCCTCGGCAAACAGCACTATATCGGGGTCGTAATCATCCTGACGGCGGTAAATGTCCAACAGCCGCGCCGTTTCTTCCTCGTTTTGCGCGTTGACCGCCTTCATCAGCGACAACGCCAAATCTTCGCCGTCCTGCACTTCTCCCGCGCCGAACTCAATCACCGTATTGTCCGCTTCGTTCCTTTCCTGCTGCGCGCGGCGGAGTTCCGTTCCCTGTTTGAGCTGCATGAAGCGGTCTTCCCTGTCGTCGGCAAACGCGTGAGGCAACAGGCTGATAAAAAAAGGAAGGAGCAAAAGGCGTTTCATAAAATTCTTTCCTGTATGTCGGACGGCTTTGTTTTTCAGACGACCTTTTCAAAGAAAAACTTATATTTCATCTTTACCGGGCAAGAGCATTGTTTATTTGCATGGAAGCCCCAGCCGGGTCGTCTGAAAAATGAGTTTCTCAAGCCCATCGAAACAGCACGCCTTCAAACTCACGGGCCGTTCGGAAAATACCGGCTTAAACGCATTGCGAAGCCCGATATTTCCGAACGGCCCTGTACGATGTGCATTGTGTGTCGGATGATTTGTGTTTTATAGGCGGACGGAATGGTGAACGACAAAAACCGTCCGCCTTATCGCATTATGATTCATTATTTACCGGTTTTCGTACCGCCAAAGGCAGTGTTATAGGCATGGTTTCGGCCAAAATCAGCCACACCAGCAATCGCCGCGCCTTGGTTGCCGAAGAAATGACCGTGGGCCGTACCGGCCACTTTGTTTGCCGTAGCTTTACCTTTAAATGAAGCCTGAGCCGTATTAATCGTGGCATTGTTGATGGCGACATTCAAACCTGTACGTTTCATTTCGCCGTTTAGCGTCCGTTTACCGAAATCGGCTTTCAGCGTACCGTTTAAGAGGGCTGTATTTTGCGTATGATATTGGTTGATACCCTTAACCGTATAAGTGGCAGTACCCGTAGTCGGCAGATTGGTGGTTCGACCCGTGCCGCTGTAGAAGGCGGTGTAATTCGTACCTTTTGTACCGACAG
Organism: Neisseria sicca 4320; assembly: GCF_000193735.1. Lineage (GTDB taxonomy): Bacteria > Pseudomonadota > Gammaproteobacteria > Burkholderiales > Neisseriaceae > Neisseria > Neisseria sicca_E. The sequence goes on from NZ_AEPF01000080.1 coordinate 60,302, forward strand.
CCGCACCGGAAGGAACGGCAGACCAGTCGCCGAAGTAAACATCCATATTACCGACTTTGGAATAAGACAGACGGCCTAAATGGGAATGGTCGGGCATTCTTGGAATATTGTCCCAAACAATACCTTTCATACGGTACAGATTCGCAACAGTAACGCCGTTTTTGTCTTTACCCAAAATGCCGTGAGCGAACGTTTTGACAAAAAATCGATTTGCCGTCGCATCAATTTTGGCAAAAGAAACAGGTTGATTGTTGGCAAGACCATTTTTATTTGTCGGTTTTACATTTAAGTCAACCACATTAATGGCAGCCTTACCGAAATTCGCGTCGTTTTGGTTAGTCTCTACTGTCGGGACAATATGTTTAACCCCTTTTACATTGTTACTTGAAGAGAGGTCTGAAGCCGGATTGGCAGCAAACGCAGAAGAAGCGGCAAACGCAACACTCAATACCGCAACGGTTTTTACGAGTTTCATAATTCACTCCAAAATAAAAATTTACAAAATCAACGAATTTTCTCAAGAAGAATCTGAATCAAACTTACAAATCCGCCCTCTTGGAAAAGTAAGGTAAGTATATTCCTATTTTTAGGAAATAGAAACATGAATTATTATCATTTCTGAAAATTTACAATTCAATAATATCAGAATTTCGATAATTGAATCTAGAAACTATTTTAGAACTTGCCTGTAATCCCTACCCTGATGGTTCTGCCCGGTGCGGGCAGATAGGAGCGGCTCATCGGGTCGAGGTAGTAGCGGTTGGTCAGATTACTGCCCACCAGTTCGGCAGTCAGGTTTTTGCCGATTTTGTAGCGCAGGTAGGCATCCCATACCGCGACAGGCTGCCAACGCATATCGTTATATTGGGGTTTATGATTAGTTCCCTTATATTGATTGAATATGTTGTAGTTAGGCTGCCATGCATCATTGCGGTTTTCATAGACGCGGCTGTGGTAATGAAGGCGCACGCCTGTTTCCAGTCTGTTGGCAAGAAAGCGGCTGCCCAATTCGGCATCAATCGACCAGCGTGGCTGAAGCGCGCTTGCCAGATAGCCCGAATCGCTCAAACCGCCGTGGTTGCAGACGGGGCGACTCATGGTTTTGCCGGTTTCGGCAAAATATGTTGCATCAACATCTCCCGCTGTTACAGACGACCATTGGAAGGTTTCGTCGCACATTTTGTTTTTCAGGCTGCGGAATACGTTCAGGCTGCCGAAGACGCGTCCGGTATCGAAGCGGGTGGACAGCTCGGCACCACTGCGGATTTGTCTGTCGAATTGTTCGAATTCGAGATTGTCGTCCCTGTCGATAACGTTTTTGGTCTTGTTATGGAAGTAGTTAATGCGGAAATCCGCTTTTTTCATTTTCGGTAACAGTCCTGTCAAATCATGGATGTAGCCCACTTCCCAGTTTTTGGCGTGTTCGGGGCGCCAGCCATAGCCCATGCGGTTGAATGAGCCGGCGGCGGTAGAAAAGCCGTAAGTCCCTTCAAAAATGCTGGGGTAGCGCAGGGTTTCGGTATAGCGCAAATAGGCGCGGCTGTAATCAGTAAAATTGACAGTGGCAGAAAATGCGGGCACCCAACCGCTGCCTTTCTGCTTCATTGCTCTCTGTTTTTCGGCTTCGGTCATTGGAGTCGTATATACGCTTGCATCAACGTTATAATACTTAGGCACAAACTGCGGACTGTCCGGAATAGACGGGTCATATACAGGATTAGGGACTTTAGTGTGCAAATCAGGAATGCTGCCATTGGTAAGGGGATGATCCTGCATATTCAGACGGCCTTTATCGTCTTTCAACCAATAGAAATCCACCTTTTCATTAGGATTGACCCATTTTTCGCGATCATCTGTCAAAATCGGAATATTTTGCGAATTGACTTGTAACGACAGTCTAATTTGTGCATGTTTTTTTCTTTGTTCTGAATATTCATCTGACATATATAAAGCATAATCAAGACTGCCATTTGCCAAAGCATCGTCAATTGCCTTGTAATCCGCGTATTCTTGCGGCGTGGCAACCCTGCCGATCGAATATTTTATCCCCCTGTTCATTTCTAACGGATAGCCGGTCTTATACGTACCGCTTTCTAAACGTTTGCTTTTATCCTGAAGCTGAAAATTGGTGTACCGCCCTCCCGCCGTCAACGTCAGCCAGCGGAAGGGTTCGTAGCGGAAATTGAAGCCCAGATTGTATTCACGCCGCTTGCCGTTTCGAGGTACGCCATATTGGTTCAATTCATAATTTGCCCTGATGGTGCTGTTTTCGAGTTCTTCACGATATTTGTCGTATCCTCCCCGCTCCAGCTCGTCTGAAAAATCATTGCGCGATGTCAGTTTTTCGTTTTGAAAATCGCCCATCAAGGTCAGCGACAGTTTGTCGCTCAATTTCATACGGTTAGAGAATTGAAAGCCTGTACGGTTGTTACGGGCGTAATAGGCGTTGCCTTCAATGGTGTTGAAGCGTCCGTTGGTATTGGGCGTTTCGGGTTTGGGCGGTTTTGGGGTTTCAAAGCCTGCATCCAGCAATTCCTGCCGCTCTGCGGGGGTGTATTTCTGCCATCTGTCGTATTCGTCCCATGCTATTTGAAATTTGTTGTCCTCATAAACGGTATCGCCGGGTGAGCCGCCTGCGGTATTGGTTTTAGAATTGGTGCGCGTTGTCCAAAGCGTGGCATCGAAATCTATCCAACGGCTGCCCTCGGGCTTCCACGAATAGTCGATATTGTAGGAACGCTGTTTGACCCATGCCTGCGGCCATTCGGCAATTTTGTTGAGGACGGACGCATCCCAACTGATGGGGCCGATAATGCGAGAAGGCATGATTTCGCCGAACGTGGAATCGGTATGGCGCAGACCGAATTTGAGCGTTTGGCGGTTCGGCAGACGGAAGGTGGTTTTACCTACCCATGATTTGGTTTCAAGCGAAGTATTGCTGACTTCTCCGCCCGGATGATAGAAAAGTCCGATTTTTGAAATATCGGGTGCGCCCAGCATGTTTTCACTGCCGAAAAATTTCTCACCCTTGGCAGCGGCTTCTTCTTGACGACGTTTTAATTCGTCTAAAGTTTCTTGTGTCCAAGGACCGATATAACCGTAGCGTTCCGCCCCTTTTTTGCCGGAGAAATAATTGCCTTTACTGCGGTAGGCGTAGGCGAGCATGGCATCGAAATTGTCCTGCTTGGTGGCAGCGGCAATGCGGTAGGCTTTATCCTCCCCAAATTTATTGCGTCCGTTGAAACGCTGGTCGATTCGGTCGGTATCGTCAAAAAACGAACGCCAAATACCGCCTGTTGCCACTGCGGGAACAGGCAAGGTTCGATAATCGACTGAATGTTCATAAGCATTCTCACGCCGCTTGATGGAATTGTTGGCAGCCTCCGCCTTCACTTCAAAACCGTATTTCTGCCCTTCGGGGACAATATCGTCGGCATCGATGGTCTTCAGGGCGACGGAGCCGCCTATGCCGCTTTTCATATCACGGCTGAACGAGGGGCCTTTTTCGATAGACACGCTGCTGATGATGTTGGGGTCGACGTAGTTGCGGTTGTTTGCGCCCGCGTAGCCGCGCCAGACGGTAATCGCCTGCTCCGTGCCGTCGATGGTAACGGGAATCCGTCCTTGACCTTGCACACCACGTATATTGGGATCCAGCGCGCCGCTGTTGCGCGCGTCGCCGCTGTACACGCCGGACATACCGCTCAAAAGATCGGATACGGTGTTGCCTTTGAAGGTTTCGACTTCGTTTTTGCTCTTGTAAAGATTGACGACTTCACGGGTATAAACCCGGTTTTTACCGATTTCGTCTTTATTGCGTGTGCCTTTGACCGTAACGGTATCGAGAATGACGGTCGGCGTATTATCGGCAGCATAAATGATGGGAGAAAAACCGATGGCGGCGATGCAGGCGGCAAGGGTGTTGACTTTGACTGGCTTCATAACGGATTCCTTGTGTGGCGGAATGTCAGACAGCGTCGTCTGAAAATGTTCAGACGACCTCGGAAAGGTTTTACCGCAAATGAATTGAATGATATTTAATGATTTTGATTATTATTTATATAATTTTCGATAATTTTAACCGAATCTCGATAATATGCAAACATTTGCTTACTTCTTCGGTATCCTGTTCAAAAATATTCGATTCGTTTAACATTTTGTTTTCAAATGAAATCAAATTATTTTCCTCAAAATAAAGCTTTATAAATATCGGGCAGTCTAAAGGTCGTCTGAAAATCCGATGCCGTCCAATCAAGGCAAAGCGATTTTCAGAAGACCTTACCAAACGGATTCGCAATAATCCGCCCCTATTCCATCCTTTCTTATCCTCATTCCTCCGTTGTTGATACAATACGAAACTGCCTGATAACAATTTCAAATATATCTGATATGGACGAAAACCTTACCTTCCTCACGCTGTTTCTGCTCGGTTTTTTCGGCGGCGGCCACTGCGTCGGTATGTGCGGCGGATTGAGCAGCGCATTTGCCTTGCAGCTTCCACCCAACCTCAACCGTTTCGGATTGATTGTCCTGCTGAACTTGGGACGTGTAAGCAGCTATGTCCTCATCGGCTTTGTAGTCGGCCTGATCGGGCAGGCAGGGATTTCTTTGGATAACACCCGCGTGTTGCAGCAGGGGCTGTATATCGCGGCAAACATCCTGCTGTTGCTTTTAGGGCTTTATCTGGCGGGAATTTCGACGGCGGCAACGCGTATCGAACGCATCGGCAAACCGATATGGAAGCGGCTGAATCCGTTTTTAAACAAGCTTTTGCCTATCCGTTCCGTCCCAGCCTGTTTCGGCGTTGGGATGCTTTGGGGCTGGCTGCCGTGCGGCCTGGTTTACAGCGCGTCGCTTTACGCCTTGGGCAGCGGCAGCGCGGTTCACGGCGCTTTATATATGTTGGCTTTTGCGCTCGGCACGCTGCCTAACCTTTTGGCGATGGGTATCTTTGCGGCGCAGTTGAAAACGCTTTTGCAAAAACGCAGCATCCGCCTGTTGGCAGGGTTGACGGTGGCGGCTTGGGCCTTGTGGCGGCTTTGGGTTTCGGTTTCAGGCTGGACGGCATAAAGGTCGACTGAAAACCTGTACACAGCCATACCGCAGAATCATGTGAACAGCCTGTGAACAACTCTCCTTCCCTTTTGATTTTCCAAAATAAAAATATTATGATTAAAAAATAGGCAATACAAAATATTGCCCACAACCCGCATTCGGATTGATGTGTGCATTCTGTGGAAAACTTGGATAATATTTTGAAACCTATTGAATATTTTCAGCTGATTAAAAAATAATCAATCTATTCGCAATCCCCTAAAGACAAAAAAGACAGGAATAGAAATGCACACCCTTTCGGAACAAGTCCGCTTAAATGAGGCGCGCAAAAAGTTGGCAAAAAGCAGGCGTTGGGCGACGGGCTTGCTGCTTCTTGCGTGCGGGCTGTTTGCAGCCTCCGCCGTTTATGTACGCCAATATCCTTGGTTGGGATTTGTCAAAGCGTTTGCCGAAGCGGCGATGGTGGGTGCGCTGGCAGACTGGTTTGCCGTAACCGCGCTTTTCAGACGACCCCTCGGGCTGCCGATTCCCCATACCGCGATTTTGCCGCGCAATCAGGCTCGTATCGGCGATGAATTGGGACGGTTTATCGAACATAATTTTTTACAGGGCAAACCCATCGCCATGCGCATTTACCAAGCGCAGCCCAGTGATAAATTATTGAAATGGTTGGACGGCGAAGACGTGAAATCGCATTGGCTGCCGTGGCTTTCCAAACAGATTCCGACCCTGCTTGCCATTGCCAAACCGGAACAGACGGCGCGTTTCACGGCGATGCTGTTGGAAGAACGTTACAGCGGCGAACAAATCGGCAACACGCTTGCCGACGGTTTGCGGCTGCTGAAAGCTCAAGGGATGCACGAAAAAGCGTTTGAAAGCCTGCTCCGTCAGATTCGGCGTTGGCTGAAAACGCCGGAAACCCGCGAAATGTTGGAGCAGAACCTGCGCGAATGGGCAGCGAAAATCGAAGGCGGCAATCCCGGAACTTGGGACAGGCTCAAAGCGGCAGTGAAATCGACCTTGGTGGAGAAAGTCGATGATTGGGCGGCAGAAAAAGCGTTGGCATGGATAGACGGCTATTTGGCGACTGCGGACAAGCAGGATAACGCGCTGCGCCGACAATTCTTGGTGCAATACGACGAACTGACCGAACGACTGACCACATCGCGCCTGTGGCACCGCCGCCTGGACAAATTCAAAACTGAGCTCGCGCAATCGCCCGCCCTGCAACGTCAAATCATGACCCTATGGCGCGGCATTTTGGACTGGGCGCGGGAAGATGTGGAAAAACAAGACTCTTTGTGCCAAGCGCAACTTGAAAAGCTGCTGAACCATATGCTTTCGCAAGCTCAGGCATACCCGCAATTTATGCGGCGGGCGGATATACGGATTTCGCTTTTGGTTCGGGATTTTGTGATGCGTTATAAAGATAAGGCGGCTTTATTCGTCGCAGACAAAGTCAAAGGCTGGGACAGCCGCCTGATGGTCGAAAAACTGGAATTGAGCGTGGGCAAGGATCTGCAATACATCCGCATCAACGGCACGCTCGTCGGCGGTCTGGTCGGACTGGTGATTTATACGGTATCGCTATGGCTGGCGGAATAGTATAGTGGATTAAATTTAAACCAGTACGGCGTTGCCTCGCCTTGCCGTACTATTTGTACTGTCTGCGGCTTCGTCGCCTTGTCCTGATTTAAATTTAATCCACTATATGAAAAAAGGTCGTCTGAAAACAAAGTTTCAATGAAATTTGTTTTCAGACGACCTGTTGCTTCTAGTAGCAAACTCAATCCGCTACATCGATACACAAATATTTCAATTCCAAATATTCGTCCGCACCGTATTTGCTGCCTTCGCGTCCCAGCCCGCTGCGTTTCACGCCGCCGAACGGTGCCGCTTCATTGCTGATTAGGCCGGTATTGATGCCGACCATGCCGTATTCCAAGGCTTCGCCGACGCGCCATTGGCGGGCGGTGTCGGAGGTGAAGAGGTAGGCCGCCAAACCGTATTCCGTATCGTTGGCGGCCGCGATGACTTCGGCTTCGGTTTCAAAGCAAAACACGGGACACAACGGTCCGAAGGTTTCTTCGCGCGCCACTGCCATTTGCGCCGTTACGCCGCTTAAAACGGTCGGTTCGAAAAACGTTCCGCCCAATTCGCTGCGTTTGCCGCCGGTCAGGCAGACCGCGCCTTTGGATAGCGCGTCGGCGATGTGCTGCTCGACTTTTTCCACCGCTTTTTCCTCAATCAGCGGCCCTTGGTTGACGCCTTCATCCAAGCCGTTGCCCAATTTGAGCGCGGCCACTTTTTCACTTAATTTGCGGCAAAATTCTTCGTAAATGCCGGATTGGGCGTAAACGCGGTTGGTGCAGACGCAGGTTTGACCGCTGTTGCGGAACTTGCTGGCGAGCGCGCCTTCGACGGCTTTGTCCAAATCGGCATCGTCAAACACGATAAACGGCGCGTTGCCGCCCAGCTCCAAACTCAGTTTTTTAATGTCAGCCGCGCTGTCGGCAAAAATTTTCGCGCCGACTTCGGTTGAGCCGGTAAAGCTGATTTTGCGTACGTTCGGGTTCGTGGCAAATTCATGGCTGATTTCCGAAGCGCGACCGCTGACGACGGGAAGCAAATCCTGCGGCACACCCGCTTCGTAAGCCAGTAGCGCCAGCGCATACGCGCTCAGAGGCGTGAGCGACGCGGGTTTGACGATCATCGCACAGCCCACCGCCAAAGCAGGCGCGGCCTTACGTGCAATCATCGCGGACGGGAAGTTCCACGGCGTAATCGCAGCGGTAACGCCGATGGGTTGTTTCAACACGACCAGTTTTTGCGACGCCTTCACACTTGTCAGCACATCGCCGTCAATCCGCCGCGCTTCTTCGGCAAACCAGCGCACAAACGAAGCCGCGTAATCAATCTCGCCGCGAGCTTCGGTCAGGCTTTTACCCTGCTCCATCGTCATGATGCGCGCCAGCTCTTCTTTGTTTTCTTTAATCGAAAAATACCAGCGCCACAACACATCGGCACGCTCCAACGCAGTTTTTGCCGCCCATAATTTTTGCGCGGCCTCCGCCTTTTGAATCAGCAGCTTGAGGTCGTCTGAATGGGTTGTACGGACAAACGCCAGAGTCTCGCCCGTCGCCGGATTATCGACTTTGATGCCGTCCGGAATCGGGGAAAAAGAAATATCGGGATGGTTTAACAATGATGCAAAAGAGTTCATGCCTGCCCTCGTGTCTGTAGATGTTTAATTGATGAATGAAAAGTCATTATTCCCCTTATTTGTGTAAAGCGCAAACCTATGACATAACACAACATCAATTTTCACACCTTGCTGTTTTTATAATGGCTTTATTGTCAGCAAACCATCGTAGACGTGATGCATCCGGCAGTTAAGCGGACAAATGGATAACCGGACAAATGGAGCCAAAACGCTTGAATAATCTTTTCATAAGTAAATTTACTTATTCTTTTGATGCTTTTATTAAAGATTTGTCCAAATTGAAGACAAAATATACCATCTCTGATATTGTGTTAACGCTTCGCCAACACCTTATCAATAATTTATATGGAGTAAACCGATGAATAAAAATACTAAGTTAATGATTTCTGCCGTTATCGCCGCTGCCGCGCTGTCCGCATGTTCCAGCTCTTCCAAAGGAAAACCTGCTGCCCAACCTGCTCCTGCCCCGCAACAAGCAGCACAACAAAACCAACCTTTCACTCCTCAAACTGTTAAAGTGGACGCTATCGACAGCACCAAAGAAGTACACTACCGCTGCGGTCAAAACGGTCAAGACCCATTGAGCGTTATGTACGGCTTCAAAGGTAACGAACCTGTTGTAGCACAAGTGAAATACAAAAACGAACTGACGCCCAACCTGTTCCGCGTCGTCGGCTCCAGCGACGATGTCAACGCCTTCTGGGGCGAGAACGTCGCATGGGTGGCAGGTCGCGCCAATTTGGGCAATATCGACAAAGTGGACGGCAATATGCTGACCGTACGCGGTAAAACAACCGTTAACGGCAAAGAAGAAGTCGTGGATCAAATCGTTGCCAAATACTGCTCCGTTGCCAACACCCCTGCCAAAGCAGGCAAACCGGCTCCTAAAAAATCTGCCGGAAAAGCAAAACGTTAATTTCTAACTCCAACCGTAGAAGTTAATCCGAGGTCGTCTGAAAATTTTCAGACGACCTTTTTGCATTTTGTCCTGTACATTACCAAGAGCAGCATAGAAGTTCCGTTTTGTAGTGGATTAAATTTAAATCAGGACAAGGCGACGAAGCCGCAGACAGTACAGACAGTACGGCAAGGCGTGGCAATGCCGTACTGGTTTAAAGTTAATCCACTATATACAGTCGATTACTTTCAAAGAATCCTTCCCTTTAAGCCAATCTTCCCCTTCCTCTATCTGAAACAAGAAAAGCGTGTTCCTTTCCATACAGTCAAAACAATGCCGCCATATTTGCATCATAACTATCAAATCAGCTGCCCAAAATAAAAAAGTCGTCTGAAAACCTGTTGCCAAGTTTTCAGACGACCCCTTCAAATTTCAATCATAACCATCAGACCACGACTTCTTCTTTCTTCTTCACTTCCTTCGCGATATTGTCGCGGCTCAGACCAAACATCAGCAAGAGCGGGCTGGCGACCAAGACTGAAGAGTAAATACCGAACACAATGCCGATGGTCAATGCCATTGAGAAACCGTGCAACGCCGCGCCGCCGAACACCAGCATGGAAACGACCATTGCCTCGGTCGAGCCGTGGGTGATGATGGTACGGCTCATGGTGGCGGTAATCGCATTGTCGATGACTTGTGGAACGGTATGTCCGCGCATACTCGGTTTGCGGAAGTTCTCACGGATACGGTCGAAGACGACGACGGATTCGTTCACGGAATAACCCAATACGGCAAGGATACCCGCCAACACGGTCAGTGAAAACTCCCATTGGAACAGGGCGAAGCAGCCCAAAATAATCACGATATCGTGCATATTCGCAATAATGGCGGATACGGCAAAACGCCATTCAAATCGCATCGACAAATAAATAATGATACCTAAAACGACAAAGCCCAATGCCATCAGACCGTTGGTTACCAATTCTTCGCCAACCTGCGGGCCGATAAATTCAACTTGGCGCAGGGTAACGTCAGGCTGCTCTTTTTTCAGCAAGTCCATCACTTGATTGGAAAGCTGTGCAGACGTTACGCCTTCTTTGTTGGGCAGACGAATCATAATGTGTTTGTTCGTGCCTAACGCCTGAACTTGCACATCGCCCATTTTCAAGGCATTGAGCTTTTCACGGGTTTTGTTGACATCCGCGCCCTGCTGATATTGCACTTCCATCACGGTACCGCCGGTAAATTCGACGGAGAAGTTCAAACCTTTGGTAACGAGGAAGAATACGGCGGCAATAAAGGTGACCAACGAAATAAAGGTCGTCAGTTTGCCGTAGCTCATAAACGGGATGTCGCGTTTGATTTTAAAGAGTTCCATGTCTCACTCCTTGCCAGCCGCTGTTTCGGCTTTGGGTTTCCATACTGCGCCGATGGAAATGTTCTGCAATTTGCGGCGGCGTCCGTACCATAAGTTAACCAAGGCGCGGAAGACGACGACGGATGAGTACATCGAAGTCAGGATACCCAGACAGTGTACGACGGCAAAACCGCGAACCGGGCCGGAACCGAATACCAAGAGGGCGATACCGGCAATCAGCGAGGTCAGGTTGGAGTCGACAATGGTTGCCCATGCGTGTTGGAAACCAAGGTTAATCGCCTGTTGCGGCGGTACGCCCTCGCGCAATTCTTCGCGGATACGTTCGTTAATCAATACGTTGGAGTCAATCGCCATACCCAACGTCAACGCCAATGCGGCAATACCGGGCAGCGTCAACGTTGCCTGCATGGCAGACAATATACCGACTAAGAACAAAATATTGGTACTCAGGGCGATGGTCGAGAAAAAGCCCATCAAGCGGTAGTAAAGCACCATAAACAAGGCAACGGCGGCAAAGCCCCACAAGGTGGAATTGAAACCTTTTTCAATGTTTTCTTTACCCAAAGACGGGCCGATGGTGCGCTCTTCCACGATTTGCATCGGTGCAGCGAGAGAACCTGCACGCAGCAACAAAGAAGTATCATTGGCTTCCGCCTGCGTCATGCTGCCGGAAATTTCCACGCGTCCGCCGGTAATAGCGGAACGGATAACCGGTGCGGTAACCACTTCGGATTTGCCTTGATCGATCAACACCATCGCCATGCGTTTGCCGACGTTGGCGGCGGTCAATTCACCAAAAATACTGCCGCCTGCGCTATCCAAGCTCAGGCTGACGGCAGGTGCGCCCATTTGATCGAAACTTGGTTGTGCGTCATTGATATTATCACCGGTCAATTCAACTTGCTTGTTAATCAATAGGCTTTCGGGGTGATCACCACTACTGGACAACAGCTCGAAACCGCTCGGAACATTGCCTTCCAAAGCCTCGCGCACTTTGACAGGGTCGTCTTCTACCATACGCACTTCCAAAGTCGCGGTACGGCCGATGATGTCTTTTGCTTTGGCTGTATCTTGTACACCCGGCAGCTGTACAACGATGCGGTCGAGGCCGGATTGTTGGATGACAGGTTCGGCTACGCCCAGCTCATTGACACGGTTATGCAAGGTGTTGATGTTTTGTTCTATCGCTTTAGAACGTACTTTATCAACCTCTGCTTCTGACAACGTCAGCGTGATGTTATTGCCATCAGCGTTCAAATTTGCCTCAGGAAAAAGCTGACGCAGCTTAGGCATGGCTTTTTGTACGTCGGCAGCGTCCTGCATCGGGACAATCAGACCGTTTTCAATTTGACGGATGGTGCCGGTACGGATTTTTTCACGACGCATTTCACGGCGGATGTCGCCCGAATAACGTTCAAACGTTTTCTGCATCGCAGCTTTCATGTCCACCTGCATGGTGAAATGTACGCCGCCACGCAAGTCCAAGCCCAAGAACATCGGATTGGCGCCGATTTTGGCCATCCATTCAGGGCTGTCCGCCAACAGGTTGAGCGCAGTAATATAGCCATCGCCCAAAGTGTTTTCGATGACATCGCGGGCTTTAAGCTGGGTTTCGGTATCTTTGAAACGCACTTTCAGCGAGTTGTTCGCAACAAACATCCCGTCGGTCTGAATACCAGCCTGTTTCAGCGCGGCATCCACTTTGGACTGGGTCTGTTCATTGATAACGATGGCTTGTCGGTTGGTTGATACCTGTACTGCAGGCGTTTCACCGAAAAGGTTGGGCAGCGAATACACTACGGCAACCAAAATCGAGCACGCAATCAGCAGGTATTTCCATAAAGGATAACGGTTCATGGTAAACCTTCGATTTATTATTAAGACAAACAGCCGCGCTCAGCTTTCCGAGGCGGCTCTTGGCAAAAATACGGATTACTCGGTTTTAGCGGCAATCGCGTTACGTTCCACTTCGACTTCGATTTTTGCACCTTGACCGATGTCCACAGTGAAAAACTGTTCGCCGACTTTGGTAACGCGGCCTTTGAAGCCTGCTGCCAAAACCACCTTATCGCCGACTTTCAGATCGGCAAGCATGGCTTGGTGTGCTTTGAATTTCTTTTGTTGGGGACGCATGATCAGGAAGTAGAACACCACCATAATCAGCACTAAAGGGGCAAATTGGGCCACAGCTTGATTCATAACTTATCCGTTTTCTAAGAGATTAAAATTAAGTAAAACACTGCTTGCGGCAGAAAAAGGCATTGGTACAGCCGCAAAATTAAGCTATTCTAAAGGTCGTCTGAAAAATTTCCAAGCTTTTCCCTATTTATTAACCATATTTATCATGTCAGGTCGTCTGAAAATGAAATTTCAGCGGCATTTAAAACCTGACTTCTTCCGACCAACGACAAGCCCCGCGCCCTTTTCCTCATGAAAAAACTCATTCGACGACTGCGTACGCGCCTACGCCGCCTTTTGGGTAAAAATGCGCGCACGGTCTGGATTTCTCATCCCGTTTTTGCACAACACCACCCCGGCGCGGGACACCCCGACTCGCCCGAACGCACTGCCGTTATCGAAGCCGAACTCAAACGCCAGGATATTTGGCGGCATCTGCAAACTGTCGAAGCCGAAGAAATCAGCGATGCCCGCCTCGCCTTGGTTCATCCGCGCAAATACCTGCGCTCACTCGAAGCCTGCCTGCCCCAGCCGGACAAAATTTACCGTCTCGACGGCGACACCGTGATGAGTCATGGTTCGCTCAAAGCTGCCCGTCACGCCGCAGGTGCTGTCGTTCAGGCGGTGGACATGGTAATGAATAAGAAAGCATGGCACGCCTTTTGCGCCGTCCGCCCACCCGGACACCACGCACACAGCGACAAAGCCGGCGGTTTCTGCCTTCTGAACAACGTCGCCACAGGCGTCATGCACGCTATCGCCGAATATCGACTCCAACGCATCGCCGTCATCGACTTTGATGTCCATTACGGCGACGGCACAGCGGAAATCTTCAAAGACGACCCGCGCGTCCTGTTTATGAACCTTTTTGAAACCGACCTCTTCCCATTCCCTGAAACCAACCATTCTGCCAACGGCGCCAATATGTTGCACCTGCCTTTTGCATCCAATACCGGCAGCCGCGTCTTTCGTACCACCGTACGCGAACAATGGTTGAACAAACTGACCTCATTCAAACCCGAACTGGTCTTACTGTCCGCAGGTTTCGACGGACACAAACAAGACGAAACAGGTCGTCTGAACCTGCACGAAGCCGATTTCGCCTGGTTAACACACAAAATCATCCAAGCCGCCCCAAGCTGTCCCGGCAGAATCGTTTCCGTACTGGAAGGCGGCTACACGCTCGAACCTTTGGCAAAATCCGCCACAGCCCATATCGGCGTCCTCGTGGGACTACCCAAGGCAGACTATGTTGCCGCCTATCAAAGACACTTGAAACGCGGGCAAAAAAGGGGAGATTTCCAGTTTTCCGAATCGCAATCTAAATTATTAAACGAAAGATTATCTTAAAATAAGATTCAAGGTTTTCAGACGACCTTTTAGCGGGTAGATTGCCCTCCGGATTGTTGTTACCGTAAAAGGTCGTCTGAAAATCCTACCCACTCAAAAACAAACCGCCCTTTCAGGCGGTTTGTTTTCAGCTTAAATAGACGGTTATTGCTTTTTACCGCCGAATACACCGAAGGCATTGTTACTTGAAGAGCCATTATCACCTGGTTTTTCATTATAACTGTATCGCCCCGCCATTTCGGCAGCTTTGTCGCCGTAGAATCCGCCGGTTACAGAGCCTTGTGCACCTGAAGTCCATTTGCCGTTAAAGCTGCTGCCTGCAATATCGGCAGTAAAGGCTCGTTCATTCATGAACCATCTGTCACCACTATTGATTTTACCTGCGATAGTCTTGGTATCGAAGTTAACATCGGCGGTAAATGAACCGGTGGTACGGTAGGTGTTGCCGGCATCCACCCAGTTTTCCTTATTATCCAAGTTGCGGGCACGGAAATTCAACACCTCGCCTGCGTATTTAGCCGCACCGGACGGCAGAGAGGCACTCATTACCCCTTGAACAAACAAGGAGTAGGCATTATCGGCAAGTTTTGCCGCACCGAAGACAACATTGCTCAAATTGCCTGAAGCAACAAACGACTTGTAGTCCGAACCCAATTCAGTTTGATAGAGCTTGTTGGTAACAGGTGCCAAAGCGATTGCCGTACCGTTGATAATGACTTTGGTCAAGTCCGCGATATTCGATAAGACGTATTGCTCGCCTGTTTCACCTTTTTTCAATTCGGCTGCGGCGGCATCAACTTTAGGTTTGGTTACGGGCGCATCAGGTTTGGCAATCGGCGCATCAGGCTGTCCGCCTGCTTGAGCCGCTGCATCTTGGCGTTTTGCACCAAACACACCGCGCGCCACTACGTCTTCATCACGTTGGTTTTTGCCTGCCGCACTATATGTACCGGCAAGTTGGTCTGCCTTCGCGCCAAAGAATCCGCCTTGCATCGTACCTTGCTTGTTGGAGAAGGTATTGCCGTGCAAATCGCCATCGAAAGACAGGTTTTCCGCCATATCGCGCACATTGGATTTGACGACACCTGCAATCCTGTTGCCGCCGCTACCACCGCCAACCGTTTGATCGGAATAGCGTTTGATGCCGACATTGATGGTTTTTTGGTCGAAATTGACTTTTGCGGTAACATCGGTTGCCCTAGCGGCAGGATACAGGTTTTCCAATTTAGACTCGGCACTTGTATCAGGAAGCTCGTTTAACAAACTGGTATTGACCGGCAATCCGTTTGCAAAATGCAAACCGATACCTTTATAAGTGGCTTCGCCTTTTAAAGCGGCAACGGTATCGTTGTCCGACGGCGCACCTTGATAGAACAAAGCTTGTTTGAAATCACGCAGATTGGTTACATCTGCAACACCGCCGTAACGAACGTCAGGCAGCAGGTCGCCACTGTGTATCGCATATTGTGCTGCATCGGCTTTACCGCCGTTCGTACTTTTTTCGCCCAACGTGAACTCACCTGCTTTAACGTCTTTGGTATTAATGGCGACACCATCAAGTACGACGCCATTTTTGTCTGCGGCAGTCGGAGCTTCGGTTTTGGCATATTCCAAATCGCCGGTTTCCCGTTTTTTCGCTACCAAGACACCGCCATCCAAAGCCTTGCCCATTACTTTGCCTTCGCCGCCAAAACCTTGACCTGAATTGGCCTCATTGGCTTTCTTGGCTTCTTCAGCTTTCTTAGCTTCTTCGGCTTTCTTAGCGTCTTCTGTTTGTTTTGAATCACCTCCTCCGCCCGAGCCGGAATTATTGCCCGGCTGTTGCGGGGTCGGTGCAGGCTGTGCAGAAGGCGTGCCACCACCGCTTGAACCGCATGCACTCAATGCGATGCTGCAGGCAATCGCCAACATACTTAATTTAAATGATTCCTTCATGGTAAAACTCCTGAATGTGATAATGGTATTTTGAAATGATGGTGATAAAATATTTGATAATTATTTCCATCAAACCAATTAAAAATACCGCAAATGCGGATAACCAAACAATACAACACTTACACCAGCATGAAGGTCGTCTGAAAACGGAATTTATGAATCCGCGTATACAGATGTGTTTCAGACGACCTCTACTTATATCGTCAAACCATTAATGACGGTGCGGAACAAAGCCTTCCGGAGCTTCCGCACCTTCAGGCAGACCGAAGGTTTCACGCAGAACGACTTTGTAGAACGCAAATGCATCTTTTGCGCCTTGAATCGCTTCGCCTTCAGCTTCAGGGCTTAAACCCAAAGCATTCAGATGTTCGACAAAGGCACGCCAATGTTTGCCGCGGCCGTTCGGATGGGGAGCGAGGTGGCGCGCGCCGTGTTCGCCGGTGTAATCCAGCTTTTGAGCGTGTTTAAACAAAAATGCTGCGCCCAAATTAGAACCTTCTGCGCAATACAGCCACCCGATGGCTTTGTTGCCGGTTTCGTGCGGCAGCGGTTTGCCGTACTCGTAAGGTTTGTCGCCCAAATCTGCCAAGTCTTGCGTTACCGCGTCGTAACGCGCCATGTATTCCAGCTCGGGAATGGCTTTGTTCAACTCCGGATCTTTATAGATATGATCGACCGCTTTGTGGAATACGGATTGCAGTTTCAAAAATTTGATGTAGTTCTCTTTGTTGGTAAACGGCTCGACAGACATAACCAAGTTGTCCACGCTGTCGTGAATGGTTGCGGTTTGCTCCTTCAGCCGTTTGGCAAAAGTCAGCTCTTGTGTTTCGCTCATGTGAATATCCTTCATACAGTTTCAGACGACCTTCGGGCCGCCTTTATTTAAACAAGGTGGGTAAAGAGATTTAAAAAACGATATGGGATGGAAGCAGAAGTTTGTAGTATTGGAAACCCACCAAATCTGTTTGAATACAAACTATCGGGTTTCGTTATTTTTTGAAATATTTTTTAAAAATATATATCATTTCAATTTAAATGGCAAGTGAATGATTTTCACTTATTCAAAAATACAAAAAGGTAACGGGTAACTCTCTCCTTCGGCAAGCAAATGATTCGGGCTTGACGGAAAATAATTCCTAAACCTTAAAAATTATTACCGGCAAATTCATAACTGCATATCTGCAGGAAGTTCATATCGCTTTCTTGCTTCGCCTGCATCAAAAGGGCATACTTGCACCATACTGAGCCGCAGGTCGTCTGAAACCTGCCACACTGTCAAAAAGGAAGAAAACAACATGAACCCTATCCGCCCCTTCTTAGACCATACTCCGCAAATTCACGAATCCTGCCTCATCGACGAAACCTCCGTCATCATCGGCGAAGTATCGCTTGCCGAAGACGTATCCGTTTGGCCGTATGCCGTTTTGCGCGGCGACGTGAACAGCATCAGCATCGGCGCGCGCAGCAATGTACAGGACGGCAGCGTCTTGCACGTTTCGCACAAAAACGCGGAAAAACCTGAAGGTTCACCCCTTATCATCGGCGAAGATGTAACCGTCGGACACAAAGTCATGCTGCACGGCTGCCGCATCGGCGATCGTGTGTTGATTGGGATGGGTACGATTATTCTGGACGATACCGTCATCGAAGAGGACGTAATGATAGGCGCAGGCAGCTTGGTGCCGCCGCGCAAACGTTTGGAAAGCGGCTATCTCTATGTCGGTTCGCCCGTCAAACAAGTCCGCCCGCTGACCGAAAAAGAAAAAGAATTTTTGAAATATTCTTCCGCACATTATGTGCGCTTGTCCGGCCAACACAAACAGTCAAAATAATTTTCAGACGGCCTTATATCCCCTAAAAAAGAAAGTTTTATGCACACACTCTACCTAGCCTCCGGCAGCCCGCGCCGCCGCGAAATTCTGGAAAACTTAAGATTCAAAGTTATCCGTATCCCTGCCGACATTGACGAAACGCCGCATTCCGACGAAAAAGCCGCCGATTATGTGCAACGTATGGCGCAGGAAAAAAATGCCGCCGCTGTCGAGCAATGGTTAGCCACACACGACGCGTCGCCCGAATATCCGATTCTGACCGCCGACACTACGGTCGCCTATCAAAACCATATTCTCGGCAAACCGGAAACCGAAGCCCAAGCAGCCGAAATGCTCACCCGGCTTTCAGGGCAGACGCATCAGGTGCTGACTGCCGTATGCGTATATTGGCAAGGGAAAACGCACGGCGTTTTGCAAACCAGCGATGTACGTTTCAAAACCTTGTCTGCCGAAGAAATATCCTCCTATATCCGAAGCGGCGAACCGATGGACAAAGCGGGCGCGTATGGTATTCAGGGTTTGGGCGGCGTGTTTGTCGAGCATTTGCAAGGCAGCTTTACAGGCGTGATGGGCCTGCCCGTTTACGAAACGGTCGGCTTATTGGAACAATTCGGATTGAGTATTCCCTCATTTGCCTGATTTTAAATACCTTCAAACAAACATTATGAAAACATACGCCTTCCCCTTTTTATCCGCAGTATTCCTTCTTGCAGGCTGCGCTGCTTTTTCAGACGACGGCACACCTTCCATCCGCGAAGGCAACGACAGCATCCTCTCTTTCGGGAAGCTTGGCTCCGCTACGGTAGATGCGCCCGCAGGCGGCTGGGTCATGCTCGGCGATCAATACACCTATGTGTTAGACAAAGGGTCGTCTGAAAAGCTATCTCCCGTCTTTAAGGCCAAACTGAAACATCCCTACGAAATCAGGTTTGCCTCTTCTATGAAGAATATCAAAAAGGCAGGGTTTACCGTTTGGCAGGAGGATCGCAGATTCAGCACACTGCTTTGCCTGTCTTACCCCCATGCTGATAAAGATGAAGAAAAAACGCTGGAAAAATTGGCGTTCACCTTCAGTAAAGGGGAAAAAACGCCATTCAAGTGCATCAACCTCGACGGCAAAATCTATCAGCCCGTCCCGGCTGCCGGTTCGGGTTTACCGCTGCACGTCAACCTCGACATTCACACCCGCTCTTCCAACAAAAACCTGACAATCGACGTACCTCCCCTATCCGCAGGCATACGACCCGCAATGCCGCCCGTCCGCCCGCTCCATTTTTAAGCACTATCCGCCACACAAACCCAAAGGTCGTCTGAAAATTTTTCAGACGACCTTTTCTCACACTAACGCTTCAAAATTTAATTAGTACCAGCCGCGCAGCTTCATCGCTTTTTCAACACGGCGGATACTCATCATGTAAGACGCGGTACGCAGGTCCACGTCATACTCTTGCGCCAGATTCCAAATATCGCGGAACGCGCGGCGCAGGACGACGGTTTCTTTTTCCTGAACTTCTTCAAATTCCCAGTAATAACCTTGCAGGTTTTGCACCCATTCGAAATAGGAAACGACCACGCCGCCGCAGTTCGCCAAAATATCGGGGACGACCAATACGCCGTTTTGACGCAGGATGGCATCGGCTTCGGGCGTAGTCGGGCCGTTTGCGCCTTCGACCACGATTTTAGCGCGGACTTTGCCTGCGTTTTCGGAAGTCAGTTGGTTTTCCAGTGCACAAGGGGCGAGTACGTCCACATCCAGTGCCAAGAGTTCGGCGTTGCTGATTTCTTTGCCATAACCCGCTTCGTTGGTAATGAAGCCTTTTTCTTGGAACTCTTTGAACAGGGCTTCCATATCCAAGCCGTTTTCGTTGTAGATGGCGACATCGACGGTAGAAACGGCAACAACTTTCGCGCCGGATTGATGCGCGTAATAGCCCGTGTGATAGCCCACATTACCAAAGCCTTGAATGGCGTAGGTTGCGCCTTTCACGTCTTTTCCGAGTTTTTCTAGGGCTTGAACGGCAGCGAAGTTCACGCCGTAACCTGTCGCTTCGGTACGCGCCAAAGAGCCGCCGAATTCGACCGGTTTGCCGGTGAACACGCCCGGTGCGGATTTTTTAACGACGTTTTCGTAGGCATCAACCATCCACGACATGATTTTGCCGTTGGTGTTCACATCAGGTGCAGGAATATCGATTTTTTCGCCGATGAGCGGAGAAATAGCTTCGGAATAAGCGCGTGAAATGCGTTCCAACTCGGCTTCTGAATAATCGCGCGGATCCAAAGTAATGCCGCCTTTGCCGCCGCCGTAAGGAATGCCCGCAACGCAGCATTTGATGGTCATCCAAATCGACAGGGCTTTGACTTCGTCCAGATTCACATGGGGATGGAAGCGCACGCCGCCTTTGTAGGGGCCGACGGCATTGTTGTGTTGCGAACGGTAGCCGGTGAAGGTTTTGACCGTGCCGTCGTCGAGTTTGACGGGGAAGCTGACTTCCAAAACGCGTCTCGGATTTTTCAGAATTTCATAAACCGCGGGATCGGCATTGAGTCGGTCGCAGGCGGTTTTGACCTGTTTGCGGGCGATTTCGAAAGGATTAAGGGTTTCTTTTGCTGCGGATTGGGACATTGCTCTTCCTTCTCATGTCGGATTGAGGTTTAAAGACTTTGCAGCTGTAACTATAACCAATTTCCAAATGAAATGTAATAGCATGTAGTCGGTATTTTCAAAGTTGATTAATTTATATATGGTTTTATTTTTCAGACTACAAAACGATGTATTCAAACTGCTTCGTCCATCCCTTTACAGAATGTTCCTATTTTCTGAACGCTCCAAAAAACCTTTGTTTTTAAAAAAGGTCGTCTGAAAATTGAATCAGCCTGCCTTTCAAAGTCAAAGCTTCTGAAAATCAATGAAATGCCATTTCAAGCTCCAACTATATTGTTAACAATCCATCTGAAAACTACCTGTAGGGAAACAATGTTAAAATACGCGTCCGTATCATTCACGAGCAAAACACATCATGACCGCCGCCATCGAACACGTCCAAGCCGCCGCCTTTGATTTGGACGGCACATTATGCGATTCCATCCCCGACCTTGCCGCCGCAGCCGAAGCCATGCGCGAATATCTCGGCATGGAGCCGCTGCCCGCTAAAACAGTAGAAAGCTACGTCGGCGACGGCATCGGCAAACTCGTCCACCGCGTCATCACCGACGACCGCGACCAAGAAGCCGCGCCTGATTTGTGGGAAAGAGGCTTCGTGTTCTACATGAAATACTACCGCGACCACTTAAGCGACTTCACCCGCCCCTACCCCGAAACCGAAGCCGGACTGGCATTGCTCAAATCGCTGGGCATCCCGCTGGTGGTCATCACCAACAAAAACGAAATCCTCGCTGTCGAACTCTTGAAACAGCTCGGACTTGCCGACTACTTCAGCCTGATTCTTGGCGGCGACAGCCTGCCCGAAAAGAAACCCAGCCCGTTGCCGCTGCAACACGCCGCCGAAGTCTTAGGCATTGATCCTGCCAACATGATTATGGTCGGCGACTCCCGCAACGACATCATCGCTGCCAAAGCCGCAGGCTGCCTCAGCGTCGGCGTAACCTTCGGCTACGGCGACATGACCCTGCTCTCGCAAGACAAAGCGACCCAACCCGACTGGATTATCGGCTCACTGCCCGAAATCTACGAAAACCTGCGGCCGAAAAAAGCAGAAAACGACGAGTAACCGATATCCTTGTTTTCAGACGACCTTTATTCCTGCTTCAAAGGTCGTCTGAAAATAGAGCAGTGGAAATAAAAAGATTTGTCATTCCCGAACAAAGAGAATGACAGAATGAAAGTTTCTTATCTCTCCTCCATCCTACAACCCGCAAGTCAGATTCAAGAATCTGACCTACGAATCGACCTTTTTCAGACGACCTCTGCATGAAACCCCAAAAATCCCTGCGCGCCCGCGCGATGGACATCCTTTCCCGACAGGAAACCAGCCGTGTCGGACTCAAGCGCAAGCTCGCTCCGTATGCCGAAAGCGAAGAAGAATTGGAAAACGTGTTGGACGAATTTGCCGAACGCAACTGGCAATCCGACCAACGCTACGCCGAAGCCTACATCCACAGCAAAAGCCGCCAACACGGCTCACTGCGTCTGAAACAGGCATTGGCGCAGCAAGGCATAGACGAAACCCTCAGCCGTGAATTCATGCCCGACAAAACGCGCGAACTGCAAACCGCCGTCGCCGTGTTGCGCAAAAAATTCAAACAGCCCGCCACCGATTTGAAAGACAAACAAAAACAAGCCCGCTTCCTCGCCTATCGCGGATTCGACATGGACACCATCCACGCCGCGCTCAAAAGCAGCTGGGACGAAGAAATATTCGACGCTTCTGAAGAATGGTAAGCCTGTTAACAATAAAAGGTCGTCTGAAACCTTTTTTCGGTTTCAGACGACCTTTCGATTATTTGGCTTATCCCTATTCCGTTACCGTTTTACGGATGAGCTTTTCAGCATTGGCGAGTGTGTTTTCCACTTCGGCAAACTCGATTTTGCTGCCCGACACCAGCGCGCGCGTGTCGTTGAACACGACTTGAACTGCGCCTTCGGTTTCGGTAACGAGGACGCGCAACGGCAGTTGCAGCGCGAAGGCGGGGTCTTTTTGCATCAGCGGCGTGCCTGCTTTGGGCGTGCCGAAAACGATGACTTTGGCGGGCTGCATATCCAAACCGCTTTGTCGCGCGGCGGCCTGGTGGTCGATGACGGCGAACACGGTCATGCCTTTTTCTTTGACGGCGGTTTCCAAACGGCGGACGGTATCGTCGAAACTGTATTTGCTGACGGCGGTATGGGTTTGATTCATGGCGGAACTTTGTCGGGAATCGGGTTGTCGGGCGGCATCGCCACCGTGTGAGGCGCAGGCGGTCAGGGCGGCGAGGATGGCGGCTGCGGCGAAGGTGCGTATCGGTTTCATATTTTTCCTTGGATAAAAGGTCGTCTGAAACGTTTCAGACGACCTTGTTGCTGGTTATTTCAAACCTTTTTTTACCAAGTCTTCGTAACCGCCGTGGTTGGTTACGTTGGTGTAGCCTGCTTTCTTCAACTCGGCAAGCGCGACTTCGGCACGGCGGCCGCTGCGGCAGTAGAGGTTGACGGGCGCGTTTTTGTCGGGGCTGACGCTTTTAATGCGTTCGACTATTTGGTCGTGCGGAATGTTGACCGAACCTTGCAGGTGGCCTGATTTGAATTCTTCTTCGGAACGTACGTCAATCCATACGCCTTTTGCTTTGGCAGGTTGCGCGCTGGTAGCTTTAGCAGCGGGCGCGGCATAGGATACGGCGGCAGGAAGGACGAGTGCGGCGGCAGTCAGCGCGGCAGTCAGCAATTTTTTCATGGTTGTTTCTCCAAACGGTTGAACAAAGACATCAATCTAAACGGTTCGGCGGCAAAAAGCAATGCCCGTCAGCAGAAGGGTCGTCTGAAACGGGAGTGGTTTTCAGACGACCCTTTGAGACAAAATCAACGCTGCGCGTCAACCGCTTCCAAAGCGCGCAGGGCGTAAGTGTAGGCTGCGCCTGCGTTCAGGGCGATAGCGGTCGCCAGCGCGCCGGCGATTTCGCTTTCAGTCGCGCCCGCTTTGGCGGCTGCGGCGGCATGTACGCTGATGCAGCTTTCGCAACGGGTAGTGATAGCAACGGCGATGGCAATCAGTTCGCGGGTTTTCGCATCCAATGCTTCGGCTGTGGCGGCTTGTTCCAGCGCGCCGTAGGCTTGCAGCATTTTCGGGTGGTTTTTACCCAGCTCGCCGAAAGATTTTTTAACGTGTGCGGTGTGTTCGGGCCAATTTTGAAACATTTTGATTTCCTTTCCAATGTGTTTGATATGCAGGATGCTCTGTTCTTTCATGGCAGATTTCAATTAAATCCGCCATCTTTACATCCGATGAATGGCATTATTGCAATAATTTGACTATTATAATCGTCAAATCATCTCATTCACTTGCAAAAAACACTTATGGACACTTTGGACAAACTCATCGAACTGGCGCAAATCACCGGCAGCGTGGACATACAATGCCTGTTCCGCGACAAATGGTACGCACCGCACGGACGCAGGCGCGCGCACGGCATCGCGCACCTTGTCGTCGCCGGAGAAAGCTACATCAAAATCGAAGGCGAACCCGAAGCGCGTCTCTTGCAAGCCGGCGACCTTATCTTTTTTCCACGCAGCGCGGAACACATTATCAGCAGCGAAGCGGACTGCAACAACTGCGGCGATACACCGCATATCGGCAACAGCGGCGCATTCACGGTCACTTCGTCCCGTAGCGGCGGCGAAAAAAGCCTCGATTTGTTCTGCGCCCGCTTCGAATACGACGAACACGCCGACATCATGCACGATCTGTCCGAAACCGTCCTCATCAAGATGGACCATCCCTCGCTGCAATGCCTCATTTCCATGTTGCAATACGAAAGCGCAAACACGCTTTCCGGCTCGCGCGCCATCGTCAATGCCCTCTCCTCCGTCCTCCTTGTCCTCATCGTCCGCGCCCATCTAGAACAAGGCGGAGAAGCGCCTTTGGGCGGCATACTCAACGGCCTGCGCGACAAACGCCTGCGCCAGCTCATCCAAACCGTTGTCAGCCGCCCCGAAGACGAATGGAACATCGAAAAAATGACCGAGCTTGCCAACCTCTCCCGCGCCCAACTCATGCGCCTGTTCAAACAGCAAACCGGCATCAGCCCCCACGCCTTCGTCAACCTCATCCGCCTGCGCCAAGCCGCCGCACTGCTGCGGCAAACCGCCGATTCCGTCCTGTCCGTCGCACTGAACGTCGGCTTTCAATCCGAAACGCACTTCGGCAAAGCGTTTAAAAAACAATACGGGATTTCGCCGGGGCAGTATCGGAAAAATGCGGGAATCGGCGAAACCGATATTGAACCATCCGACGATATTTGAATCGAGAGATAAAAGGTCGTCTGAAAACCTTGAATCAGGTTTTCAGACGACCTTTCACTTTGGTAGAGAGGACAGCCGTAGGTCAGATTCTTGAATCTGACATCTCCATCTGCCACAACACCTAAAGGAAGCAGAAGCATTAAATATTCGTCGAATACAAGTATCCGATTACACATTACCCAGCAACTGATTTTATTCCGCAACGTAAAGACAAAAAAGGTCGTCTGAAAACCTTAAATCATCAGGTTTTCAGACGACCTTTCATTTCGGCTGATTGATTAAGTCAACCCATCAAGCCTGTTTCAACTTCGCATCGGCATCGCGCAACGCGGTGCGCAAACCTTCCTCGATAACGGGATGGTAGAACGGCATATCCAGCATTTGCGGGACGGTCATCTTCATTTGATGCGCCCATGCCAACAGGTGCGCCAAATGTTCGGCGGCGGGGCCTAAGATTTCCGCGCCGATGAAGCGGCCGGTGGCTTTTTCGGCATACAGGCGCATATGGCCTTTGTTCACCAGCATCACGCGGCTGCGGCCTTGATTTTTGAACGATACTTCGCCGATGACAAATTCGTCGGGTTGGTATTGCTCGGCAACCTGCGCGTATTTTAAACCGACGAAGCCGATTTGCGGACTGGTGAACACCACGCCGATGGTGCTGCGGCGCAAACCGCCGCCGATATTCGGGTAGCGGCCCGCATTGTCGCCGGCAATCTTGCCTTGGTCGGCAGCTTCGTGAAGCAGGGGCAGTTGGTTGGACGCATCGCCCGCGATAAAGATATGCGGAATGCTGGTTTGCATGGTCAGCCGATCCGCAACGGGTACGCCGCGTGCGTCTTTTTCGATATTGATGTTTTCCAAGCCGATATTGTCAACGTTCGGACGGCGGCCTACGGCTGCCAGCATATATTCGGCAACAAATACGCCTTTTTCGCCGTCCTGCTCCCAATGAACTTCTACATTGCCGTCTGCATCGAGTTTGACCTCGGTTTTAGCATCCAAATGCAGTTTCAATTCTTCGCCGAACACGGCTTTCGCCTCGTCTGAAACGACGGGGTCGGAAATACCGCCGATGATGCCGCCCAAGCCGAAAATTTCAACTTTCACGCCCAAACGGTGCAATGCCTGACCCAGTTCCAAACCGATAACGCCCGGTCCGAACACGGCAACGCTCTTAGGCAGCGTATCCCATGAGAAAACGTCGTCATTGATAATCAAACGGTCGCCCAAAGGCTGCCACTGCGGCAGGATGACGGGGCGCGAGCCGGTAGCAATCACGAAACTTTTTGCCGTGATTTGGGTATGGTCGTCGATTTGGACGGTATGCTCGTCGATAAATTTAGCCGAACCCATAATGCGCTTGTCGGCAGGCCACTCTTCCACATCGGCAACGACAAAGCCGACAAAACGGTCGCGTTCTGATTTGACGCGGTGCATGACTTCTTCGCCGTTGACGACGATGCTGTCTTTATCCAAATGCACGCCGAACGGGTCGGTATGCAATGCGTGATGGCGCGCTTCTGCGGCGGCAATCAAGAGTTTGGAAGGCATACAGCCCACGCGCGCGCAAGTCGTGCCGAACACGTTGTTTTCAATCAGGTAAACATTATCCGAATGTAAACGGGCATTGCGAAACGCGCCCATGCCGGCAGTACCGCCGCCGATTACGACGACATCTGCTTGAATTTTTTTCATAATCTTTGTCCTTTTTTGTTGAGCGTCCGAAGCGGTATCAGCGTGAAGCGTATCAGGTTTTCAGACGACCTTTTAAGAAGCTATCAATAATATAAAATCAATAGCCATTTTAAAAATCTCGATTTAAAACGATAATCTCAAATTCTACTTGTAAATATAGAGCTATTCAGAACGACCCGTGTAGCGTATCGTCTGAATAACTCTATTTTTCTGTTCAGACGGTTTTGTTTAAACCATCTTAAGCACTAGGCAATTAGTTTTTAGCCAAGTAAGCTTCCAAATCTTCGCTGCCGCCGATGTATTTGCCACCGATGAAGACTTGAGGAGCAGTCATCTTGCCGGTAATGGCGCGAACGGAAGTAACAGTTGCATCTTTGCCCAATACGATTTCTTCGTAAGACAGACCTTTGTCTTGCAAAGCTTTTTTAGCTTTAGCGCAGAATTGGCAGCCGGGTTTGGTGAAGATGGCGACAGACTCTTGCGCTTTCCAGTCAGGAGCGATGAATTTCAACATAGTGTCAGCGTCAGACACTTTGAAAGGATCGCCCGGCTCTTCAGGCTCGATGAACATTTTTTCAATCACGCCGTCGTTAACCAGCATGGAGTAACGCCAAGAGCGTTTGCCGAAGCCCAAGTCTTCTTTGCCGACCAGCATGCCCATGCCTTCGGTAAATTCGCCGTTGCCATCAGGAATCATGTAGATGTTGTCAGCTTCTTCTTCGGCTGCCCAAGCGTTCATCACGAATGTATCGTTTACAGATACGCAGTAGATTGCGTCAACGCCGTTTTCTTTGAACGCGCCGAACAATTCGTTGTAACGCGGCAGGTGGGAAGAAGAACAAGTCGGAGTGAATGCGCCGGGCAGAGAGAATACGACTACTTTTTTGCCTTTGAACAAGTCATCAGTGGAAACATCTTTCCAAGTGTCGCCCTCGCGGGTACGGAATACGACGGAAGGTACTTTTTGACCGGTACGATCTTGCAAAGCCATTTTGGATCTCCTTGAAATTTTAGGTTTAGGGAATGATACGAGTGAATGCATACATTCTAGCGCAGGGAGTTTGATTTGTATAATTTATAGTTCAAATAATATTAATTACCTGAAGCTATGAAACTCAACCTGCGAACGTTTTATTTAAATAGAGGTCTTCTGAAAGAAAACAAGCCCCTAGCTTGGAATTATTTTTCGGAATCGTGCGCATCGGACAATACGACTTCGCGGATACTGCTTTCTATTTTGTCTTTCAACATAAAGCGGTCTTCGTCTTTGCCGGGACGAATCGGGGAGGCAAAATCAATACGGATGCGCAGCTTTTTCATGGAAACGATACGCCAGAGCGAGCGCACCAAATCGACTTGCGCATAAGACGGCACAGTCGTCCTTTTGCCGGCATCATCATAATAGCGCAGCGTAACCGCCTGAACAGGCGCGTCGGCATCGATGGCGGATTGGAAGAGCGCGGCTTTGAACGGCAAAATGTCCAAGCCCAAAGAAGTCCGCGCCTCGGGGAAAAAGCTGACATTCTGCCCTGCTTTCAACGCGGCACAAATGGCTTGGTTAATCGGCTCGACATCGCGGCGGGAATTGCGGTTGATAAACACCGTGCCTGCGTTTTGCCCCATTTTACCCAACACCGGCCAGTTTTTAATCTCTTGCTTGGCAATAAAGCTGCTCGGATACACCGCGCTCATGGCAAAAATATCCAGCCAAGACACATGGTTTGCCGCCACAAAAGCACCATTCACATTATCAGTGGGCGGCGTGCCGATTTCCAATTCGATATCTAAGGCTTCCAGCGCGCCTTTACCCAAAGTAATGACCGCATGATCGCGTTCGGCAGGATTGCCGGCATCAATACGGCGCAAATGACTTCCGGTCCGGAACAGCCATCCCGTCAGGCGGAACAATCTGCCAAAACGGGTAAAAAACGGTGCTTTTTGTGAGTACATAAATATTGTTCTTTTCGTCTTAAATGTGTATCAAATCATAGTAATAAAGTTTTCAGACGACCTTAAGATGACAGAAGGGGTCGTCTGAAAACAGGTTCAAACATTATTTTTGGCAGTTCGGACAATAAAACGTCCCGCGCTGCCCCAAAACTTCCTTCCGTACCAAACCGCCGCAACGGACGCAGGGTTCGTTGTGTCTGCCGTACACCGTATATTCTTGCTGGAAATAGCCGCTTTTACCGTCGCTGTTGACGAAGTCGCGCAACGTGCTGCCGCCGGTTTCAATCGCGCGCTGCAACACTGCTTTGACCGTCTCCACCAACACAACGCATTCTTTTTTCTTAATCTTGTCCGCTGGGCGGTGTGGCGATATGCCCGATTTAAACAAGCTTTCGTTCGCATAAATATTGCCTACGCCGACCACGACGGCATTATCCATCAGAGCGAGTTTGACCGCGCGTTTTTGCGTTTTGAGCTTTTGATACAGATAATCGGCGGAGAAGTCGTCTGAAAGCGGCTCAGGGCCCAGTTTTTCAAGGAGCGGATGATGTTCCGCAATGCCTTCGTACCACAAAATCGCGCCGAACTTGCGCGGGTCGTGATAGCGCAACACCGTTCCGTCCGCAAACACAATGTCCACATGGTCGTGTTTGTCAGGATGATCAATCCGCACGTCGCCGTCCGTAAAAATCCGTAAGCTGCCCGACATACCCAGATGAATCAACAAAATACCCGTTGCAAAACCGATAATCAGATATTTCGCCCGACGACGACAGATCAATACTTCCTGCCCCGCCAAAAGCTCCGCCAACTGCGGATTGACCTGCCAGCGCAGCTTGGTTTGGCGCAACACGACATCCGCCACCTTTTTACCTTGAATATGCGGGCTGATACCGCGCAAAGTTGTTTCCACCTCGGGCAATTCCGGCATTTTCTTTATCCTCAAGCTATACAGTCAACATCGACTTTTTCAGACGACCTGCGATTCTACCGATGCCAACGCAGCCTGACAATTTGCAACCAATCGGCTTTGCAGGAAGAAAGCAGCAAATTCAAGGCAGAATGACAAATATAGAAGAGGCTATTTTTATGGAGCCAAACCTACCGTTTTCAAATATTCAGCCTCAAAAGGTCGTCTGAAAACCAGTCATACCGGCTTTACCAACGCTGCATTTCTCAATCCGAAATCCGCGCCGCACCCAAAGCCACTGTCTGCGTTCCCAATATTTTTTCAAACTCAGGCAACGGCGTAACCCCTGCCATACGCTTGACCAAAACCAAACCGTACACCGCCGCGCACTGCGGCCACCACCTGTCCCCCGCCTTCTCCATAAAACGCCAAAACCGCAGCCCCTTTTGCGAATTCACAGCAGGCAGGTACACCATAAACTTTCCGAATTCCACCTCAAAATCCAAATCCGCCAGCCGCTGTTTCAACGCCGGCAAAGTCAGGCAATACTCCTTTTTAGGCAGGTGCGTTCCATCAAACCACTTGCTGAAAAACCACAAAGATTTCGGATTAAACCCCGTCAAAACCAACCGCCCTTCAGGTTTCAACACCCTGGACGCTTCATGCAGCACTTGCGTCAGCGCGGCAGTTTCATGACTGTGCGGCATCAGCAGCACATCAATAGAATGGCTCTCCCAAGCCATAGCGTCTGCCGTCATCAATACATCGCGGGGCACAGCAACCACGTTTTCAGACGACATCAGCCATTCGCCGCCCTGTCGGACGACGGTTTGAACACCGCAAGGCGCAAACCGCTCCAAGTAATGCGCAAAAAACTGCTTTTCCCGCTCCGCCGTATAGCGGCCGACAATAGTCCGTTCAAACCATTCTTCCATCGCCCTGCCCTTTCAAAATGCTGCAACCCGCATTATAACGGCATGATGCGGCAGACCAAACCTCCATAACTTTAATTTGTTATTGAAAAGGTAAAAGGTCGTCTGAAACCTATTTACCCAGTTTTCAGACGACCTCTTGTCTTTATCCGCTCAACGGCGATGCTTACAACTCAATCCCTTTCAGCTTCGCCACGGAATTGATGTCTTTATCGCCGCGGCCGGACAGGTTGACCAGAATCACTTGGTCTTTGCCCATTTTCGGCGCGTTGGCGACTGCCCATGCGAGGGCGTGGCTGGATTCGAGCGCGGGGATGATGCCTTCGAAGCGGCACAATAAATCAAAGGCTTCGAGTGCTTCGTCATCTTTGGCGACGGTGTATTCGACGCGTTGGATGTCGTTCAAATGGCTGTGTTCCGGGCCGATGCCGGGGTAGTCGAGGCCTGCGGAAACGGAGTGCGTCCCCAAGACTTGGCCGTTTTTGTCCTGCATCAGGTAGCTGCGGAAGCCGTGCAATACGCCGATGGGGGCTTTGCTGGTAATCGGTGCGGCGTGGTCGGGGGTGTCCACGCCCAAACCGCCGGCTTCCACGCCGATGAGGCGCACGTTTTCTTCGCCGATATAAGGGTGGAACAGTCCGATGGCGTTCGAGCCGCCGCCGACGCAGGCAACGGCGACGTCGGGCTGTCTGCCGATGGCTTCCTGCATCTGCGCTTTGGCTTCGTTGCCGATAACGCATTGGAAATCGCGCACCATTTCGGGATACGGCGCAGGTCCGGCGGCGGTGCCGATGATGTAGAACGTGTCGTCCACGCGGGCGACCCATTCGCGCATGGCTTCGTTCATCGCGTCTTTCAGTGTGCGGCTGCCGCTGTCGACGCTGACTACGTTTGCGCCCAACAATTTCATGCGGAACACGTTGGGCATTTGACGCTGGATGTCGTCCTCGCCCATGTACACGTCGCAAGTCATGCCGAAGCGGGCGGCGACGGTGGCGGAGGCCACGCCATGCTGACCCGCGCCGGTTTCGGCGATGACGCGTTTTTTGCCCATGCGGCGGGCGAGCAATGCCTGACCGATGGTGTTGTTTACCTTGTGCGCGCCTGTGTGGTTCAAGTCTTCGCGTTTCAACCAGATTTGCGCGCCGCCCAAATGCTCGGACAATCGCGCGGCATGGTAAACGGGGCTGGGTCTGCCGACGTAGTGTTTCAAATCGCGGTGGAACTCTTCCCAAAACGACGGGTCGTTTTTCGCTGCTTTATAGGCATCCGCCAGTTCTTGCAAGGCGGGAATCAGGGTTTCGGAGACATAAAGTCCGCCGTGTTCGCCGAAAAAGCCCTTCTCGTCGGGCGCTTGGTAGTTTTTCATCGGATTTCTTCCTTGTCTGTTTTTTCAGACGACCCCAGTCTAAAAAAGGTCGTCTGAAAGGGAAAATTGTCAGCAATTATAGCGGTTTTTTACGCTTTGTCGCAGGGTTTTGCCGGAATACGGATGCCGGTTTTACGCCATTGAAACCGTATTAGCCAAAAAGTCGTCTGAAAACCGTATTCCGAGTTTTCAGACGACCTTTTTCAACCCGGCTTCAAGACATTAGGACTCGACGGGGATGATGCCGATTTTTGCCTGCCATTGGCGCGGGGCGGTGGCGTGGATGGACTCGCCTTTGCTGTCCACGGCGACGGTTACGGGCATGTCTTTGACTTCAAATTCGTAAACCGCTTCCATGCCCAATTCGGGGAACGCCAATACTTTGGAAGATTTGATGGCTTTTGCCACGAGGTATGCCGCGCCGCCGACTGCCATGAGGTACACGGCTTTGTTGTCGGCAATGGCTTCGCAGGTGGCTGCGCCGCGCTCGGACTTGCCGATCATGCCCAAGAGGCCGGTTTGTTCGAGCATTTGGCGGGTGAATTTGTCCATGCGGGTGGCGGTGGTCGGACCTGCGGGACCGACGACTTCGTCGCCGACCGGATCGACGGGGCCGACGTAGTAAATCAGGCGGTTGGTGAAATCGACGGGCAACTCTTCGCCTTTGTCGAGCATATCGACGAGGCGTTTGTGCGCGGCATCGCGGCCGGTGAGGATTTTGCCGTTCAACAGCAATACGTCGCCTGTTTTCCAGCTGGCAACTTCTTCTTTGGTCAGCTTATCGACATCGATGCGTTTGCCGTTGTCGGGGCTGTAAGTCAAATCGGGCCAGTCTTCGACGCGCGGCGGGGTCAGTTCGACCGGGGCTGAGCCGTCCAATTCGAAATCGACGTGGCGGGTGGCGGCGCAGTTCGGAATCATGGCAATCGGTTTGGAAGCGGCATGGGTCGGGTAATCGAGGATTTTGACGTCCAACACGGTGGTCAGCCCGCCCAAACCTTGTGCGCCGATGCCCAGCGCGTTGACTTTTTCAAAGAGTTCGAGGCGCAGGGCTTCGGTGGTGGACAATTCTGCGCCGGACGCTGCTTTTTCCTGCAACTCTTGAATGTCGA
This sequence comes from Neisseria sicca 4320, assembly GCF_000193735.1. Lineage (GTDB taxonomy): Bacteria > Pseudomonadota > Gammaproteobacteria > Burkholderiales > Neisseriaceae > Neisseria > Neisseria sicca_E. The sequence goes on from NZ_AEPF01000080.1 coordinate 93,080, forward strand.
TGTGGCTCATCAGGGATTCTTTTGCCATCAGTACGGCTTTTTCGGGTGTGCCGCCGATACCGATGCCCAAGATGCCGGGAGGACACCAGCCCGCGCCCATGGTCGGGATGGTTTTCAATACCCAATCGACGATGTTGTCTGAAGGATTGAGCATGGCGAGTTTGGATTTGTTTTCAGAGCCGCCGCCTTTTGCCGCGCAGGTTACTTCGACTTTGTCGCCCGGCACGATGCTCATATGGATGACGGCGGGGGTATTGTCTTTGGTGTTTTGACGTTTGCCGGCGGGGTCTGCGAGAACGGACGCGCGCAGCGTATTGCCTTCCCAAGTGTAGGCGCGGCGTACGCCTTCGTTAACCATTTCTTCCACGCTCATGTCCGCATCCCATTGGACGTTCATGCCGACTTTGAGGAAGACGGTTGCGATACCGGTATCTTGGCAGATGGGGCGGTTGTTTTCCGCACACATGCGGCTGTTGACCAAAATCTGCGTCATCGCGTCTTTGGCGGCGGGATTTTCTTCCTTCTGCCACGCTTTATAGAGCGCGTCGATGTAGTCTTTCGGGTGGTAATAGCTGATGAATTGGAAGGCATCGCAGATACTTTGGATAAAGTCTTCTTGCTTGATGACGGTCATGATTGTGTTCCTTTTCTCATGGTAGGGAGGGTTTGTTCACTTTTTATAGATGTCGTTTTTCAGACGACCTTAATCGGTGTAATAGTGCTGTCAATCGCTATGAGCGACAATATAATTTTTATAATTGATTGATTCTTATACAACTTAATAACCCATCATTCCACTCGGATGATGATAACGGATATTGTCGGCAATTTTCACAGACAGAAATAAAACTACAAGCAAACCGATGATTCAAATCTTAAGGGGTCGTCTGAAAACTTCGGCTTCATCGCTGCAACCAAACCTACTAAAACCATAAATTTAAACAATAAACAATTACTTTTCAGACGACCTATCCTTCTTTTTTCAACCATACACAAATGTAAAAGCCGTGTCATTCTACCCATGATGATTTTTGATGGAAGTCAAACTTAGCTGCTTTTCTGAAATTTTATAACACCATTTGCATTTGCTTATACTTGGCAAATTTATCTAATAAATACATAGATATATACTTTTATATCAATCACTTAATAATGATATTTACTCGTATTTCAAAACGGTTTTTAGCAGTTATTCCTTTATCGTAAGTTTATTTTATCTTACAAAATAACAAGATGGCGTAAAGTTCGTCTGAAAACCGCTATTTTTTGTTCACAATCAGCCCCTATCCTGTCTTTCAGACTTCGCCATCATCAAAAAATCTAAATTCTGATACACTGATAAAAGACAGTCAGACATTGATTTATAAGATATTTCCCAAAAATATCCGCACTTCTAAAAATTTTGTAATAAAAATACACACATCCAATTTCCCCTATCTCATTCCACAGGACACTACCATGAGTGAAAACTTGTTAACCCTGACCATAGACGGCCACGAGGTCAAAGCCTCCGCCGACTCGTCAATCATTCAGGCCTATGCCCGTGCCGGCAGCGCGATTACCGCCAACGTCGGCTGTATGGGGCAAGGCGTGTGCGGTTCGTGCCGCTGCATGATCCGCAAGGAAGGCGAGCACGAGGTAACGACTGCATTGGCGTGTGAAACCAAAGTCGAAGAAGGGATGCAGGTCAGCTTCTTGGACTACTTCATTCCCGAGCATATCCAATATTACGACGTAAGCGAGGTCGGCGACGGCTGGAACTGGCTGGACGACACCGCCAAAGCCTTCCCCGAAGCGCAAAACTGTCGTCATTGCGGCGGCTGCAATCGCGCCTGCCCCAAAGGTTTGGAAGTGGAAAACGGCGTAGCGCAAGTAATATCCGGCGATTTCGGCGCGGCTGCGCTGACCTTCGACCAATGCGTGATGTGCAACCTCTGCACCCTTTCCTGCCCCGAACACATCCGTCCGAACCACTTAGGTCTGTTCGCCCGCCGTATGAAAGCAGCGCGCACGCTGCGTCCGGTGGATTTGATGCGCCGCCTGCGCGAAATCGACAGCGGCAAAATGAAAGTCGAATTTGAAGAGGAGGCAATGTGATGGCGAACGAAATCCAAGGCATAGACTACGAAACCGCCCTTGCCAACCTGCGCCCTTCCTCATTGGAACTACGCGGCGACCTGCCGGAAAAAAACGAATTATTGAGCCAGTTTCACCCCGACTATCAGGCCAATGCGCGCGTCAAACTGCCCATCGGTCCGAACACGGGCGATTACTGCCATCCTGATTTGGCAAAACTGCTGATCAGTCATCCGCTGATTGACGACTATGATTTGTCGGGCGCGGAACATTTGAACACCGACGTGCTGGTTATCGGCGGCGGCGGTGCGGGCGCGGCAGCGGCGTTATCCGCGACCGAAGCAGGAGCGCGCGTGATTATGGCAAACAAGCTGCGTATCGGCGACAGCAATACCGTAATGGCAGAAGGCGGCATTCAGGCGGCGGTCGGCGCAGAAGACAGCTTGCAGCAGCACTTTGACGACACCATCAAAGGCGGACACAACGCAGGCAAGAAAGAATTGGTGGCGCAAATGGTTACCGACGCGCCGTCCGCCATCCGCTGGCTGATCGGCTTGGGCATGACTTTCGACCTTACCAAAGGCGCGGACAGCAACGGCATGTTGAGCCGCAAGCGCGCAGGCGGTACGACCGTGCCGCGCATCCTGAGCTACCGCGACTTTACCGGCCTCGAAATGATGCGCGTACTGCGCGAGGCGGTCGAACTTGACGAAAACATCACCCAGCTCAACCGCCACCCCGCCATCGAATTATTGTCGGACGAACACGGTCGCTGCGTCGGCGCGATTTTGTACGATTTGGAAAAACGCTCTTTGGTATTGGTTCACGCCAAAGCCGTGGTCTTGGCAACCGGCGGCAGCGGACGGCTGCATTTACAGGGTTTCGCCACTTCCAACCACTACGGAGCAACCGCCGACGGTCTGGTGATGGCATACCGCATCGGCGCGAAACTGCGCGACATCGATTCCTTCCAATACCATCCGACCGGCGTCGCCCATCCGCCGCACTTGGCAGGCGCACTGATTTCCGAAGCCGTGCGCTCCGCAGGCACCAAACTGGTCAACGGTTTGGGCGAACGTTTCGTTGACGAATTACAGCCGCGCGACGTCGTTGCCGCTGCCATCTTGCGCGAGTGCCGCGAAGGCCGCGGCGTGGTGCGAGACGGACAGGTCGGTGTGTTCCTCGACACCCCGCGCCTGATTGAAAACGATCCTGATGTGTTGAACCGTCTGGTTACGCTCGGCCACGTCGCCCACAAATGCGGCATCGACCCCGCCGTCGAACCCGTGATGATCCATCCGACCCTGCACTACCAAAACGGCGGCGTCGAAATCAACGGCGACGGCGCGACCTGCGTCGAAGGCCTCTATTGCGCCGGCGAAGTAACCGGCGGCATCCATGGCCGCAACCGCCTGATGGGCAACGCGCTTCTGGACATCATCAGCTTCGGCCGCCGCGCGGGTAAAGCCGCCGCCAGTTGCGGCCTGCCGCTGAAAAAAGTGCGCGGCGGTGTCGGACACGTCCACGATCTGCAACGCGAAATGACCCGCGCCGGGCTGACCAGCGACATCAAAGCCCCCGTTTTATATCCCGACTACGGCAAATTCGATTTGCGCGAACACGCCGGTTTGCAGGAGCAACAATCATGAACCAAGCCAATCAAAACTTACTGCACCCGTCCCGCCAAGTCGGCGCGGATTTGGCCGCATGGCGCAAAGTCGGCGGCGGCGAAGGCCTGCTGGTGGCGCTTGCCGATCCTCAAAGCATCGTTTCCAAGCTGCAAGACGCCAACCTCTGCGGCATGGGCGGCGCAGGTTTCCCGACCTGGCGCAAATGGGAGGCTGCCGTTGCCGCCCAAAGCAAACACGGCGACAAATACGTCGTCTGCAATGCCAACGAAGACGAACCGGGTACGTTCAAAGACCGCGTATTGCTGGCGAAAACGCCGCACCAAGTCATCGAAGGCGTCCTGATCGCCGCTGTCGCCTGCCGCGCCAACAAAGCGATTATGTATGTCAACCCGCACCAGACCGAATCCGTCGCCTCCATCGTGCCCGCCATCGAGCAGTGGAAAAAAAGCGATTTGTTCATCCGCATCGAAAACTATCTGGGCAAACCTTTAGACCTGAAATTGGTCGAAACTTCAGGCCGCTACATCGGCGGCGAAGAAACCGCCGTGATTTCATGGTTGGAAGGCGGTTTCCCGTTCCCGCGCCGCAAGCCGCCGTTCCCTGCCGAAAGCGGCGTAGCAGGCGAACCGACCTTAATCAACAACACCGAAACCTTCGCCAACATTCCGCAAATCCTTGCCAAAGGCGCGGAATGGTACAAATCACTGGGTTTGGGCGATGCCGCAGGCACGAAACTCTACTCGCTTTCCGGCGACGTATTGAATCCGGGCCTGTACGAACTGCCGATGGGCACAACCCTGCAATCGCTGATTTTCGACCACGGCGGCGGTATGCTCGAAGGGCGCACGTTTAAAGCCGTCTTCACCGGCGGCCCGTCAAACACGCTTTTGACCGTCAAAGATTTGGACGTGCCTTTGGACTTCGTGTCCGTGCGCGAACGCAAATCCAGCCTCGGCACGGGCGCGATGATTGTGATTTCCGAAGGCACCAGCGTCGTGCGCAAAGTGGCCGAGTATGTGGAATTTTTTTGCCTCCAACTCATGCGGACAATGCCCGCCGTGCAAAGGCGGTACGTTCCAACTTTCACGCCTGCTCAACCGCGTGGATACCGGCATCGGTACTTCAGACGACCTCCGCGCCTTGCAAAGCCTGTGCCAACTGCTGCCCCGAAGCGGTCGCTGCGGCCTGATTGACGGCGCGGTTACCGTGTTGCAAAGCTCGCTGCGTACCTTCCCCAAAGAGTACGGACTGGCGGCGGAGCAGGATTAATCCGATACGGCGTTTCAGACGACCTTTTCTATATGGAGGTCGTCTGAAAAATGCTCTTAGGTTGGGACATGAACCAACATGATGATTAGGGGTTCAGTATTTGTTGGGTTTCACAACCGAATCTGCTAAATCTGAGGTTTTGCCCTCTCCCTAGCCCTCTCCCGCGGGGAGAGGGGATGATGGTGCTGAAACCGACCATTATCGGATTTTCTGCAATCCTTCCCCTCTCCCCGCGGGAGAGGGCTAGGGAGAGGGCAAAACCCAATAACCTCAAGAAACGTCGTCTGAAAAAGATGGCAACACAAATACGCATTACCCAAACACTCAAAAGAAAAACATAAAAAATAACTGCTGCCAAAGACGTTTCAGACGACCTCCCCCTCCAAAACCGGCACACGTCGTCTGACTAAAACTTACCAGAAGATTTGCCATCAAGGAAAACGATACGGTGCACCCTGTGATTTTCCCCTCTCCCTAACCCTCTTCCACGGGGAGAGGGAACGGCTTGCAGGAAATCTGATAATAGTTGATCTCAGCACCATTATTCCCTCTCCCGCAGGTAGAGGGGACAGATTGCAGAAAATCCGATAAAGGTTGATTTTCAGCGTCATTATTCCCTCTCCCCGTGGGAGAGGGTTAGGGAGAGGGCAAAACACAATAACCTAAAAAAACGTCGTCTGAAAAAGATGGCAACAAAAAGTACGCATGACACAAACACCCAAAAGAAAAACATAAAAAACAACTGCCGCCTAAATACGTTTCAGACAACCTCTCCCCACCAAAATCAGGCACACGTCGTCTGAAATCCGATTTCCCCGATACCTCAAACTAGGAGACTCAACATGGGCTTCAAGCCAATTCCTGCTGCGGTTGCGCTCGCGCTGACGCTGATTATCTGGTTCGTCATACCCGTGCCGCAGGGCGTATCGCCCGATGCATGGCACCTTTTGGCGTTGTTCGTCGGCATCATCGCCGGCATCATCGGCAAAGCCATGTCCATCGGCGCAATGGCGATTTTGGGCATTACCTTGGTCGCGCTGACCGGCGTGACCAACGAAAAAGCCGCCGACGCAACCAAAGACGCTCTAAGCAGCCTCAACAACTCGTTAATCTGGATGATCGGTATCGCCATCATCATCTCGCGCGGTTTGTTGAAAACCGGCTTGGGGATGCGTATCGGCTACCTTCTGATTTCTCTTTTCGGCAAACGCACGCTGGGCGTAGGTTACAGCTTGGCACTAGCCGACTTGGTCATCGGACCGGTTACACCGAGCAACACCGCGCGCGGCGGTGCGATTGTACACCCGATTATGCGTTCCATCGCCCTGAGTTTCGATTCCGACCCCGAAAAAGGCACTGAGGGCAAAATCGGTAAATACCTCGCGCTGGTCAACTACCACGCCAACATCATCACCTGCTGTATCTTCATTACCGCGACCGCGCCCAACCCGCTGGTCGTCGAATTGGTCGCCAAAGCCACCAATTCGGAAATCCACCTCTCTTGGGGCACATGGTTCGCCGCCATGGTCGTACCCGGCCTGATCGCCATGTTCCTGATGCCGCTGGTGCTGTATTTCCTGTATCCGCCCGAAATCAAACAAACGCCTAACGCGACCGCCCTTGCCAAAGAAAAACTGAAAGAGATGGGCGCGATGAAGCGCGACGAAAAAATCATGCTCGGCATTTTCGTGATTCTGCTGCTTTTGTGGGCGGGCGTTCCCGAAATGCTGTTCGGCGTGAAAGTCGATGCCACCGCCACCACCTTCCTCGGCCTCTCCCTGTGTCTGCTCACCGGCGTACTGACTTGGGGCGACGCGTTGAAAGAAAAAGGCGCGTGGGACACCATCGTCTGGTTTGCCGCCTTGGTCATGATGGCGAACTTCCTCAACAAATTGGGGCTGATTGCCTGGCTGTCCGAATCCATGCAGGGCGGCATCTCCCATCTCGGCTTGGGCTGGGAAGCCGGCTGCGCCCTGTTGGTACTCGCCTACCTCTACGCCCACTACGTTTTCGCCAGCGGCACGGCACACGTTACCGCCATGTTCGGCGCGTTCTACGGCGCATGCCTCGCCTTGGGCGCACCGCCGATGCTGTTCGCCCTGATTATGGCGTCCGCCACCGGCATCATGATGTCGCTGACCCACTACGCTTCAGGTTCATCCCCCGTCATCTACGGCTCGAACTATGTCAGCATGACCGAATGGTGGAAAGCCGGCTTCATCATGAGCGTGGTCGAAATCCTGATTTTCGGCACCATCGGCATTATCTGGTGGAAAGTGCTGGGTTACTGGTAAACCGTGCCTGAAATCAACAAAAGGTCGTCTGAAAATAGGTTTTCAGACGACCTTTTGTTATACAATCCCATCATCCTTACCAACCCACCCGCCCAAACCGTGAAAATCCTTATCCTCGGCAGCGGACAGGTCGGCTCGACCGTCGCGCAAAACCTCGCCTCCGTTTCCAGCAACGACGTTACCGTTATCGATATCGACGAAAAAGCCCTGCAACACATCGGCAGCCGCCTCGACGTCCAAACCATACTCGGTAACGGTGCATCCCCGTTCATCCTCGAACAGGCGGGCGCGGCAGATTCCGACCTCCTGCTCGCCCTGACCCGCAGCGACGAAACCAACATCGTCGCCTGTAAAATCGCCGCCGACCTCTTCAATATTCCCAGCCGCATCGCCCGCGTACGTTCCAGCGAATATCTGGAATACCCCTACCCCGAAAATGACGATACGGAAAACGGCAGCCTTACCGTCTTCGACATCACCGAAACCATCAGCCCCGAACAACTCGTTACCTAACAGCTCGTCGGGCTGCTCAGCTACACCAGCGCGTTGCAGCAAGTGTAGGTCGGATACTTGTATCCGACAAAATCTTTAACATACTGGCCATTGCAATCTATTGCAGCAATGCTTGAAATGTCGGATTCGAGAATCCGACCTACGCCAAACTAACCGCGTGCGTGGCTACGCCATACACCCTACGCACTTAATCTGAAAGTTCATATAGCATATCCAAAAAAGCATCAAAACTATCTGCAATATGGCTAGTTACCATTTTTGTATCTCCATTCTCATCTTCATAAAAATCATCATGATGCATCAGAATGATACATGGATTTTCATTGCATTTTCTGTAATCAAAACAGATATAATCGCCATTAGCTGAAATCCCAAAAGCAATCACTTTTTTTGCATACCCATATTCATCATCAATACATGAATAGCTATAAATATCCTCATAGCCTAAATTTTGCTTATACCCTAAAAATGAAATATCCCTTTCATCATTTTCACCGTATTGATTGACAAAATTGAAAATATTTTCTTTAGAGTATAAATGATCATGTTTACTAAGAAGTGATACATATGAAACAGGACAAACGACCCCTACATCTTCGGCGAATTGTTGAATTGTTCTTGTTGAAACCAATCCCTCATCTGATGATATTGATAGTTTTCTCATTTTTAGTGACCTTTCTTTAACGATTTTTGACCAGTATGCCTAACAGCTTTATGAATACTAGTAGTAAGCCGTAGCCCGTATTCTCACCAACCACGGGCGGTATAAACTTTAAAACCGACGTAGCGTGGTGCGGTACGCACGCACGCGTTCTTTGCCGTTCACACTATTATTTCAAACTTTCATACGATCTCAAACGTCGTCTGAAAACCGTGAATCCGTTTTCAGACAAGCCGAGACCTTTGCAAAATAGCTCTCTTTTACCTTCTTTTCTCCAACAGTCGAAAATCTGTGCTTGAGTTTCGGTTGTTTTTTGGGAAAAGGGCTATTTTATTTTACAAAGGTCTCAGGTTGAAATCGATGTGGATAACGAGACTGTGTTCGAGTTCAAGATCGGAAAGGCTGTGTTATTGACCGAACAGGACGGAGGCTTTGAGGATTCAGATACTGCTCGATCGGTTGGTTGCCAATCAATCACCTGCTCCAGCTTTAGCAATGGGAGGCAGTCGATGTGTTTAGCAATCATGGTTTGCGCGGTTTGTTGGGAAAAGGTGGTCATAAGAAATCCCCTAAAAATCTTGGTGGGGATTTTTGGGGAATTTTGCAAAGGTCTCAGCCTTTTTATTTTGTTTTACTATACAATCCCATCATCCTTACCAATCCCCCCAAAAAACCGTGAAAATCCTCATCCTCGGCAGCGGACAGGTCGGCTCGACCGTCGCGCAAAACCTCGCCTCCGTTTCCAGCAACGACGTTACCGTTATCGACATCAACGAAAAAGCCCTGCAACACATCGGCAGCCGCCTCGACGTCCAAACCATACTCGGCAACGGCGCATCGCCGTTCATTCTCGAACAGGCGGACGCGGCGGACTCCGACCTTCTGCTCGCCCTGACCCGCAGCGACGAAACCAATATCGTCGCCTGTAAAATCGCCGCCGACCTTTTCAATATTCCCAGCCGCATCGCCCGCGTGCGTTCCAGCGAATATCTGGAATACCCCTACCCTGAAAACGGCGACACGGAAAACGGCAGCCTTACCGTCTTCGACATTACCGAAACCATCAGCCCCGAGCAACTCGTTACCGAACAGCTCGTCGGGCTGCTCAGCTACACCAGCGCGTTGCAAGTATTGCGGTTTGCCGACGACAAAGTCCGCATGGTCATCGTACAGGCGCGTAAAGGCGGGCTGCTCGTCAACCGTGAAATTGCCGAAATCAACCAACACCTCCCCGAAGGCGTGGACTGCCAAATCTGCGCCATATACCGCAACAACCGCCTCATCGTTCCCACGCCGCAAACCGTCATCATCGAAGGCGACGAGGTACTTTTTGCCGCCGACACCAACAGCGTCAACACCATCATGCGCGAACTGCGTCCCAAAGAAGCGCGCACCCGCCGCATCATGATTGCCGGCGGTGGCAACATCGGCTACCGCCTCGCCAAGCAGCTCGAATCCAAATACGACATCAAAATCGTCGAATACAACCCCCGCCGCGCCGAGTGGCTCGCCGAAAACCTTGATAACACCCTCGTCCTGCAAGGCAACGCCACTGACGAAACACTACTGGACGAAGAATACATCGACGAAATCGACGTATTCTGCGCCCTGACCAACGACGACGAAAACAACATCATGTCCAGCTTGTTGGCGAAAAACCTCGGCGCCAAGCGCGTTGTAACCATCGTCAACCGCTCCAGCTACGTCGATTTGCTCGAAGGCAACAAAATCGACATCGTCGTGTCGCCGCACCTCATCACCATCGGCTCCATCCTCGCCCACATCCGCCGAGGCGACATCGTTGCCGTACATCCCCTCAGACGCGGCACTGCCGAAGCCATCGAAGTCGTCGTCCATGGCGACAAAAACACCTCCGCCATCGTCGGCAGGCGCATCAGCGGCATCAAATGGCCGGGCGACTGCTACATCGCCGCCATTGTCCGCGCCGAAACAGGCGAAGTGATCATGGGACACCACACCGACACCATTGTCCAAGATGGCGACCACATCATTTTCTTCGTTTCCCGCCGCCGCGTCTTACCCGAACTCGAAAAACTCATCCAAGTCAAAATGGGCTTTTTCGGCTGACACCGTCAAAGGTCGTCTGAAACCTGTTGCAGCAAAGTCAGAACTTTTTCAACTTTGTTGAAGCCGCGCTTTCAGACGACCTGACACAAATTATCCCGCCTTATTTATTTCAACCTCCGATATAAAAAGGAAAATCCATGTTACGCCCCATCCTTGCCGCCCTCGTGCTCGCAACCGCCCTGCCCGCCGCAGCCGAAACCGACACCCTTCATTACAACATGGTCGAATTTGCCGAGTCCGCCAATCTCGAAATAACCCGCGATACCATGACCGCCCACTTCAGCATCAATGCCGAAGGCAAAGACCGCGCCACGGTTAACAAAGCATTTCAGAAAAAATTCAACGACTTCAATAAAGCCGTACAAAACAACAAACTCCAAGCCGAGCTCCTCAGCCGCAGAGCCAGCCCTCGCCATGAATACAACAACAACGGCAAACGCATCCAAACAGGCTGGGAAGAAGTTGCCTTGTTCAAAGTCGAAAGCAAAGACTTTGACGCCATCAACCGCCTGACTGACGAGACGCTGCAAACTGCCACGCTCAACCGCATCGGCTTCAGCATATCCAAAGAAAAACGCGAAGCCGCCGTCGATCAAGTCAGCAAAGCCGCCATCCTGCGCTTCAAAGACCGCGCGCAAGACTTGGCGAAAACGCTCGGCTTTTCCAACTACAAAATCGTCAAACTCAATTTAGGCCACATCGGCAACCGCTCCATCGACGACCGTTTAGGTTTCGCCCGCACCAAAATGATGAGTGCCGAATCCGCTATTGTTAGAAGTGCGGCAAGCGACGAAAACAACGCTATCCAAGCTCCCTCTCCCGGCTCAGAAGAAATCAGTATTACCGTCAACGGCTTGGTGCAGATGTAAAACGCTCTCAAAGCAAATATAAAAGGTCGTCTGAAACCCAAAATCAGGTTTCAGACGACCTTTATATATTTTCTGATTATCCGTACCGTTTAATCAGAACTTATGAGCCAATCCCAAAGAGACGGCTTTTTGTTCAACAGATCCTGTTTGAGTCGGCGTCAGGCGGGTTTTTTTGCCCAGTTTCATATAACCGGCATGAGCTTGCATAGAAGTACGTTTGCTGAATTTGTATTTGGCACCGACTACAACTTGGTCGAATTTATCAACCAGTTTCTCGCCGCTGTTTACGCCTTTTGCCGCCCAACCGTGAGCGTAGCTGATTTGCGGGGTTACGTTACCGACAGTATAACCTACGGTAACGGCTGCATCGGCAACTTTGACAGCTTCTTCTTTGCCTGAATCTTTGGTGATATCCACACCTTTGTAGGTATTGAAATCATCGGTAAAGTGCGCCAAATATTTGTTCGCGTTTTCATGACCTTTGGCGTATTGAGCACCTACGCCGACAAACAGGTTGTCTTTGTCGTAGTAGCTTTCGATCTTCGCGATTTGGGCGGCTTTGACTTTGCCGTCTTTGTTGGTGTACGCGCCTTTATAATGACCGTAGCCCAGTTTGGTGGCAAAACCGTTGTTTTCGTAGATCAAACCGGCAGTATATTGCTCTTTGCTCGGTTTTTCGTGTACGTATTTGTCGTCCGGATTGCGGTTGTCGCGCGGAGCGTAGGAGGCATTGAACTTGAATCCGCCGAACGAAGGGCTGTCATAACGCAAAGAGGTCGTACGTACGCCGGTGCGGGTGTTGATACCCAAACCCATGGCATCGGTTTTATACATCCACGGATCGATGGTGTCCATTTCGTTGAGCATGTTGTCGATGTTACCGGCACGAACTTTACCAAACTTGCCTTCCAAACCGATGAAGGAATTGCGGTTGCCGAAACGTTGGCTGTTGGATTCGCCTAAAATAGAGGTACGCTGTTCAACCTGCCAAATGACTTTGAGGTCGTCTGAAAGTTTCTCGTTGCCTTTGAAGCCGATGCGCGAAGTATTGTCGTTGATGCGGGTAGCGGTCGCGCTTTTTTCAGTACCTTCACTGCCTTTGATTTTCACTTGTCCTGCGGTGATGCTGCTTTTCACTTGTCCATAAAGAACAACTTCGGCGGATGCTGCAAAAGGCAAAGCCGCGATAGTCAGGGCAATAATAGCTTTTTTCATACAAACTCCTCTTTAATCAAAGAATCAAATCTAGGCCTATCGTTTCACAAAATAAGAGACTCAAAACCGAAAACAGCAGGCCCGTGGAATGGAACAGTTTGCGCAATCATAATGAACTTTCGATATTTAAACAATGCTTTTCATCTTGATAGGAATTATTATTCATTAGAGTTTAGACTTTTTACAACAAGCCGACATTTTTTATAGTCAATTCAAATAGAAAGGCATAGCTCATCATTTCAGAACAGGCTAGAATTTTGAAATTTTAAAATTGGCTTCCCCTTCATCCTTTTTAAAATACTAAGAATCGTTTTTCCATTTCGCGGGGAATAAGATGATAGCCATTTTTATCTGAATGAACATTATCCATAGTCGTCTGAAAATAGAAAAAGCACCTCAACCGAGGTGCTTTTTCTATTTTCAGACGACCTTTTGCCGAGTATCAGCCTTTTTTATTGTTCAACGCGGCTTTGACAAACGCGGTGAACAAAGGATGGCCTTTGCGCGGGTTGGAAGTAAACTCGGGGTGGAACTGGCAGGCGAAGAACCAAGGATGGTTCGGCAGTTCGATGGTTTCGACCAAGCGTTCGCGTCCTGCGGATACGCCGCCGATGACCAAGCCTGCCTGTTCCAGCGTAGGAACGTAGTTGTTGTTGACTTCGTAGCGGTGGCGGTGGCGTTCGCGGATGTGTTCGCTGCCGTAGATTTTGGCGGCGAGGCTGCCTGCTTTCAATTCAACCTCTTGCGCACCCAAACGCATGGTGCCGCCCAAATCGGCAGATTCGTCGCGGGTTTCGACGCTGCCGTCGGCAGTTTGCCATTCGTCAATCAGGGCGACGACGGGCGCGGCGCATTTGAGGTCGAACTCGGTGGAGTTCGCGCCTTTCAAGCCTGCCACGTCGCGGGCGTATTCGATCAGCGCAATCTGCATACCGAGGCAGATGCCCAAGTATGGCACGTTGTTTTCACGGGCGTAGCGCACGGCGGCGATTTTGCCTTCCACGCCGCGCGAGCCGAAACCGCCGGGAACGAGAATGGCGTCCATGTCTTTGAGCATGGAAACGTCGCCGTTGTTTTTCTCGATGTTTTCGCTGTCAACAAAGGTGATTTGCACGTCGGTTTCGGTGTGGATGCCCGCGTGTTTCAAGGCTTCGATCAGCGATTTGTAGGATTCGGTCAAATCGACGTATTTGCCGACCATGGCGATTTTGACGGTGTGTTTCGGATTTTTGATGGCATGGACGATTTTTTTCCACGCGGTCAAATCCGCCTGTTGCACGTTCAGCTGCAACTGCTCGGTAATGATATTGTCGATGCCTTGGTTGTGCAACATTTCGGGGCATTCGTAGATGCTGTCCACGTCGTAGCTGCCCACAATCGCGCGCTCTTCCACATTGCAGAACAGGGCGATTTTGCGGCGTTCGTCCGCGGGCATTTCCCTGTCCATGCGGCAAATCAGGATGTCGGGTTGCAAACCGATACTCAACATTTCTTTAACGGTGTGCTGGGTCGGCTTGGTTTTGATTTCGCCGGCGGCGGCGATGTAGGGAACGTAGCTCAAGTGGGCGAACAAGGTGTTGTTGCGTCCCAACTGGCTGCGCATCTGACGGATGGCTTCCAAAAACGGCAGCGATTCAATGTCGCCGACCGTACCGCCGATTTCAACGATGGCAACATCGTAACCCGCCGCGCCTTCGTGGATGCGGCGTTTGATTTCGTCGGTAATGTGCGGGATGACTTGAACCGTGCCGCCGAGGTAGTCGCCGCGGCGTTCTTTGGCGATGACGTTTTCGTACACCTGCCCCGTACTGAAACTGTTGCGGCGGGTCATGATGGCGTTGATGAAGCGTTCGTAGTGTCCCAAGTCGAGGTCGGTTTCCGCGCCGTCGTCGGTGACGAACACTTCGCCGTGCTGAAACGGACTCATCGTGCCGGGGTCGACGTTGATATAAGGGTCGAGCTTGAGCATGGTCACGTTCAAACCGCGCGATTCGAGGATGGTGGCAATAGAAGCGGCGGCGATACCTTTCCCGAGTGAAGATACGACGCCGCCGGTTACGAAAATAAATTTAGTCATGATGCAGTACCCATGTTGGAATACGGAATTTTACCTTTAAGCGGGTTTTCTGGCAAACGCGGGACGGGATGCGGATGTGGTTTTCAGACGACCTCCGCTTCTACCCTTTTGCGTCTAGGCAAGGCAATAATTTGTTAAAATAACGCCTGTTTGCGATTACTGATGACGATAAGGTCGTCTGAAAATACCGGATGGCCAGGCCGGTTTGTTAAGATTAATTGATATGTACAAGTTACTTCCCATTATCCACATTTTGTCCAGACTGGGGCTGCTGTTTTCATTGGTCCTTGCAGTGCCGACGCTGATGTCGTATTTTTTTCTGGACAACGCGTTTCCCGCATTTGCCTCCACGGCTTTGGCGACGACGCTGACTTCTTGCGCGGTTTTGTTGCTGACTTTCCAGTTTCGCCGCGAGCTTCGCCCGCGCGACGGATTTACGTTGGTTTTGATGTTGTGGCTGGCGTTTGCGCTGGTGGCGTCCATGCCCATTTATATTCATATACCGGGCATCAGTTTTACCGATGCGTTTTTTGAGGCGATGTCCGGACTGACGACGACGGGCGCGACGGTCATGACAAGCTTGGACACGCTTGATCCGTCGATAAATTTTTGGCGGCATATGCTCAACTGGCTGGGCGGCATGGGTATCATCGTGCTGGCGGTAGCGATTCTGCCGATGCTGGGCGTGGGCGGAACGCAGCTCTTCAAAGCTGAAATTCCGGGGATGGACAAAGAAAGCAAGATGGCGCCGCGCATTTCGCAGGTGGCAAAAAAGCTGTGGTTCTTCTATACGATGACGACGACGGCGGCTTTTCTGACGCTGCATTTTGCGGGGATGAGCTGGTTTGACGCGCTTTGCCACGCGATGTCGGCGGTGTCGTTGGGCGGTTTTTCGACACACGATGCCAGCATCGCTTATTTTGATTCGCTGACCGTCGAATGGGCGGTCATGTTTTTCACGCTCTGGGGCGGTATCAACTTCGCCACGCATTTCACGGCACTGACACGACGCTCGCTCAAATCTTATTGGCGGGACGAAGAGTGCCGCGTACTGCTGTCGCTGCTGGCGGTAAGTGTTTTGATGTCGGCGGTATATCTGTGGCAGAAGGATTTTTATGCAACCTTTGGAGATTCGCTGCGTTTTGTGAGCTTCAACTTTGTCTCCATCGGGTTGGCAAGCGGTTTTTCCAACACGGATTTCGCGCAATGGCCGCTGATCGTGTCACTGTGGATGTTTTTCCTGTCCAATTTGCTGGCAAGCTCCGGCTCAATGGGCGGCGGCATTAAAAACGTGCGGGCATTGGTTTTGTTCAAATTCAGCCTGCGCGAAATGTTGGTTCTGCTGCACCCGAGAGCAGTGCGCACGGTCAAGGTCAACGGACGCATGATTCACGACCGCATGGCGCTGACGGTGATGGCCTTTATTTCGATTTATTTCATGACGACGATTGTCTTCAGCTTTTTGCTGATGGCAAGCGGGATGGAATTTATCTCAGCCTTCACCGCCGTCATCGCGTGCATTACCAATGCGGGACCGGGCTTGGGTGAAGTCGGACCGGCGGGCAGCTATGCGGTATTGAGCGATGTGCAAAAGTGGCTGTGTTCGGCCGTCATGCTGCTGGGACGCTTGGAAATTTTTACCGTGTTGATTTTGCTGACACCGGCTTATTGGAAAAAATAAAGACAGGTCGTCTGAAAACCGATTCAGGTTTTCAGACGACCTGTCTTTAGCAGGGAAAACGTTACAGCCCGATTGTCAATCGGTTCAATATCTTGATTGACCCGCCGGCATCAGGGCAAACATTCCCGAGCGATTATTTCAGATGAATCGTCGGTTGATAGCCTTTTGCCTCTTCCGAACCGTCAAACGGCACCACAACGCCATCCGCGTAAGTGACATACGCTTTGTATTTCACTGAGACATCGCCTTTAGGATTCAACGCGATAAACGGGAACGAAGTAAATTCGCCCGCTTCCATGCGGCCTTTGTAAGTAATGCTGACGATATTGCCTTGGGCATCTTTTTCCGTTTTATAAGTCCAACCCGGAACAGGATGGATGAACAACAGTTTCACACCTTCGGCAACCACCATTTTTACCCCGGTTACCGCCTTACCACGATTGGTCGGCACATTCAGGCGGAAATGGTCTGATTTTCCAGAAATACTATCAACACCATTAGAATTATTGCGAATCGTAACATGCGCCTGAGCGTCCATCATCAATGCAGACAGTGCCAAAGCAGAAAACAATAGCTTTATTTTCATTGTGTTATCTCCGTATAAAGAGTGGATAAAAAGATCACCGCTGAAGGCTTGCCCGAATCCTAGCAGAGAATGTCCATCAAAGGAGCATATGTTCGCCTTTATTGCGCCAACAAGGGAACAGAAAGCCGAATACACCCATTA
>NZ_AEPF01000079.1 GCF_000193735.1 Neisseria sicca 4320
CACCGTACTGGTTTAAAGTTAATCCACTATATTATTGAAAACCAATATTTAGTGGCAGCATATCGGTATAAAGTTCTACTCAAACAGCCCCTTTGATACCTCACCCGCACAGGCATAATCATTGCCGAAACAGGGAGACCGACATTTTCATACACGCTATGAATTACGGATTTAATTTAAAAGGCCGCCCGAATAATCGGGCGGCCTTCAATTTCTTCATCAGAATGCAATATAAGTGGCAGGATTGACCGGTTTGCCGTTTTGACGGACTTCGAAGTGAAGTTGAGTACGGTTGGCATCGGTATTACCCATTTGTGCAATGGTTTGTCCTCGTTTGACATTTTGTCCTTCATTGACGAGCAGACGTTGGTTGTGTCCGTATGCGCTCAAGAATGAGGAGTTATGTTGGATGATGACAAGGTTGCCATAACCGCGCAAACCCGAGCCTGCATAAACTACTTTACCGTCTGCGGCAGCTACGACGGGCTGACCTGCATTACCGCCGATGTCCACGCCTTTATTGCTGCCGCCAAAGTTGGCAAGAACGTTACCGTTGGTCGGACGTTGCCATGTAATGCCGCTGACTGTACGGGTTGCACCGGTAGCAACTGTCGGCGTATTGAGAGGTGCAGGAGCAGGCTTGGCAACGGGTGCAGGTGCAGAATATGACGGTTTGGCGGCCGCAGTCGAAGCAGGGGCAGTATAACCGGCCGGTTTGACGCGCAGATTTTTTCCGACGCTGATGTTGTTGTCAGTCAAACCATTCCATTCACGCAGATTGTCTTGGGTAATATGGTAGCGTTTGGAAATATTGTAAACGGTATCGCCACGGACGACAGTATGCGTTGCTGCATTGATGTCAACCGGAGCATAGGACGGAACATAGGCACCGCCGGAAACAGGAGGCGTATAGCTGCTGTTGACAGCGGGAGCGGAAGGAGGAGTATAAGGGGCATCGTTGGCTGCCGGCGCATTTGTGCCGTAAGGGGTCGCACCATAAGGATTGGAAGAAGTACCGGAACCGGCATTACCGACGACGACGGGGGCGGGTTGCTGGCTGGTACATGCGCCCAATGTCAGGGCGAAAGCGGCATAAAATGCGGTTTTTTTCAACATAATCGATGACCTTTATATCGGGGTTATTGTCTTGATTGGTGCATATCATAATAAAAATAAGCCCGCCCCTCAAGTATCGGGGCGGTTAGGGACTGTTAAAATCGGCTTGCCGCGCCTGCTTCAGAACAAAAAGGTCGTCTGAAAACATTCGACAAAAAACAGAAATCTGTGTGCTTATCCCTCTTTAACGTCCTGCCAAAATCCGCTGACTGCATCCATATGGCGGTAGGAAGTCAAATCGATTTGCAGCGGTGTAACCGTGATAAAGCCTGATTCACATTCCCCGAAATCCGTACCTTGCTCCCGGTCGGAAATATCGCCGACGGGGCCTATCCAATAAATAGACTCACCGCGGGGATTCTTCATCGGGATAACGCTTTGCTCATGATGCCGCCGCCCCAACCGCGTTGTTTTGATACCTTGCACCGCATCCGGCGGTACGGCGGGAATATTGATGTTCCAAAGAACAGGCGTTTTAGGCGGATTTTTCAACAACCGCTCCAATATCATCCAAGCTGCCTGTTCCGCCGTCTGCCAATAACGCCCCCGCGTATCGTTCAAAGACAACGCAACGGCAGGAATGCCCATCAGGAAAGCTTCCGTCGCTGCGGCAACCGTTCCCGAATAAAGCGTATCGTCCCCCATGTTCGCACCATTATTGATGCCTGAAAGAACCAAATCGGGTTTAAAATCCGAAAGCACATGGCAACCCACATGAATACAGTCGGTGGGCGTACCGTCAACATAATAAAACCCGTTTGCCGCCTGCTTCATTTGCAAAGGACGGTCGAGCGTCAAAGAATTGCTGACGCCACTTCGGTCGCGTTCGGGAGCAACGATGCGGACATTGGCAAATTCCGCCGCCACTCTCGCCAAAATGGCTATGCCCTGCGAAGAGTACCCGTCGTCATTGGAAATCAAGATGTTCATTGTTATAGCTCTCTGAAAAGGGATGCTATTGTATCGCCCCCATACTGCGACCGTCTATCCGAAACACTCATGAAAAAAAGGTCGTCTGAAACCAAATTTGGTTTTCAGACGACCTTTTGTTTTATTCGCATTACAGACTTTTCAAACGCGCAATGCGGTTATCCAAAGAAGGGTGTGTACTCAGCAGGGAATCTTTGGCATCACTGGCAATCCCCATTGCATTCATCTGCTCGGGCAAATCGCTCGTGCTGCCTTTCAAACGTTGCAGCGCGGCAATCATTTTATGCGCACCGACCAATTTGGCGGCACCCGCATCCGCACGGTATTCGCGCTGACGGCTGAACCACATGACGATAATACTTGCCAAAAAGCCGAACACAATCTGCAACACCATGCTCACCATAAAATATGTGCCTTGGGAAGTGCTGCCGTCGTTATTTCGGGCAATCATGCCGGAAACAACGCGTGCCAAGAAAACCACAAACGTATTGACGACACCCTGTATCAGCGTCAACGTAACCATATCACCGTTGCCGACGTGCGCCATCTCGTGCGCCAAAACCGCTTCGACCTCGTCCCGGGTCATATGATCGAGAAGGCCGGTACTGATGGCGACTAAAGAGCTGTTGCGTGTCGCGCCGGTTGCAAAAGCATTCGGTTCGGGAGAATGATAAATCGCCACTTCGGGGGTTTTAAGACTCCATTGACGGGCCTGCGCTTCAACAGTTGACAAAAGCCATGCCTCTTCTTCGCTGCGCGGCTGAACGATAACTTCCGCACCCACCGAGTTTTTAGCGATGGTTTTGGACATGAGCAGAGAAATAATCGAACCGGTAAAGCCGACGACGGCAGAATACGCCAGCAAGCTGCCGACTTGGTCCGTACTGTTGATGCCGAGGACTGCCAAAACAATCCGGATAACGACTAAAACGGCGATATTGGTTACGAGAAACAGAAAGACACGTTTCACCAGTGTTCCTTTAAATTTGTTTATTATGTAAAAAATGAATTCTTCAAATTACCTTGCAAAAGGCAATGGTATTTTCTCAAAAAGTCGCGCCTACCGAAATACCCTATTGGGAAAAGGTATGCAAATCCAAATACACTTTTGGTTACCCACGCGCAATATTATGCTGTCAAACGTCATTTCGGGTTCAATTGCACTGCCCCACAGCCGTCGGATAAACCGATACCTGCGTCTGCGTCAGGGCAAACAGGTTTTCAAGCTGCGTTTGCGCTTGGCGGTTGGCGTGATCCAAAATCTGGGCTTTACACGCGCTGGCGAGGACTTGTTTTTTGGCTTCGTCCTGCACGGTTTTGAACACCGCCTTATCCACGGGCAAAAGGTTGAACGAGCCGGTTTGGATGTCGTACACCTCGATATTTTCCAAATCGACGCTGAGGATTTCTACGGGCGGCAGGCTGATGAGGACTTTTCCGTCCACGATATTGACGTTGTCGGCATGAAGTTTGTCCAAATCCAAGCCCGCCAACACTTTGCCGCGCACGATAAACAGGCCGCTTTGCGAATCCTGCCACAATCTGCGCCAGTCGCCTTTTTTCTCGGTGCGGATGATGGTGTCGATGTAAAAAGCCGTACTTTCCAAGCGGTTCATCTGCTTAATCTGCATCAAAACGCCTTCGCGCGAAATCGCTTCATGGGCGTTGTCGTTGCGGTGCTGGGCATAAAACCAGCCGCCCGCCGCTGCGACTGCACAAAAAACAGATATTAAAATCAGTCGGTAAACCATTTTCATCAGGTTAGACCCTTTTCGGTTGCGTTAAACTTATAGTGGATTAAAATTGCAATGATACGACGTTGCCAACGCCCTTATGTACTACCCGTACACGGCGGGCGTTGCCGCCTTGTCTCATTTTTATTTTAATCCACTATAACGCCCATATTCTTTCAAATGTTCAGATTTCAAGCAAAGGTCGTCTGAAAAACCAATTTTTGTTTTTCAGACGACCTCCCGTCAAAACATTACCAAAAAGTAATAAAAAACCACCATCAAACACAGTTTGCCTTTTGGTAAAGACGAGACTACAATCGCCTACATCCTTTCAGCCACACAACACATCATGAACACCACCGACCTGCGCCGCCGCAACCTGCGGCAATGGATAGCGGACAAATACGGCGGCCAGCAAACCCGTTTTGCCGAAGCCATCGCCATCAACCAAGGCGAATTGTCCGCCCTTCTGAAAAACAAATCCTTCGGCGAGAAAAAAGCCCGAAAAATCGAACAGGCGGCGCAAATGCCCGCCATGTGGCTGGATCAAGAACACGCCTCAGCCCAACCCGACCATCAAGAAAGACGCACCATGCCACACATTTCCTCCATCTCCGAAATCCTCGCCGACATCAAAGCCGGCAAAATGGTCATCATCACCGACGCGGAAGACCGCGAAAACGAAGGCGATTTGCTGATGGCGGCGCAGTTCGTCACCCCCGAAGCCATCAACTTCATGATCAAGCACGCGCGCGGACTGGTTTGCCTGCCGATGGAAGGCAGCATGGTCGAGCGGCTCGGCCTGCCCATGATGACCCAGAAAAACGGCGCGCAATACGGCACCAACTTCACCGTTTCCATCGAAGCGGCGCAAGGCATCACCACCGGCATTTCCGCCGCCGACCGCGCCCTGACCATCCAAACCGCCGTCTCCCCGACCGCCAAACCCGAAGACATCGTCCAACCCGGCCACATCTTCCCCCTGCGTGCGCAAAAAGGCGGCGTCCTAGTACGCGCCGGACACACCGAAGCCGGCGTCGATTTGGCACAAATGAATGGGCTCATCCCCGCCGCCGTCATCTGCGAAATCATCAACGACGACGGCACCATGGCGCGTATGCCCGAGCTGATGAAGTTCGCCGAAGAACACGGCCTCAAAATCGGTACGATTACCGACCTCATCGAATACCGCAGCCGCACCGAAAGCCTGCTCGAAGAAATGGGCGATTCGCCCGTACAAACCCCTTGGGGCGAATTCCAGCAACACGTTTACGTTGACAAGCTCTCCGGCGAAACCCACCTCGCCCTCGTCAAAGGCAAACCCTCTGCCGACACCGAAACCCTCGTCCGCGTTCACGAACCCTTCAGCGTCATGGACTTCATCCAAGCCAACCCGCGCCATTCCTGGTCGCTGCCCAAAGCCCTTGAGCGCATCCAGCAAGCCGAAAGCGGCGTCGTCATCCTCCTGCACCGCACCGAAGACGGCGCCACCCTGCTCGACCGCACCCTGCCCAAAGGCGCAAACCAAGCCTACAAATGGGACAGCAAAAGCTACGGCATCGGCGCGCAAATCCTCGCCGGTCTCAACGTCGGCAAACTGCGCGTGTTAGGCCAGCCTTCCGCCTTCACCGGCCTGACCGGCTTCGGCTTGGAAGTCGTCGGTTTTGAAGAAGCAGAAAACAAATAAACCGCCCGTCTGATCAAAAGGTCGTCTGAAATCCCGATTCCGGTTTTCAGACGACCTTTTGCTATAATACCCGCCAGTTTGAAAACGGAAGAAACCCATGTCCCGAATCGCCGCCCTGCCCGACCACCTCGTCAACCAAATCGCCGCCGGCGAAGTGGTCGAACGCCCCGCTAACGCCCTCAAAGAAATCGTCGAAAACAGCATAGATGCAGGCGCGACGGCGATTGAAGTCGAGCTGGCAGGCGGCGGCATCCGCCTCATCCGCGTCAGCGACAACGGCGGCGGTATCCACCCCGACGACATCGAACTCGCGCTCCACCGCCACGCCACCAGCAAAATCAAAACCTTAAACGACTTGGAACACGTCGCCAGCATGGGCTTTCGCGGCGAAGGCTTGGCAAGCATCGCCTCCGTCAGCCGCCTGACCCTGACCAGCCGCCAAGACGGCAGCACGCATGCGACCCAAGTCAAAGCCGAAGACGGCAAACTCAGCAGCCCCACCGCCGCCGCCCACCCCGTCGGCACCACCATCGAAGCCGCCGAACTCTTCTTCAACACTCCCGCGCGGCGCAAGTTCCTCAAATCCGAAAACACCGAATACGCCCACTGCGCCACCATGCTCGAACGCCTCGCACTGGCGCATCCGCACATCGCCTTCTCGCTCAAACGCGACGGCAAACAAGTGTTCAAATTCCCCGCCCAAAGCCTGCACGAACGCATAGCCGCCATCGTCGGCGAAGACTTTCAGGCGGCATCCTTAGAAATCGACAGCGGCAACGGCGCGCTGCGGCTCTACGGCGCCATCGCCAAACCCACCTTCGCCAAAGGCAAAACCGACAAACAATACTGCTTCGTCAACCACCGCTTCGTGCGCGATAAAGTCATGCTCCACGCCGTCAAACAGGCATACCGCGACGTGTTGCACAACGCCCTCACCCCCGCCTTCGTCCTCTTCCTCGACCTGCCGCCCGAAGCCGTGGACGTCAACGTCCACCCCACCAAAACCGAAATCCGCTTCCGCGACAGCCAGCAGGTGCACCAACTCGTGTTCCACACCCTCAACAAAGCCCTCGCCGACACCCGCGCCGACTTGACCGAAAGCGTCGGCAACGCAGGCGAAGTGTTGCACGAAATCACAGGTATCCGTCCCGCGGCAACGTCGTCTGAAAACGAGCCTAACGGGTTCCACCCAAACCCGACCACGTCGTCTGAAAACATCTTCGCCGCCACACCAAATACACACGTTTCCGAACCGCGCAGCGCCTTCAGTTCAGGCAAAACCGCCCCCATGCCCTATCAGGCAGCACGCGCGCCGCAGCAGCGCAGCCTATCCCTGCGCGAAAGCCGCGCCGCCCTCAACACCTACGCCGAACTCTTCAAAAACACCGCAGCCGACGAAGCAGACATCGAATTGGCACAATTCGAACAAGCCCGCTTCGGCAGCACATCCGCCACGTCGTCTGAAATCCCCGCACACACCTTTTCAGACGACCCCAAACCCGAACTGCCACCGCTCGGCTTCGCCATCGCCCAACTATTAGGCATCTACATCCTCGCCCAAGCCGAAGACAGCCTGCTGCTCATCGACATGCACGCCGCCGCCGAACGCGTCAACTACGAAAAAATGAAACGCCAGCGGCAGGAAAACGGCAACCTGCAAAGCCAACGCCTGCTCATCCCCGTTACCTTCGCCGCCTCCCACGAAGAATGCGCCGCCCTCGCCGACCATACCGACACGCTGGCAGGCTTCGGGCTGGAATTGTCCGACATGGGCGGCAACACCCTCGCCGTCCGCGCCGTCCCCGCCATGCTCGGCAAAGCCGACGTCGTCTCGCTCGCCAAAGACGTATTGGGCGAACTCGCCCAAGTCGGCAGCAGCCAAACCATCGAAGAACACGAAAACCACATCCTCGCCACCATGTCCTGCCACGGCTCCGTCCGCGCCGGCCGCCAACTCACCCTGCCCGAAATGAACGCCCTCCTGCGCGACATGGAAAACACTCCGCGCAGCAACCAATGCAACCACGGCCGCCCGACCTGGGTGAAGCTGACGCTGAAAGAACTGGACGCACTGTTCTTACGCGGGCAATAAAGTTGGTGAAAAACAAAGGTCGTCTGAAAACGGATTTAGGTTTTCAGATGACCTTTTGTCTCGAATTCAATCAAAAAACCCAACCGTAGCGTGGGCTTTGCCCGCGAAACCACCGCCGATATAACTTTAAAAAATTCAAAAAAACTTACCTATCGTCATTCCCGCGCAGGCAGGAATCCAGACCTCGGCATTTCGGAATGATTTCAAAGCTGCCACAACTTTAAACTTCCGGATTCCTGCCTGCGCGGGAATAACGACGATGGGTTAGTCATCCAGGGGCGAGAGTGAAGACAATATCCACACTTAACATTTAAACTTCCTGCCAAACAATCTCCAACGGATAGCCCCATACAATACCAAAGGTCGTCTGAAACTTCTTCAGACGACCTTTCCTTAATTCTCAAACCCGACCAATCAAATACTCCACCAATGCCGGCACGCCTTCTGCCGCGCGTTTTGGAATCACTTCGACATCCGCGCCCACGCCTTGCGGATTCGGGTCGACCAGATAGCGTTCTGCATCGGGCGGCGCGTAATGAATCAGCGAAGCCGCCGGATAAACCTGCATCGACGTGCCGACGATCATGACCACATCCGTATCGCGCATTTCCTCGACCGCCGCGTCAAACATCGGCACTTGCTCGCCGAAAAACACGATATGCGGGCGCATCAGATTGCCTTTGCTGTCGCGCACATCGTTGGTCTGCTCGCCGGTAAATTCGATGATTTCGTCTTCATCGACGGTGCTGCGCAGTTTGTTCAGCTCGCCGTGCAGGTGCAATACTTTGCTGCTGCCCGCCTTCTCGTGCAGCGCGTCCACATTCTGCGTGATGATGCGCACATCGTAATATTGCGCCAGCTTGACCAACGCCAGATGCGCGGCGTTCGGCTCGGCGGCATTTGCCTGAAGCCTGCGCTGGTTGTAGAAATCAATCACAAGGTTGGGATTACGCGCCAAGGCTTCGGGCGTGCAGACATCCGTCACCTTATGCCCTTCCCACAAACCGCCCGCATCGCGGAAAGTCAGCAACCCGCTGTCGGCGCTAATCCCGGCTCCGGTCAGGACAACGCATTTTTTCATTGTTCGGACTCCTTATGTCGTCTGAAACCCATATTGCCAAACGGCTCAATCGTCCGGATGAAAACGCGCGGCGGCACGCTCTTTGGCGGCGGTTTCCTTGTCTTTCAATTTCGTTCCCAGACCAAGGCGTTTTTCGTATTCCGATTGCGGCGTATCGTCATCCTGCATACCGAATGCGCTGGCGTTGACCCAAAGCGCGAGAAGCGAAACGACAAAGGCGCAAAAACCTATGATGTACCAAAACATTTGTTTTCCTGTATTTATGATGTGCAATAACGAAGGGCGCGATAATCGGGAATGAAACGGCAGATTGGAAAGGAGTAAATTCAAATAAGAAATACCTGCCGCGGCAATCACGGTACAAATATTTTCTATTTGAAGCCACTGTCAAACAGTCAAACTGCCTACCCGCCGCCTTTCATATAGCGGTTTGTAAAGATATGAAATGTATCACAAAGCCGATGTGATATAAATTCTCCCGCCTGATTCTTTCATTCGTTTACCTATTATCGGTTTAAAAGCCAAAAGGTCGTCTGAAAAGTTTTCATAACTTTTCTAGACGACCTTTACCTTT